>JAADHO010000338.1 GCA_013151775.1 Deltaproteobacteria bacterium | reverse complement strand
GAGTTAAGTTGTTACTTAGGATCGTCCCATTCTACGCTGGCTCACTTTGGGTCGCGGAGTCACCTGCGCGGTTGGACTTGCGCGTGACCCAGTAGATCGTGGCGATGGCCAGCGCCGTGATCGCGAGGCCGCCGAGGATGATCCAGGGATTTGGCTCGTCCTGGCCTACGGACTCGCCGAGGAACTTCGTGGCGACCAGCGCCAGGGAATTGTTGATCGTGTGTGCGACGATGGTTGGCCAGGTGCTGTCGGCCCGCGCTGCGACCCACGCCAGATAGAGCCCGACCGGCAGCACGCCCGCGACGTGATGGGGATCCATGTGGAAGCACGCGAAGGAGACACCCGACACGACGATGGCCAGCAGGCCGTTGCCCAGGCAGCGCTGCACCAGACCTCGGAAGAACATCTCCTCCGCGAAGCCCGGAACCAACGCGATCAGAGGCCAGAGCACGAAGAAGGAGTGCCCCTGCATCAGCACGTCGAGCTGTCCCAGCGTGCCGAAGGTGAAGTTCGGGGCCAGCCAACGCATCAGGTGCACGATGCCGTCCGAGGTCGGACCGAGGCCGAGGATGCCCAGCGGCGCGGCGAGGAAGATCGGCCAGCGCGCGCCGTTCAGACCGAGGGCCGAGCGGATCGGCACCTTGGCGAGCTTCGCCGTGAGGAAGGGAACGCCGAAGAGCGTGCCGTGGGAGGCGAAGAGGCTCGGCGCGACGACCCACAAGCTCATGCTGAGGCCAGTGATGTCGGCCTCGAGGTGGTCCACATTCAACGAACCCAGCTGGGCGAAGAGCAGCGCGGCGAGCGCCATCAGGCCCACCACCAGGCTCGCGATCATGCCGAAGGAGCCCCCGATTAACGCGGCGACCAGCCCCTGCCAAGGCTTCAAGCGCGTCCGGGGAACGGCGGATACTTCGGGTGCGCTCGTCTCCGCGGGAAGCGGCGTGGCGGTCGAAGCCAGGGGCTGATCGTCCGGGGGTTCCTGCATGCGGACGCCAGCCTAGTCTCCATCGCCGGAAAAGCGATCCGGCGATGGAGGGACGCTCCTAAGAAATAACTTAACTGCTTAGGACCGTCCCCAACTTGAGCTCAACTTGTGACGAGCTACATGACGTCGTCGAAGGCGAGGGCGAAGAAATAACTTAACTGCTTAGGACCGTCCCCAACTTGTGACGAGCTACATGACGTCGTCGAAGGCGAGGGCGTCGATGTAGTGCACACCGGGTAGGTGTCTGAGGCGTGGGACGAGGTACCAGGCGTCGGCGGCGTCGAAGGCCACGACGATGCGCTCGCCGGGATGGGCGGCGATGGCCTCGCGCATCTTCTCGAGGTGGGCGTGCACGAGTCGACGCGGGCCCGCCTCGCCGAGTTCGTCTTCTGCCGCTGTGGAGAGCGCCTGTCGTGGCCACCCGACGAGGCGTCGATAGGCGGGCGAGAGGGCGTAGGCGGGCTCCTCCCGAGGGTCGTCGTCTTCCCGCATCACCCGCACGGCCCGCAGCGCGCGACGGTAGTAGCCGACGTCTGGACCCAGAGGATGCGCCTCGAAATACGCTCGGAAGTCGCGGCGCGCGTCGGCGCTCAGACCCGAGACGGGCACGACCTGATAGTGAAGTCGTCGGCGCATGGGCAGCAGCACCTCGAAGATCTCCGGCCACCGCGTGAGCCACGGATCATTCATGGGCGCGCCCGACTCATGCGCGTCGCTGGCCGCCTCCACGCGGGCCATGATGCTGGGCGGCACCTCCACGAGCACGACATCGGGGGCGATCTCACGCAGGATCTCGCGCAGGTAGCCAAAGGAGTAGCCCGACGCACCCCGATGGGCGCCGTGCAGCATCGGCAGGAAGACGACCTCCGTGCGATCCGGTACGCGCGCGACGGAGCCGTGAGTCGAGCTGCCCCAGCCGCAGCCCGAGAGCAGCAGACCGACGAGGAGGGGAGTCGATCCCAGCACTGTGCGTAGGGATCGCCCTCCGCTCATGTCCCCGAACCCAGCACGCTGCGACGCGCCATGGCGACCAGGGCGTGGGGATCGAGGGGCTTCACCAAGAATCCGTTGGCGCCCAAAGCCGAGAGCAGACGCCAATCGGGCGCGCCTCCGCGGGCCGTCACGACGATGATCGGCAGCTGCGCTCCGACCTCGCCGCCACGCAGCGTGGCCGTCAACTCCACGCCGTTCATCCCCGGCATGTCGAGGTCGAGCACCGCCAGCGACGCCGGGCGAGCCTCTAGGGAGTGCAGCGCCGCGATGCCATCCGTGACGCTCTCGATCTCGGCGCCGGGGAAGGCGTGTCGCAAGGACTCCGTCGCGAGCGCCAGAAAGTCTTCGTCGTCGTCCGCCACGACCACCCGTGTCACCCGGGCGCCGACCGACGCGGAGCGCGCGTGGGCGATGGAGTCACGGGCGGTGATCAGCGCCCGGCGAAAGGCGTCGGGGGTCTGGGTGCGGGTCTTGGGCGATGCGTCGAGACCTTCGAGCAGCACGTCGTCGAAGCAGACGGGCAGCTCGGGCCGGATGGCGCTCGGACGCCGCGGCCGGTCACCGCGTCCGTGCACTTCGTAGAGCGAGAGCATGTCGTAGACGGGCAGGGGCAGCTCACCCGTGAGCATCTCGTAGGCGGTGGCCGCCAGGGCGTAGACATCGGCGGGTGCGTCGGGTGGCTGATGCGAGTCGCCCACGGCCATCTCCGGCGGGATGTAGGCGGGTGTGCCGGCGATCAGCCCGAGATCCTTCGCGACGCCACGCTGACGCATGAAGCCGAAGTCGGCCACCGCGGCGCGAAAGGCCGGGCCGAGCAGAATGTTTCCGGGCTTCAGGTCGCCGTGCAGCAGGCCTGCGTCGTGCACCGCCGTTACACCTCGGCAGACTTGATCCAAGATCCCGAGGGCCTCGTCGATCGGGCCGAGGGCGCCCGCTTCATCGCACTGCTCGAGCCAGCCGGCGACGCTGCGACCCGGCACGTACTCCATGACCAGATAGGGCAGGCCGAGGTGCTCGCCGAAGTCGTAGACCTGCACCACGTTCTCGTGACGTACGGTGGCCATGGCGCGCGCCTCGGCCAAGAAGAGCTCGCGGGTGGACTCGCTGAGGCGACCCGGGGCGACCAGCTTCAGCGCCACGTCTCGCTCGAGCCGCAGGTCGCGCGCTAGCACCACCACGCCCATGCCGCCGTGACCCACGGGCCGCAGCACGCGGTATTTTCCCTCCACCACGCTGCCCGCGGGCGGCGCTCCGCCTGGCCCGAGCTCCTCGAGCCAGCGCTCGTCCACATCCAAGGTGGAGGGATCGCGCGTGGCTTGGCCTGGGCTGGAATCCTTCGGCATACTTCCCGCGCATGGTGCATCGGAGAGCCCCTTCAGGTAAACCTTTCCTGGTCGTGAAATGCACGTGGGCAGCGCATGAGTGAGGGATCGACAGACGCGAAGCCGAGCGAGAGCGCGCTCGACGTGAAGGTGCGCGCCCTCGCGGAGCGCACGCGTCGCG
>JAADHO010000429.1 GCA_013151775.1 Deltaproteobacteria bacterium | reverse complement strand
CTCCCGCAGGGCGTCTCCCTCGCTGGGGAGCATGACCGCCGGATCGCGCACCACCGGGGGCGGGACCATGCGCGGCGCGCCGAGCCTGTCGACGGAGGCGCGTAACTCCTCGGGCAGGAAGCCCAAGGCGCGGCGGTAGGCGACCCCGGCGGGACCCGGCAGCCGACGCGCCAGCAGCCTGCGAGCCCGGCTGAGCGCCTCTTCGCGGAGCACCCCCGCGACCACGTCCGCGTCAGACGGTGAGGCCGCAGCGGCTTCGCGTCCGAGCTCTGCCTCGAGGCGTTCACCGATGCTCGTGGTCCAGCGCGCGTCCGTGGCGTCCGGCTGTCGCGCGGCGATGGCGAGATAGGGCCCCGCTACGGCGCCCCGGCCATGCAGCGGGCCGTCGTCCTGGCTGACGATGGCCACCTGGCCCATCGCGTGGGCCACGGCGCCGTTCACCCATGCCTCCCGGGAGCTGGCGCCATGTCCGCGCAGCGCTCGGCCGTCGAAGAGAGGGTGGCCGCGCAGGCTGCGCCAGTGCCAGCTGCTGGTCGCGAGCCCCTCGATGAAGAGCGCCACGTCGGGTCGCGCGCCATCCTCGGCGCGTGCTCGCATGAAGGCCGCGCCCGCGAAGTCGCTGCGGAGCACGACCAAGGCCCGAGGTGGCGGGATATCGGTGAATTCCCCAGCCAAGGTCTCGAGGCTGGGATCGTCCGCCCGTCCGCTCGCCCACAGGTCGCTGCGCAGGGGCGCCACTGCGAGGAAGGAGAGCAGGATGAGGCTCAGCGCAGGCCGTCGCCAGCGCCGCAGGGGCAAGCCTCCGAGGGTCGCCGCCGAGACGGCGAGCAGCGCGGCGACGCCCGGGGCGAAGTAGGCGACGTTGTCGGGGTTCAGCGGCTCGACGGGCTGGAGCAGCGCGGCGCTCACCGCGGCGAGCGGTAGCAAGGCGAGGGCCCAGGTGGTGCGCGGTGAATTGCGGCCGCCGCGTGCGGCGCGGGCCAAGACCAGCGCGCCACCGAGGCTGGCGGCGGGGAGAGCAGGTAGCGCGCTGTCTCGAGGCTCGCATGTTCGCTGGCTCCGAGGTTGTGGCGGTAGGCCGCTCCACTCACGTAGCGCCAGATGCCGGCCAGAGTCGACGGATCACCCCAGAGGGTGGCGCCTGACCAGGCCCGAAGTGGCAGGTAGGCGTAGCTGCAGAGACCGAGCAGGAAGACCAGGGCAGCCCAGGGTAGGGCGCGCAGCTCGGGCAGGGCGCGTCGACGCAAAACCAAGAGGAGGAGAGCGCCCACGACTACCCCCGCCAGAGCGTGGGGTGGGTGAACGGCTGCCGCGAGGCCCGCCCAGAGTGCGGCCTCACGCAGCGCCCGGCGCGAGCCCGCGATCCACGCCAGCAGACGCTCCAGGCAGGCCACGAAGAGCAGCAGCGCGAGGCCGTAGACCTCGAGTCGGCTCGCCTGCCTCCACATGGGCGCGGCCAGCAGGCAGGAGAGCCCCGCCACCTGCGCGGCGAGCTCGCCCGTGAAGTCTGCCGGGCCTCCCCAGAGCAGAGCGTAGACGCGCCGCGTCACCCGAACCAGCAGCCAGGCTGCCCCGAGCTCCGTCAGGACGCTGAGCGAGGCCACGCGCAGCGTCATGGGGCCCAAGGGGACGAGGCTGAGGGCGTAGCCCAAGAGCGCGTGTAGGGGTTGGCCCGGTGGATGGGAGCCGCCCAGGGTGATGGCGGCGGCGCTGAGTTCACCCGCGTCCCAGACTCCAGGCCCCGCCTGCATGCGCCACAGGAGCCACGCGGCGGCGAGGGTCAGCCATGGCCAGCTCGGCCAGGGGCGTGCGCCCACGGCCGCCTCTGCGTTCGTCATCTTAGGTTGATGCGCTTGCGGGTCGTCTCGCCGGGGTTGACGGTCACGCTCACGGTGCGGGTGACGTTCAGCTCGGGGTTCGTGCAGGTGATGCGGTGGCGTCCCGAGGGCAGGCGGCGGTTGACGATCGGGGTCTGGCCCACGCGTCGCCCGTCGATGGAGACGTTGCACCAGGGCCGGGCGTCGAAGGTGAGGGCACCGGGCCCGCTAGCCGTCATGCTCGACATGCCGCCGCTCGGGCGCGAATCGCGTGGGCTGGCGCGCTCCATCTCGATGGTCAGCTCCGTGACCTCGCCACCGGGCAAGTTCACGCTGCGTTCGACCCACCGGTAGCCCGTCTTGTTGAGCACGAGTCGGTAGGTGCGCGCGGGCAATCGGATCTCGAAGGGGCTGCCTTCTTCGTGGCGAACTCCTGCGAATTCGAGGTGGGCCATGCGCGGCTGGGTGACCAGGTGCAGGATGGCTTCGTCGGGTCCGAGGGGTGCGCGCTCGAGCTCGTGCGCCTGCTCCTCCACCTGACCTGCTGCGAGCGTGATCGGGAAGGTCTTGGTGACGTAGCCCTCGAGGGTGAGGGCGACCTGATGCTCCTCGCCCGGCACGATCTCGGGCACGGTCGCTGGGGTGATCAGCTCCGTGTCTTGACCGTCGAGCAAGATGTGCGCGCCGGGCGGCACGCTGCGCAGCTGGAGCACGCCATAGGACGCCGCCGTGGGCCGCTCGAGGGTCAGGTTCGCTTCGGCGTGGGGAGACGCTTGCGTCAGCTCGAGGCTCTGGGTCGAGGGCACGAAGCCGTCCGCCGTGACCTTCAGATCGTAGCGTCCGAGGGGCAGGTGGCTGAGCGTAGCGGGCGTGCGTTCGGGCCGGCGGTTGCCGTCGATCCAGATCGCTGCACCCGGAGGCGTCGAGTCGACTTGGATCTCACCCGGTCCAACGCGCGCGGCGGGCGCTTCGGGTCGCGTGAGCAGGTAGCCCGCGACGCCGAGGGCGCTCAGAGCGGCGATCAGGGCGATCATCCAGGGGATCTTGCTCGCCGGTTTCGCGCGGATGCCCGTGCCCGTGAGGCTCTGGCGCTCCTCCTCGGCGATCTGCTCGGCGATCACCTCCGCGAGCTGACGACCCTCTTGCAGCATGCGCTTCTGCTGGTCGAGCTTCTCCTTGAAGAGATCCTGCATCCACTCGCCGAGGGAGATGGCGCTGACGGCGAGCTGTTCGTCACGGATGTAGCTCTCGAGATCCGACTGCATGTCGCGGGCGGAGGCGTAGCGCTCGCTCGGGTTGCGCTCGAGGGCTTTGAGGATGATGCGCTCGAGGCGAGGCGAGAGGTTGGGGTTGATGTCGCGCGGCGCGGGGTAGGGGCCCTCGACGATCTTCTTGAGCGTCTCGAACTCGCTGGGACCGCGGAAGAGGCGCTTTCCGGTGCACAGCTCGAAGAGCATGACGCCGAGGGAGAAGATGTCGCTGCGCGCGTCGAGGTCGAGTCCCTGCGCTTGCTCGGGGCTCATGTAGGGCACCTTGCCCTTGAGCTGACCGGCCTTGGTGTCGTCGACTCCCTGCCCGGCCTTTGCGATGCCGAAGTCGACGAGCTTCACGTCACCCGTGAAGGTGACGAGGGCGTTCTGCGGGCTGACGTCACGGTGCACGATGTGCATCGGGTCACCGTTCATGTCGCGGCGCTCGTGGGCGTAGGCGAGACCCTTGGCGCAGCCGAGGATGATGGCGAGGGTGTGCTCGAGCGGGAAGGAGCGCACGCCCTTGAGCTTCATCTGCCGCACGATGGAGCGCAGATCCTCGCCGTGGACGTGCTCCATGGCGATGTAGTAGCGATCCTCCCAGACGCCGACGTCGTAGATGTGGGCGATGTTCGGGTGGCTGAGCGTGGCGGCGATGCGCGCCTCGCTGAGCAGCATCTCGATGAACTCCTCGTCCTTCGCCAGCTTCGGCAGGATACGCTTGACGACGATCAGCTTCTCGAAGCCCGCCATGGATTTTTGCAGGGCGAGGAAGAGCTCAGCCATGCCGCCGAGGGCGATCCGGCGGATCAGCGTGTACTTACCGAAGCGCTTCGGCATCTCCTCTTCGGGAGCGTCGTCGACGGGAGTCGGGGGCGGTGGGGGCGTCGCCCGTGCGTTGGCCTGAGGCAATGGAGGGGCTGTTCGAGACGTGACAGAAGGATTCGGGAGGAATTCCGCCGTAGTATGGCACTGATCGCCGGTAGGGTGTCAACGGAGGATCCGCGTGGAGGGCGCGGATCCTTGCTGTAGGCGCGGGGACCGCGCTTTCCCAGGCACGTCCAGGGCCGGCTTACCGCCGCGGCTCGTTGGCTACCGGCGCGTAGCCGCGCCCACGCTGCTAGCGCGCGGATGCTCGCTCTCCCGTGGCGGGACGCCCTTGGGCGTCCCTGAGCCCGTTGGGGATGGATACGAGCACGACGCACGCTGCGCGGGACAAGTCCCGCGCGCCACGGACCGGGAGGATCATGCTCTACCGCTTGCTCTCCCGTGGCGGGACGCCCTTGGGCGTCCCTGAGCCCGTTGGGGACGACGCCCTTGGGCGTCCCTGAGCCCGTTGGGGACGGATACGAGCACGACGCACGCTGCGCGGGACAAGTCCCGCGCGCCACGGACGGGTAGGATCATGCTCTACCGGGGGCACCAGCCCCTACTATGGGCATCCGC
>JAADHO010000167.1 GCA_013151775.1 Deltaproteobacteria bacterium | reverse complement strand
CCATCGAAGCCGGACGCGGCGAGCAGGACTTCACGTCGATCGCGACGCCCGAGGGCTAGTGCCTCGATGGCGGAGGCGCTTGCCCGTACGCGCGCGGGTCGGGCACCATGGTGTGAAGTGAAGTCACGCCGAACGACCCGGGTGGGGCGCTATCACCTCACGGAGCGCATCGCCTTCGGAGGCATGGCCGAGATCTTCCGTGGCTTCACCTTCGACGCCGAGGGCTTCCAGCGCGACGTGGCGGTCAAGAAGCTCCTGCCCCAATACGCCGAAGACGCGGCCTTCGTCACCATGCTCACGGACGAGTACAAGCTCGTGAGCCACCTGCACCATCCGAACATCGCCGAGGTGTACGAGCTGGCGCAGGTGGATGGCGCCGTGCTGGTCGCCATGGAGTACGTCGACGGCAAGGATCTGCGCTCGAGCCTGCGCAGCGCCCGTCGCCAAGAGCTGACGCTGGATTTCTACGACGCCGCCTACGTGGTGGCGAGCGCCCTCGACGGACTCCACCACGCCCACGAGGCCAGCGAGGCGGGCACGCCCCTGGGCATCGTGCACCGCGACTTCAGCCCCTCCAACATCCTGATCGCCTACGACGGGCGCGTGAAGCTTATCGACTTCGGCATCGCCAAGGCGCGGCTGATGCGCGTGCAGACCCGCACGGGTGTGATCAAGGGCAAGGTCAAGTACATGTCGCCGGAGCAGGCCTTCGGGCGCACGCTCGATCGACGCTCGGACGTCTTCAGCGCCGGCAGCGTGCTCTACGAGCTGTGCGCGGGCCAGGCTCCCTTCAAGGCGCGCACGGAGGTCGACTTGATCTACACGGTGCGCGACGCCGCGCCCCGGCCCTGCCGCGAGCTGCGGGCCGATCTGCCGCAGGAGCTGGCGCGGATCATCGCCGCGGCCATGTCCCGTGACCGGCGCGACCGCTACCCCACCGCCCTAGCCTTCCGCGACGATCTCCTGCGCTACCTGCACCGCGAGTGCCCCCAGTACAGGCGCACGCGCCTGGCGCGCTTCATGAAGACGCTCTGGGCCGAGGAGATCGAGGCGGATCTGCGGGCGCTCGAAGACTACGTGCTCGACCTGCCGCCCGAGCCGGCGGCCGAGTATGGACACAACCTGATCGCCGAGGCGTTGGGGCCCGAGGCCGCCTACAGTCACTTCAGCCCGATCCCCACGCGTGTCGGCGGGACGCAGCCCCTCGAGGGTGAGGCCACCCTGCCCTCGGCCGCGCCCCTCAAGGAGGCGCCCACGGTGGTGGTCCGGGGCAAGAAGCCCGGATCAGAGACGCGCTGAGAGCACCGAGCGCTCAGTTGCGGCGCACGATCACGCGTGGCCGGGCCTGCTGGCGCTCCACGCCGCGCCTGCGCTCGAGCAGATAGGCCACTCTGCGGGCCACGGCTTCCGTCGCTGGCGAGAGATGAAAACGCAGGGTCGGGGTCGCGTCGTCGAGCCCGCGCTCCCACTTCAAGAAGGCGATGAAGGGCTGCTGCAGCAGACGATGATCGTTTCCGGCGACCGTGCGGAAGCCGGGCTCGGCCTCGCCGCTGGTCAAGGTCAGCTCCTCGCCGGCGAGCTCACCGAGCAGCACGCGGTCCACGCCCACGATCAGCCGGTAGGTCGTGCGGCGTGCGGGATCCACGTCCGTGCGCAGGGTGTGGACGGTGACCATCGCCACCGCGTCCGCCGAGCCGATGCGCCCCTGGAGATCGTCGGACCACTCCTGACGCCAGCGCCCCTCGAGGGCCGTGGGGTCGGCCACGAAGTCGACGCCGTCGCCGAAGAGGCGTGTGTCGTCCGCGCTGAAGGGGCGGCCCACGGGCACCACGGGCGCGGCCGCTCCGCAGGCGGAGAGCAAGAGCGCGACCGCCACGCACGAAGCGCGCAGCCTCGACGCGGGGCAGGGAGAGGTGGTGGAGCGCGTCGCGGACATCGGGGGCAATCTATCCGCGAAGCCGCGCGGGTCAATCGGAGGACGCCCAGAGACGTCGAAGATCCGCCGGCAGCGGGCTCTCCACCTCGAGCAGCGCCCCCGTCTGAGGATGGGGGAAGCGGATCCAGGCGGCGTGCAGCGCGTGCCGGGGGTGACCGAGGCGTGAGAGCAGCTGCTCGCTGATCTGCATGCCCGAGGCGATGTACTGCTCGAAGGGCCGCGTGCCCTCGGGGCCGTAGAGCTTGTCGCCCACGATGGGATAGCCCAGATGGGCTAGGTGGACGCGCAGCTGATGTTGGCGGCCGGTGTGCGGTCGCAGGGAGACCAGGCTGCGGCCACCGCGTCGCTCGAGCACGCGATACTCCGTGACCGCCTCGAGTCCGTCCGGGCGCGCCTCCATCAGCACGTGGAGCTCGGCCCCCGCCGGACCCATGGGCACGTCGAGCAGGCCCTCGTCGTCGGGTATCTCTCCGCGCACGATGGCCAGATAGCGCTTGTCCACGCGCCGATCCTCGAAGGCTCGCTTCAGGGCGCGCTCGGCCTCGCGCTGCCGCCCGCAGACCAAGGCGCCGCTGGTCTCCCGATCGAGGCGATGGGCGAGCTGAGGCGTGGGCTCTCCGTAGCGCTCGCGCAGCAGCCACCACAGGGTGTGCTTGTGGTAGCTGGCCGTCGGATGCACGGCGAGCCCCGTAGGCTTGTCGACCACCAGCACGGCGTCGTCCTCGTAGAGCACATCGAAGCGGCTCGGCGCCTCGGGCTCGTCCATGGGCGGTCGCACGAGCACGACGATCTCGCCCGCACGGACACGCTCCGAGCCGCGCCGACGACGCCCATCCCAGCGGTAGGCGCAGGCCTGCACGATGGCCTTGGCGCGCGTGCGCGAGAGCCGCGGGATGCGACCCTGAATGAAGCGATCCAGGCGCTGCCCGGCTTGCTCCGGCGCCACGCGGAAGCGCAGCACGATGCCCGCCGGATCCGTGCCGGGAGGCCGGGAGCTCACGCGGTCAGGCGGCCTTGATGACCTTGCCGGAGCGGATGCAGCGGGTGCACGCGCGGATGCGCTTCACCTGCCCACCGATCACGGCCCGCACGCTCTGCAGGTTGGGCCGCTGCCACTTGCGCGTCTTGATGTTGGAGTGGCTCACCTTGTGGGCCTTCTGGCGGATCTTCCCGCAAAGCTCGCATTCGTATGCCATCGTTCTTCCTCGGTCACCCGCCGGTCGGGGTCGCAGCGTCTAGCACCCACAGTCCCCGGGAGCAAGTGGATCACGGCGCGGAGGGGGAGGATCATGCTCTCCCGTGGCGGGACGCTGCTAGCGCGCGGATGCTCGCTCTCCCGTGGCGGGACGCCCTTGGGCGTGCCTGAGCCCGCTCTCCCGTGGCGGGACGCCCTTGGGCGTGCCTGAGCCCGTTGGGAACGGATACGAGCACGACGCACGCTGCGCGGGACGAGTCCCGCGCGCCACGGACGGGGACGATCATGCTCTCCCGTGGCGGGACGCCCTTGGGCGTCCCTGAGCCCGTTGGGGACGGATACGAGCACGACGCACGCTGCGCGGGACGAGT
>JAADHO010000405.1 GCA_013151775.1 Deltaproteobacteria bacterium | reverse complement strand
GGTGGTGGCGACGGGTGGCGGCGCCTCGACGGCAGCGGCCACGGGCACGGGCACGACCTCGGGAGGCACGTCGACCTCCGACGGAGGCTCTTCTCCGGCGAACAGGAAGTAGCCGCCCACGAAGGCGACCAGGCCAATGGCCACGAGCCCCGAGGCGAGGCGCGCCATGGGCGGCCCGGAGCTCGGCGTCGACAGCTCACCCGTGGGAGACGTGGGCACGCTGCTGGGCGTCCCGGACGCCGCCGAGGCACCACCCGCCGGGTAGTCGGCCTCGAGCAGCTCGAGATCGTCGGCGCTGAGCGTCATCGTGTGCAGGATCTCCTCCGCCTCCGGAGGCGTCGAAGCGGGCGGCGTACCCGCACCCGTGCCCGCTTGTCCCTGGGAGCGGCGCAGAGCCGACTCGCTCACCAGCTCCGACACACTGCCCGGCAGGTCGCTCTGGACCGAACGGATCTCGTCGCCCATCACCGTCTTCAGCAGCGCCGCGATACGCTCGGAGTCGACCAAAAACGCCTGGGGCACGGCCTGGGCCAGGGCGCGACGAAACTGTGCGCAGCTGGCGTAGCGCGCGTCGACGTCAGGAGCGAGCGCCTTCATCACCACCGCGTCGAGCTCCGGGGAGATCCCGGGCGCGCAGGCGCTGGGGGGCTGCACCTCGGGCGAGCGCACCATGTCGAGGAGCAGTAGATCGTTGTCCGCCTTGAACAGCCGGCGACCCGTCAGCATCTCCCACAACACGATGCCGAGGGCGTAGAGGTCGGAGCGCCGGTCCACGGGTCGCCCCGCCGCCTGCTCCGGCGCCATGTAGCGAAACTTGCCCTTGAGCAGCCCCGCGGCCGTCTCCTGGCTGCGGCCGCGCGCCTTGGCGATGCCGAAGTCGATCAGCTTCACGTGGCCCTTGTAGGCGAGCAGCACGTTCTGCGGGCTCACGTCTCGATGCACCACACCGAGCAACTCGCCGTCGTCGCCGCGCGTCTCGTGGGCGGCGTGCAGACCCTCCGCCAACTTCATGGCCACGGACACGGCAACGTCGGGCGTGAGCCGGCGCTTGCGCTCACCCAGCCCCTTCAAGAGCTGCGAGAGGGAGCAGCCGTGGACGTACTCCATCACCAGGTAGTAGCAGCCGCCCTCGTCTCCAAACTGCTCCACGTGCACCACGTTCGGATGTTGGATGCGCGCCGAGAGCTTGGCCTCGTCGATGAACATGGAGATGAAGTTCGGGTCCTCCGACAGGTGGGGATGCACCAGCTTGATGGCGACGTGTCGCGCGAAGCCCGCCGCACCGGTACGGCGACCCAAATAGAGTGTCGCCATGCCGCCGGACTTGAGCTTCGCGGCGATCTCGTAGTCGCCAACCTTGTCACCAATGCCAGGCACCTGTGGGCAAGGTATCAGTCGAGCTTCGCGCGAGCCACCAAGCTGCCTTGCACGCCTTGCGTCCCCGCTCGCGCCCGCGAAGTGGTAGAGCGTTTCAGTGGTGAATCGGTCGACGCCCGAGGCTGATGCGGCGCCCTCGTCGCGCAAACGTGCGGCCCTGCTGCTGGCGTCCATGTCGGCGCTGAGCGTGTGGTTTCTGCCTCTCGACCTGCCCACCCGGGCACATCATCTGGCGGCGATCTTCGCCGCCGTGATCGTGCTCTGGGTGTCCGAGGCGCTGCCCATCGCCGTCACTGCGCTGTTGATCGCGCCGCTGATGATCATCACGGGCGTCACCGACGCCAAGTCCGCCTTCGCGCCCTACGCGGATCCGCTGCTCTTCCTCTTCGTGGGCGGCTTCTTCATCGCCCGGGCCATGACACGCCACGGCCTCGACCGACGCATCGCCGGCGCGTTGGTGTCTCTGCCGGGTGTGGCGGGCGTGCCCTCGCGGGTGCGGGCGGCCTTCATGCTCGCGGGCCTCGCCCTCTCCATGTGGATCAGCAACACGGCCTCCACCGCCATCCTGCTGCCGATCCTCCTGGGCACCATGGGCGTGAGCTTGGATCCGCCGAAGAGCGCGCCCACCGGACCCGAGGCCCGAGCGGTCTCCGGAAACCTGATGGCCGTGGCCTATGGCGCGTCCCTGGGAGGCCTCGGCACACTGGTCGGCAGCCCGCCCAACCTGATCGCGGCGCGCTTCATCCGTGAGGCAGGCGTCGACTTCGGCTTCGTCGAGTGGCTCGGCGTCGGCCTGCCCACCTCCCTCGTGCTGCTGCTCCTGCTCTACCTCGTGATGGCGCGCTCGCATCCCGCAAGCGGCCTGACGCAGGCGGGCGAGCTCACGCGGGATCGCTCCAAGCTGACCCGCGGCGAGCAGGTGACAGCGCTCTCCTTCGCCCTCGCGGTCACCGGCTGGATGGTCCCGGGCATCGCCAAGGCGGCGGGCGCCTCGTGGGGCGCTCCCTTGGCCCACGCCCTGCCCGGAGGCGCGGTAGCCCTGCTCGCCACGATCCCGCTCTTCGCCTTTCGAGCGCCCTCCACCTCTGGCGGCGAGCCGGAGCGCGTGCTGCCCTGGCGCGACGCGGCGCGCATCGACTGGGGCATCATCATGCTCTTCGGTGGCGGCATCAGCCTGGGCACACAGATGCTCGACACGGGGCTCGCCGAGCGCATCGCCCACGCCATCGTGAGCGTGACGGGCGTGGAGGGCGTCTGGTCCCTGACCGCCCTGATGACCGTCTTCACCATTTTCTTCACCGAGGTCTGCTCCAACACGGCGAGCGCCAACATGCTCGTGCCCCTCGCGCTGGCCGCCGCCTCCGACCTCGACGTCTCTCCTCTGCCGCCCGCGCTGGGCGTGGGCCTCGCGGCGAGCTGCGCCTTCATGCTGCCGATCGCCACGGGCCCCAACGCCATCGCCTACGGCACCGGGCGCATCCCCCTTCGGAGCATGCTGCGCACGGGGCTCTTGCTGAACCTGATCTCCGCCGCCGCCATCCTGCTGATGCTGCGGCTGCTCTCGGGCATCTACGGCTGGACGAGCTGAGGCGGGCTGGGCGCGGAGCTGCGCAGGGCTCGTACGCCGCCGCCACTTTCTGGCGCTCTGCCCCGGTGAACGGCAACGTGGTCGAGTCGCCATGAAAAGCTCTGCCACCGTCCTCGAGCCGAACGCCCCGCAGGCTGCTCCCTCCATGCTAGCTGCGGCCATGCACACGGTGGCGCGTCTCTCGGGCGCCGAGGCCACCGCCTTGGCGGAGATCGAGGGCAAGGCCCTGCGACACTATGGCGCCGGCCTGCGCCAATACCTCGCCATCCGCATCGGCAGCACGCAGGCCGCCAAGCAGGCGTGGCGAAAGCTGACGGCGGTGGTGCGGGCGCAACCCGAGGGCGCTCTGCTGCGCGCGCCGGGGGAGCGGGGTCAGCTCTATCGCCAGGCGCGGGAGCTCGGCCTCCTCGCCCGCGAGGGACACGCCGGACCGAGCCCCGAGGCGCTCGCCGCCCTCCCCTGGCGCGCCAGCGAGCAGGTCCCCGCGGCGGTGCTGCGTGAGATCCGCGCCTGCCTCGATCCCCTCGAGTCCGAGCTGGTCGAGCTGCGCCA
>JAADHO010000334.1 GCA_013151775.1 Deltaproteobacteria bacterium | reverse complement strand
GTCGCCCGCGTCCGGCGCACCGCCGTCCGCGCCGCCGGAGCCGCCACAGGCGAGCAGCAGCGCGAAGACCGGAAGCCCTCGCGCCCAGGGCATCAGGCCTGACCGATGGTGTGCACGTTCGAGGCGATCTCGAACACGCCGCGCCGCTTGGCCGGCGCCAGCACGCGCAGCGCCTCGCGGTAGCCGCGCGTCATCAGCGCCTTCACGTTGCGCCGCGAGCTGAACGAGAAGCGCCCGAGGTCGGGCGAGATGTTCAGCACCGTGACGTGGGGGTAGAGGCGGTGGATCAGATCGATGCCGCGCTTCTCCTTCTCGCTCAGGATCAGGTTCAGCGTCTGGCGCGCCACGGCCGCCACGCCACTGTTGACCAAGGAGGGCTTGCCCGGCCGCGTGACCTGCGGGCGATAGACATTGGAGATGACCACCACGTCCGCGCCGGCCTCGACGGCCAGGTCGATGCTGAGCGTGCGCACCACCTCTCCGTCGATGTAGTAGCGATCCCCGATGCGGTAGGGGCGGAAGAGCCCGGGCACCGCCGCCGAGGCGGCCACGGCCTGGCTGATGGGCACGTCGTCGCGGTAGCCCGGTCCGAAGACCGCGCGCCCGCGCCCGTCGATGTCGGCGGCGCTGACCAAGAGCGGCCGGGACAGCTTGCGGAAGTCGTTGTGCGGTAGCGTGCGCTCCAAGAAGCGCTCGAACCGGTCGAGGGAGAAGAGCCCACTCGCGAGCCGCCCGGGGCGTGCGATCTCGCCGGCGTTGGGCAGCCCGAGGAAGTAGCGCCCCTTGAGCGCCACGTCCGGATCGTGCCGACGCCAGAAGGGGCGGAACCAGTCCACCATGGCCTCGATCTCGACGCCTTGGGCGTAGAACGCGCTCACGATGGCGCCCGCGGAGGCGCCCACGAAGACGTCGACCTCGAGATCGAGCTCCTTCATCGCTTCGAGCACACCCAAGTGCGCCACGCCCTTGGTTGCGCCTCCTGAGCCTACGAAGGCCACTCTCGGTCTGGACATCTGCCTGCTCCCGTCGCCCCCCGGGATTGGTTTCGTTACCCTAAAGAAACAGTCCCTGAACGGAAACGTCAAGGAGAAGCCCCACGCACGGTCTGGCCACACGCCCAGGGGACGCCCGAGACAACCCCGTCTTGCCTTTCCTGGGCGCGGAGGCTAGGCACATCGCGCGATGCGTGAGGCCGACGAAGAGATCCGTGAGATCAAGAAGGAGATCATCGAATCTCGGGGTCTCACCATCAAGACGAACAACTTCGTCAACGCCCTGGGCGCGGACATCAAGTCCATCGCCAAGCGGCAGGCGGGCTACGAGCGGCGCTTCAACTGGAACAGCGCCGTGGTCTACGTGCTGGTCGCCACCCTCTCCTTCGCCGGGCTGAAGCTGGCCTCGGACGCGCGCATCCGCGAGATCGAGACCGAGAAGACGCGCCTCACGCGCAGCGTGCGGGAGCTGCGGCGCGAGCTCGACGACGAGACCCAGCGCGCCCACAACCGCTCCCTCGCCGAGACCGAGGCGGGAGAATTCTACGACCTGATCCGCCAGCAGAAGCGCGCCGAGGTGGTGGCGGGCTACGAGCAGATCAGCCACGAGGAGCTGTCGCGCGCCGAGAACGCCTTCTTCCGCGACACCTACGACCGCTTCCGCCTCGATCTCTCGGTGACGGCCTACCAGAACGGCCTCGATCTGATGCGCACGGGGCGCTACGCCGAGGCCGCGGAGAAGCTGCAGGAGTCGATCCAGCTCAAGGACGAGGCCGCGCACATCCCGGCGGTGAAATATCAGCTCGCACGCGCCCTGCGCCGGCTCGGTCGTCAGAGCGAGGCGCTGGTCTACGCGCGGCAGGTGGTCGAACAGAACACGGATCGCGAGCTGCAGGACGACGCCGTCTGGCTGATGGCGCTGTGCGCCGAGGAGCTCGACGACATCGACGCCGCGCGCGACTCCCTGCGCACGCTGATCCGGCGCTGGCCCCACTCGTCCTTGGCGCGGGACGCCCGGCCGAAGCTGCGCGACCTGACCCGGCGCGCGATCCGCGGTCGTCAGGCGGCCGCCAGCAGCGCGCCCTGATCGAGGCGGTGCGAGGAGCGGGAATCGAACCCGCACGAGCAAAGCCCACTGGATCCTAAATCCAGCGCGTCTACCAATTCCGCCATCCTCGCGAGGTCCGCATGGAGCCGCTACTCGCCGCCCATGTCAAGCGGCGCCACCACGACGTTGGGCACGACCACGCGCAGCGCCTCGATCTCGTCGGGCGTGAGCATCGCGATGCGGGCGGTGCCGTCGAGCTCGATGCGGAGCGCGGGGCGACCGCCCACATCAGTCCACGAAGACGCCGCGCCGAGGTCGGCGAGGGACGCCAACGCGCGCAAGCGCTTGTCGAGCTTGCCCCAGGGGGCGCTCTTGACCCAGCTCATGCGCTCCGCGCGGGCGACCAGCTCGGGCCACTTCTGCTTGGAGTTTTCGAGCAGGGACTTCAAGCGCGCGTCGAGCTGCGCGATGGGCAGCCTGCCCGACTTGGCCGCGGCCCGCAGCAGCTGCTGAAAGTGCGTCGCGTCTATCTCGTAGATCTCGGCCGGTAGGCTCTTGGGGGCCGCCTTGAGCAGCGCACCCATCTGCACGTAGGCCGCGTTCAGCGCCGGCTGCATCTTCGCCGCGGGCTCGAACGTCTCGTAGCGCTCGAGACAAGCGCGGAACTCGCTGTCGTAGATCGCCTGCGGCGCCGGCTCGCGTCCGGGCCACCAGCTCGCCAGCGTCTTGGAGAGCGCCAAGAAGGGCGCCTGCGCGTCCGCCGGCAGGCCCGCCACCACCAGGCCGCTCGCCTTCACCGCGACCAGCAGCGCGAGGGGTTTCTTCTTCAGCTCCCAGAGGGTCAATCCCGTATCGTCGAGGCTCATGGCGCGCAGGCTACGCCCGTCGAGCCCTTCGTGCCATCGGCCCAGCGTCGTCCCGTCGTCCCTTGCCGATGTGACGACGGTGAGCAGATCCCGAGAGTAGTCGTCGGAGCACGACCCTATCTGGAGAGCCCCCTTGATCTCCCGCGCCTCAACTCGGCATGGCGTCTTCGTCGCAGCCTTGCTCTGCCTCGTGGGCTGTGGCGACGACGCCGTAGAACTCGACTTCTCACAGCGATCGACGCCTCCGCCCGCTGTGTCCCATGACGACTCACGCTTGGTGGTGGGCGTGGGGGCCATGATCGGTCCAGTCGAAACCTACGAGTCGCATGCCGGTCTCCTGCGCTATCTGGCCCGCGCCGTGCACCGCAGGCCGCAGCTCGTGCAGCGCCGCACCTACGAAGAGATGAACCGGATGCTCATCTCGGGAGAGGTGGACGTCGCCTTCATCTGCACCGGCGCCTACATCCCGATCCGCGATCGGGTGACGCTGCTCGCCGTGCCGATCTTCGACGGTGAGCCGAGCTACCACTCCATCCTGATCGCCCGTGATCCCTCGCTCCGATCCCTCTCTAGCCTGCGAGGGCACTCCTTCGCCTTCACGGATCCGCTCTCCCAGACGGGCCGGCTGTACCCCATCTATCGGCTGCGGCGAGACCTGCAGACCATGCCGCGGGAGTTCTTCTCGCGCACCGTCTATTCGGGCGCCCACGATGAGAGCGTGCACCTCGTCCTCGACGGACAGGTCGACGCGGCCGCGGTGGACGAGGTCGTCTACCGTCACCTTCTCGGAGATCACCCCGAGTATGCGCCGCGCCTGCACGTCCTCGACCGCTCGCCTGCCTTCGGGGCGCCGCCGGTGGTGGCGCGCGCGGGTCTGCCCGACGACGTGGTCCAGAGCCTGCGTGCGGCCTTGCTCGCGAGCAGCGAGGCCCCCGAGGCGCGGCGCTATCTGCAGGATCTGGGCGTAGATGGTTTCGCCGAGACGGCGGACTACGCCTTTGCCATCCGGGTCGCGAGGGACGCACAGATCGGGTCCGGCGACGCGCCAGAGGGCACGAGGGCGGCAGATGTTCGTGCTGTACCATGAGGACCCAGACCGTCGTCGAGGATCTGTGGGAACGGCTCACGCCCCGCTTCCTCAGTCGCCTCGGCCTGCGCTCACGCTTCATGGTCACGGCGGCCTTCGCCATCGCGCTCTTTGGCCTCGTAAACCTCGTGGTCTTCGACGCGGTGGCGGCCCACGTGGTCAGCCATGAGGTGCGAGATCGGGCCCTGACGCTCAGTCGCCGGTTGGCGGTAGAGGCGGGACGTCTCGTCTTACTCGAAGACCGCGCCGGCCTCCATCGGCTGCTGATCGAGACCCGGCGCACGGATACCCTGTGCGACTACGCCCTCGTCATCTCACCCTCGGGAGAGGTCTTCGCGTCCACCTTCGAAAACGGAGTCCCGATCGGCCTCGCGGAGATCGCGAACACTGCGTCCGCGGGACCGACCACGCGCGTGGTCGCCGATCGCTCCGAGCGCTACCTCGACGTGGCGGCTCCCATCCTGGACGGCGAGCTTGGAGTGCTGCGCTTGGGTGCGCGCATGGACCGCATCCGCTCCGGCGCGGCACAGGTGCGCATGGTCGGCATCATCATGGTCGCGGCCTTCTTGGTCCTGGGAATGGTGGGCGCCTACTTGACCGCTCACTTGGTCGCTGCTCCGGTTGAGCGATTGGCAGCGCGCGTGCGAGAATTCGACCCCACGGTAGGCGCGGCAGAAGGATCATCTGGCACGGACTCTTCGTCCGACGGCGGCGAGGTCGGCGAGCTGATCCAGAGCTACGAGGCCATGGCCGCGCGGCTGCGGCAGATGCACCAAGAAGAAGAAGCGTTTCGGTCGCGCATCGTACGAGCGGAGCGCCTCGCCACGGCAGGAGCTCTGGCCGCGGGAGTCGCACACGACGTGAACAACCCGCTGGCGGGCATCCGAAACTGCCTGCGTGCGATGGAGCGGGCTCCTGAGGACATCGAGCAGACGCAGATGTACACGCCCATGATGATGGAGGCGACCCACAGCATCGAGCGCGCGGTGCGCGGGCTGATGGACTTCGCCTCGCGCTCAGCGCCCATGCCCGAGAGCGTGAACATGGCTCGCCTCGCGGAGCGCACGGCGCTGCTCGTGCGCCACCAATTCCGCGGCTGTCGGCTCGAGCTGGAGCTGGAGTCCTCCGAGCTCCGTATCGAGACGGATCCGGCGCTGGCGCAGCAAGTGCTGGTGAACCTCTTGCTCAATGCCTGCGACGCCAGCCCTCCCGGCGGCCGGGTCACGTTGGCGCTGAAGCGGGCCGAACTCGGCATCACGCTCGACGTGATCGACCGAGGCACGGGCATCCCGGCAGATCTCGTGGAGCACATCTGGGAGCCCTTCGTGACGACCAAGCAGGACCGAGGAGGCACGGGCCTCGGCCTCGCCATGGTCAAGTCCATCGTCGCGGACCTCGATGGGGAGATCTGGGTCGACACGGAGCAGGGCCAGGGCACACGCTTCCGCGTAAGCCTCCCCGACCGAGGTACGAGCGTAGAGGACCTGAAATCGAGTGAGCCTCAGCCAATCGCGAGACCTGAGGCGAAGTAGAATGCGCATCCTATTAGTCGAAGACGAGGAGATCCTGCGCGTGTCTTTGGCACGCGAGCTGACGCGCGCTGGACACATGGTGGACGCCCACAGCCGACCGGCGTCGGCTCTGGTGGCGGCATCCGAAGGAGTCTTCGACGTGGTGGTCAGCGACATTCGCATGCCAGGCATGGACGGCTTCGACCTGCTCGAGGAGATCCGCGCCATTCGCGCAGGCGTGCCCGTCGTCTTCATGACGGCCTTCGGCACGGTCCGCGACGCCGTGCGGGCCATGCGCCTGGGCGCCGTCGACTACCTCACCAAGCCCTTCGAGGTCGACGAGCTGCTCGCGCTGCTCGATCGCCTGCACGACGCCCCGAAGGCGGCCCGCCTCAGCGCTCCGCCGCGCGGCCGAGCACTGGAACAGCGCGCGCGGGTGGAGGAGCTGGGAAGCTCCCCCGCCATGCAGAGGATCTTGAGCGACCTGCCGTTGGTCGCGGCGTCTGACGAGATGGTGCTGATCTGGGGTGAGACGGGCACGGGCAAGGAGCACCTCGCGCAGATCATCCACGCCCTGGGCGAGCGCGCGGACGGACCTTTCATCAAGGTGAGCTGCGCGGCGCTGAGCGAGCAGCTGGTCGAGAGCGAACTCTTCGGCCACGAGAAGGGCGCCTTCACCGGTGCGGATCGTCAACGCATCGGTCGCTTCGAGCGTGCATGCGGCGGCACCCTGATGCTCGACGAGATCGATGACATCCCGCTACCGATTCAGGTGAAGTTGCTGCAGGTGCTGCAAGATCGTGCCATCGAGCGAGTGGGCGGCGACCGCTCCATCCCCGTCGATGTACGCGTGCTCGCCGCCACCAAGCTCGACCTCGAAGAGCTGGTCGAGCAGGGCAAGTTTCGACGCGACCTCTACTACCGGTTGAACGTAATCCCCATGCGCTTGCCGCCGCTCCGAGAGCGCCCCGAGGACATCTTGGACATCCTGACGCGCATCGCGAAGCGCCACGCGAGAGGCGAAGTCCTCGAGCTCACGGACGGGGCCAAGGCACTCGTTCAGAGCTATGCGTGGCCCGGCAACGTGCGCGAACTCGAGAACATGGTGAAGCGGCTCGTGGTGCTTGCGCCGAACGGTCGGGTGGAGGCAGCCCATTTGCGGAGCCATATGGCGCCTCCTCGGGGGCATGCGCCGCACACGAGCCCGGCGCCGAGCGCCGAAGGCTACGGTGACCAAATGGCGCGGGTCGAGCGCGACCTGCTCGTGCGAGCCGTGGAGCAGGCCGGTGGCAACCGCACGCGCGCGGCCATACTGCTGGGGATCCCCGCGTCGACGCTGCGCGACAAGCTCAAGAAGTACGCGATAGACGTCTGAGCTCCCGGTTGTCCGCCCGACCCGCGGGAATCCGTGGCCTTGCGCGGAAATTCCACGGACATCCGTGGACCTCGCCCAACGCCTCGACCCCTGCCTGCTCGAACGGGCTGAAACAAAGCCCTGATTTCAGGCGTGATTTCGCGCCCGGGGCGTTAGCCACGGAACCGATCGGCAAGTGGCACGCCTGATGCTTTGGAAGGCCTCGAGTCCCCGCATCGGGATAACGCGCAACGCGCAGGAGGCTTTCGATGAGAGCACATGGTGCCGTGATTTGCGGCTTGATGATGGCAATCGCCGCCGGCTGTGGCGGCAAGGGAGACCCGGGTCCCGAGGGGCCGAGTGGCCCGTCAGGGGATACGGGCGCCGCCGGGGAGTCCTGCTCCGTCACAGACAACGGCGACGGAACCAAGGACGTGACCTGCGGGACCTCGACCATAACCGTCTCGGACGGAACACCTGGCGTGGCCGGTGAGGACTGCACCCTAGTCGACAACGGCGACGGCACCGCGACCCTCACCTGCGGCGCCGACAGCGTCATCGTGCGTCTGCCCGACGGCACGAGCACGCCCGCCACCGGCGCGGGCGCAGTGGTCGAGCCCGGCGTCAACTACATCGGCATTCACGATCCTGAATGTCCCGAATACAATGACAACTGTGTGTCATGCCACGACGACCGTGTCAGCGAGTCAAGTCTCGACGATACGATCCCTGGATATCACCAACTCAAGCTCGGTCTTGACGCAATACCTGGCGATACACCCAACGAGAAGTGCGGATTCTGCCACACTTCCATAGATCTCAGCGGAAACCACTCTGCAGAAGGACTACGACGTCTTGTCAATGTCGACACATGCGCCGGATGTCACGCCAGCGGCACCCACGTCTTCTACCAGTCCATGTGAGCCAAGGATCATCTCATGAAGAATAACGAATCATTCATCGACAAGGCCATCCACCACCCCCTAGGACGCCGGACATTCGCCAAGGTCACGGGCGCCATCGCTGGCACGGCCGCCGCCGCGAGCGCCATGCTCGACCCGGAGCGAGCCCAGGCCCTGAACGACCCGGGCGTCGCCGACGCCGTGGAGACCGCCGCAGACGTCGACGTGCGCTACTCCGCCTGCCTGAACTGCCACAGCCGCTGCGGCCTGAAGGTTCGGGTTCAAGACGACACCATCCTGAAGATCGATGGCAACCCTTGGCATCCCAACAACGCGGAGACGGGAGACCGTCTCAGCTTCTCCGCGAGCGTCGCCGACGGCTTGAACTCGAAGGCCGGCACCGTCTGCCCCAAGGGTCAGGCCGGGGTCGAGGTCGTGAGCAATCCCCACAGGCTCACGGGCCCACTCAAGCGCGCGGGGGCCCGCGGCTCCGGCAAGTGGGAGTCCATCAGCTGGGACCAGGCGCTCACGGAGATCGCCGACATTCTTCGCCCCTACTACAACGGTGGCCCCGGCGGCGGCTCCGAGAGCTTCCTGCCTACGGCGGACGGAAGCCACAACCTCGGCACGATCGCGAACCAGGTGGTGTTCTCTCCGGGACGATGGGAACACGGGGAGAAGGAGTTCAGCGACAGACTCTTCGGCAACGGCCTGGGGACCGTGAACAAACGCCACGACCACACCTCCATCTGTGAGACGAGCCACCACGTAGCCGGCAAGCTCGCCTCTGAAGGCAAGGCCGAGGGCTGGGAAGTCGACATGCTGAACGCGGAGTACGTGCTCTGGTGGGGCACCAACCCTCTCGAAGCGAACTTCCCCGGCCAGACCATGGCCAAGCGCACGGCCAAGTCCCGCAACACCGGCACGAAGCACGTGATCATCGACCCGCGACACTCCCGCGCCGCAGCCTTCGGCCATCGCTGGCTTCCGGTGCGGCCCGGGGGCGACATCGCCTTGGCCCTGGGCATCGCGCAGCGCGTGATCGCCGCAGGTCTGCACGACGTGACCTATCTCGAGGCGGCCAACAACATGGCCGGGCTCGGCACCGTCGACTCCGGCGGCGCGACCAAGGACAAGCAGTACAGCGTCACCGACGCGAGCTATCTCGTGGTGGTCAAGGCGCCCACGCCCGAAGAGGAGCAGCTCTTCCTCAGGGATGCGGGCGACTACCGCATCGTGGACGCCAACACCAAGGCGCTGACCAGCCTGAACCGAGGCTCCGCTGCCGCAGCACAATTCGGGCGCATCGAGCTCGACGGTACCGAGCCCAGCACGGTCACCGCAGCCTCGGCGAGCCTCGACCGCAATGCCGTCGGCGCCCACGTGCTGAACCTCGGAGCCGGCTACTATGCGGCACCCGCCTTCCAGCTCTACCAGGCGCGTGTCTTCTCCCTGACCATGGCGGAGTACGCCGCTGCCTCGGGCATCGACGCCGTGACGATCGCCGCGGTAGCGGCTGAGTTCGGTGCTGCCGGCCGCAAGGGAGTCTCCACCGCCTATCGCGGGCCTGTGAAGCACTTCAACGGAGTCTCCGCCATGCAAGCCGTGCTCTCCCTGAACTGGCTGAAGGGCAACATGGACTGGAAGGGCGGCTACTGCGGTGGCGGCGGTCATCTCCACGAGGTCGGCGGCAAGGCAGCCGGGCAGCTCTCGATGAAGAGCAAGTTCGGCGGAGCCAAGCGCGACACGGCGGGCCCCGTGATCTCACGAGCGAAGAACTACTTCGACTCCACCCTCGCCTCCGCCCTGGGCGAGAGCACGAGCGCGCCGACGCGCAGGCCCTGGTTCCCCTATGCCTTATTCGGGAACTACCAGGAGGTCCTGCCCGGAATCGACGACGCCTACCCCTACCCGATCGGCGTCTACATCACCTACTGGAACAACATCGCCTACTCGGCCCCGGCCATGCGCGAGCAGGCCTACCGCGTGCTGCGCGACGAAGCCAAGCTCCCGCACTTCATCGCCTTCGACATCGAGATGAGCGAGACCTCATCCCTGGCGGACTACATCCTCCCCGACACGGCCTACCTCGAGCGCTGGAGCTGCCCCCACAACGCAGGGCTCCTGCGCAACAAGTGGTCTGGATTCCGCCAGCCCACCGTGGGCTACTACGCGACCAAGGTGGGCAGCAACGGAAAGACCTACTGGGAATCCGTGCGCTCGGGCGACCTTCGCAACTGGCACTACAGCATCGACTGGTCGAGCGACACCGGCCACTTCACGGCCGAAGACATCATGCTCGAGCTCATGAGCCGTGTCGCGGGAAGCACCGATGCTGTTCCAGGATTCGGATCCAACGCGTACTACGCGAGCGCATCCGCCATGAGCGCCGACGGCGTCTCCCCATCCTTCCGAAATCAAATCAAGAACAGCTTCGATTGGTTCTGGAACACGCTGGTGAATTGGTCCATCGAAGCAGGCGCGGATCCCAGCGACTCCGCGGCGATCGACGCCATGATCAAGCAGATCACCGAGCGCGGCGGCTGGTTCGAGGACACCGCCCCAGACGGGACGAACGAGTACGATGGCGACTACGCTTTCCACCGCCAAAACTTGGCGTCGAAGGGCAAGTCCCTGCACTTCTTCTTCGAGTACAAGCACCCCGACGGAAACCGCTACAAGGATGCCTTCTCCTTGAAGTATCCCGACCCGCTACCCCTCGTGGAGGGCGTCCGGGATGCCGCGGGCGAGCCCGTCGTCGCAGGTGCCGCCTACCCCTACCGGGTCGTCACCTACAAGCCCATGTACCACGCGCAGGGTCGCACGGACTCCCTGCCCTCCCTGACGGTGCTCGAGCCCGAGAACTTCGTCGAGATGAACTCGTCGGACGCACGCAACCTCGACATCTGCAACGGTGACTTCATCCGGCTCACCTCACCCAGCAACAGCCGCGGCATCACGGGACGAGCCAAGGTGACAGAGCGCGTGAGACCCGGCGTCGTCGCCATCAGTCACAGCCGTGGCCACTGGGAGAACAGCAACAGGCCCTATCGGGTCGACGGGAGCCTCTCGACCTGGGATCGGCGCCGCGGGCGAGGCCTGAGCGCCAACGGACTCATGACGGTGGATCCGTCCTTGGGCAACGTCTGCTTGCAGGACTCCATCGGGGGCTCCGCTAGCTACTACGATACGAACGTCAACATTCAAAAGGTCGCCGGCTGAGGCGAGGAGCGGAAAGATGGCACAAGTAGGCTGGATCATCGACCTTGGTAAGTGTGTAGGCTGCAAAGCCTGCACGGTCTCCTGCAAAATGGAGAACAATACGACAACGGAAGTCAACTATCGCTGGGTCATAGAGCGGGAATCAGGGACATATCCGAACCCGCAGCTCTCATTCATCTCCATGGGATGCAACCACTGCACGGACCCTGCGTGCATGGCTTCATGCCCCGTGGACGCGATCACCAAGCGCACATCGGACGGCATCGTGCTGATCGATCAGGACGCCTGCATCGGCTGCAAGTACTGCATGGCAGCCTGTCCCTACGGCGCACCCCAGTTCAACGCGATCACGCTCAAGGTTGAAAAATGCACATATTGTGCTGCGCGAGCGGACGCATCACTGGGCCCGGCATGTGCGAGAACGTGTGTGGGTGGTGCGATTCAAGCCGTCACTGACGAGTCTTGGGATGGAACCGGACCCGACGGATTCTCCCGCCGTGCCCTGACGAATCCATCGATCAAGTTCGTCAACTCGACACCTACCTGAAGCACGGATCCATGCACTGCACTTACGTGCATATGCTACGAGAAGTCTTCGGGCCTCCTTCGGGCACCGTTCATCCGTCTTGGATGGGCGGTGTCCGTTTTGTATGTAGATGCATGATGCAATAGCAAAGCGAGATTCCCATGACAATGAGCGCAGCAGATACATCATCACGAGGGAGCGGCCTGAGGTGCGCCGCCCATGTCGCGAATCTACGGGGCGACCTGATCGCCTGGCTAGGCGACGCCTGGGCACCGCTGCGGCCCTTCGAAGAGGGAGGCTTCGAGGAGTGGCGCGCAGGCTGGACTGCGCTGGCAACGGCCACAACGGGCGACACGCAGGATCTGCTGCGTGTGCTGCGGAGCGTGGAAGACGCAGGTGAGGCCATCCTACGCGAACACGATGCGCTCTTCGTGACGCGGGCGAGTTTCTACGCGGCGCCCTTCGAGTCGGTGTACATCGGCGCGAGCAAGGATCAGGACGGCTGGTCCCTTAACCGTCTTCGAGGCTTCCCCTTCAAACAGGTGAAGGTGGAGTACGCGCGTGCAGGTTTTCTACCGCCAAAGGAGCTTCTGCCAGACCACCTCACCACCGAACTGCGCTACCTTGCGGCGTTGTGCGTCGCCGAGGCGGATGCCTTCACACGGAACGAACTCGGGCGAGCGCGGCAGCTTCGGGAGCGCGAGCGGGACTTCCTGTCGCAGCATCTCCTATGTTGGTTACCGACCTTGTGCGAGCGCCTCGAAGACTCGGACGAGAGGTGCTTCTTCCCCAAGGCCTGCCGGGTGATGCTCACCTACCTCGAGCAGGAACGCGACTACGTGAGCGAACCCACTTGACGTGTCAGATCTGGTGATCGAGGGACACAGTATGGGGCTTCGGAGATGATCGGCGCGAAGGACGTCTGGGCCAACCTGGAGGAAGAGCTCGCATCCCTGGAGACGCGTCCGGAGGCCTGTCTGCGGCGCTCACGACTGACCGAGGCGAGGGCTGACTGCCACAGCTGCAGCGCGGTGTGCCCGCTGGGCGCGATTGACCTCGAACCCTTGAGCCTAGACCAAGACGCATGCGACGGCTGCGGCGCCTGTGCGGAGGTGTGCCCCTCGTCGGCGCTAGAGCATGCGTCCTCGTTCCGCCGCGACCTCTTCGTCGCGCTCACCCGGGTCGAACGTGCGAAGATCTTTCGCATCGCCTGCCCCTTGGCAGAGGACTCGAGGGACACGGTTCGCGTCGAGCTGCCCTGCGTCGCGGGCATGCCCTGGGAGGTGCCTGTGGTCGCCCTGCTTCGTGGTGCGTCGACGGTCGAGGTGGTGACGGGCTGCTGTGAGCGGTGCAGCAGACAGGCGCTGGAGCCGCAGGTGCGCACGACGATCGACGCCGCCTCCCGGGCAGCGGAGGTACTGAAGCTAGGGGCTGTGACGCGGCGAGAGCCCGGCGAAGTGCCGTTAGAGGAGCGAGACCCCTCGCGCGACCGAAGGATGAGCCGGCGAGGTCTCTGGGACGGCCTGCTGCGAGGAGGCAAGCACGTGATGGAGCGGGTCGGAGCGCAGGGCGTGGAGCGACTCGCACGCGTCATGGATCCCCGCGCGGGAACGGACGCGACGCGCGATGGGCTGTGGCTGCGGGGCCTCTTGACGAAAGCCTTGCCGCGCCACGGAGAGGCCGTGGAGCCCATCGAGCTGCCGCGCGTCGGGCGGCTCTCGGTCGATGCCTCAGCGTGCGCACCATGTCCCCTGTGTGCCGCAGCCTGTCCCTCACAAGCGCTGCTCGTGAAGCTCGGCATGCGAGGCCACCAAGAGCTCAGCGTTGAGCCCGAACGCTGCACAGCCTGTGGCGCGTGCGTGGTCGCGTGTCCAGAGTCCGCGGTGACGCTCGAGCCGCTCGCCGATCTCTCCGGCTGGGGCAGACGCCGGATCCTGGTCAAGCGACGGCCGGGCGCCTGCCTGCATTGTGGAGAGTCGGCGCTCTCGATCGAGCTGCCCTACTGCGCGTCCTGCTACCGCGAGGGCCACGCCAACGGCCACCTGCCGCGTTGAGAACGCCGGTGTGCTCTCCTTGCATGATCTGGACCTCGGCATCAGTACTGGTGTGACCTCGTGACGAACCCACCCACGGTTTCAGCGACCTCCCGCAACCAGCTCCTGCGCAGGGGGCTACGCCTAGAGTCGCTAACCATCGTCTGGAACGTGGTCGAAGCCGTCATCGCCGTGGGCGCCGGTTCGATCGCCGGCAGCGTCGCGCTCGTCGGCTTCGGGCTCGACAGCGTGATCGAGACCCTCGCAGGGGCTGCGCTCTACGGTCGGCTCAGGGCGGAGCTGCGTGGCACGAGCCTCGAGGTCTCCGAGATCCACGAGCGCAGGGCGCTGTGGATCGTGGGCGTCACGTTTCTCCTGCTCGGCGCGTACATCCTCTACGAAGCAGGAGAGACGCTGTGGCTGGGACAGGCGCCCGAGCGCTCCATCGTCGGCATGCTGGTGGCCGCGGTCTCGCTCGCGCTCATGCCAGCGCTCGGCTGGGCCAAGTATCGAACTGGGCTCGCCCTGGGCAGCCGAGCCTTACTAGCGGACGCCAAGGAGACCTTGGTCTGTGTCTATCTGTCGTTGACCTTGCTGGTCGGTCTCGGGCTGAACGCATGGTTGGGCTGGTGGTGGGCCGATCCCGTGGCGGCGCTGGTCATGCTGCCGTTCGTGCTCCACGAGGCCTGGGAGGCCCTCGAGGAGGCTCGCGGAGAGGGCGAGGACTGATGACAGGGCACCGCTCCGCGTAGCGTCTCACGCATGCGCACGGCGACCACCACGCCGGAGACGAAGGTGAGGGCGGCGATGGCCAAGGTCGCGACCGAGAGCCCGAAGGCGTCCGCCACGATGCCCGCGAGCAGCGCGCCGACCGCGTAGCCCATGTCGCGCCACAGCCGGTAGACGCCCACGGATGACGCACGCCAGCTCGGATGAGCGACATCGCCGATCGCTGCCAGCAGCGTGGGGTAGACCATCGCCGTGCCCAGGCCGAGCAGCACGGCTCCGAGGGCGAAGAGCGCGAAGGTCCCGGAGAGGGCGATCACGACGATGGCCGCGGCCTGCGTCCACATGCCAGCGACGATCAGCGGCTTGCGCCCGACGCGGTCGGACCAGGCACCGGTGAAGAGCTGCCCGAGGCCCCACACGCCCGGGTAGATGGCCGCCAGCGTCCCGATCTGCGCCAGCGACATGTGGGCCGCGCCGAAGAGGATCGGGAACAGGCCCCAGGCCATGCCGTCGTTGAGGTTGTTGACCATGCCCGCCTGGCTCACCGACGACAGGTCGCGGTCGGTGAAGCTCGTGCGCAGGATGACCTCACGCGGCGACAGCTCGTCTGCCGCCGTCGAGCCGGCCAGCTTCGACTCGTGGACGACGTGCTGACGCGTCTCGCGCACCGCGAGCACGGAGAGCGCCATACCCAAGACGACGAAGCCTATGCCGAGATAAAACGGCTGGGGACGCAGCCCCACCTCCGCGGCGATCCAGCCCGTGGCGAGCGCGGAGATCGCGACCGCGAAGTAGCCTGCGAATTCGTTGAGGCCCATGGCCAGACCCCGGCTCTTCGGACCCGCGAGGTCGATCTTCATGATCACGGTGGTCGACCAGGTCAGGCCCTGGCTCACGCCGAGCAGCACGTTGGCCGCGAGGATCCAGAACCACGAGGGGGCCCACATCAACAGGAAGGGCACGGGCGTCGCGACCAGCCAGCCGGCGATCAGCACAGGCTTGCGACCGAAGCGATCCGAGAAGCGACCGGCGACGTAGTTGGTCAGCGCCTTGGTCACGCCGAACACGACGATGAAGGACAGGATCGCCGTGCGCGCCACGAGCTGAAACTCGTCCGCGGCGATGGCGGGCAAGATGCTCCGCTCCATGCCGACCATGGCGCCGACGAAGGCGTTGACGAGCACCAGGAGCGAGAACTGACCGATGTTCTCGCGCAGACCAAGGCGAACAGCTCGCGTCATCGGGACACCTGCCCCGCCTCGACGGCCAGGCCGCGAGCTCGCCAATCGGGCACGCCCTCCTCCATGTAGACGGCCTCGAATCCATGCTCCCGAAGTAGCTCGACCGCCTCCAACGCCATGACGCAGTAGGGGCCACGGCAGTAGGCGACCACGTCGCGATCACGCGGCAGCTCAGCGAGACGCTGCTCCAGCTCCGCCAGCGGCAGGGACCGCGCACCCGGCACGTGCCCGGCCCGGTACTCCTCCTCCGGCCGGACGTCGAGCAGCGTGACGGCGCCGCCGCGGACACGTTCGAGCAAAGCGTCGCGGTCGACCTGCTGCATGCCGCCGCGCCCTTCCAAGAACTCCGCCTTCACCTTCCCCATCTCGAGCAGTCTCGACTCGGCGAGCAGCCTGAGTGCGCGAAAGAAATGGCCGACCTGCTCGTCCGCCAGGCGGTAGGTGACGCGCACTCCCCGCTTCTCGGCCTCCACCAATCGAGCCCGGCGCAGGACCTGCAGATGATGAGAGGTGTTCGCCACGGGTTGTCCGACCTGTGTGGCCAGCGCATCGACGCCGCGAGGCCCCTGGCAGAGCAGGTCGAGGATCTCGAGGCGAGGCGCGCTCGAGAGAGACTTGCCGATGCGAGCGAGCTGCTCGTAGACGGCGTCCTTGTACTGGCGGGTAGAGGTCACGATGACTCCATTATCTTATCTTCAAACGTGTATTTGAATATAGTGCTCGTTTTCTGGATGTCAATGCCAACCGGCGAGCGTCGATGCGCAGACCACGTGATCTCCAAACATCGTGAGGCACGCGGAGGAGAGGGCGCGCGGATTCGCTCGCCGGCTGTGCCCCTGTGATATCCTGGCGGTCCGACCAGAGGAGTAGCGTGCATCGTCTTCCACTCATCATCATCGCCCTCTCCCTCTGCGCCGCCTGCGGAGGAAGCCCGCCGACCGAGTCGGCCGCAGGCGGCGAGTCCACGGCCGGGGGATCCGACTCCTCCCCGAATGGCACGCCCAGCGCCGACAGCGAGTCGCAGGAGTTTCAGCTCCACGACTCGGATCAGTCGCAGCGGGAGCATCCATCGCAGATCGAGTCCACGGAGACCGAGGCCGCCATCCGCTTCTTCGTCGTCGACCCGGAGACCGGGCCGATCTCGGGCACAGTGGTCAAGCTGACTGCGCCGGATGGCTCGGCCTACTACACGGGCAGCACCGACTCGCAGGGCTACGCGGAGATGCTCGTGCCGGCGGGCCAGCGCTATCAGCTCGAGTATCTCAGCCTCGGCCGGCGCACCACCCGCGCCAGCGTCAACGTCGCGCCGGGACCGCGGCAGGACATCCGCCTGACCCTGCGCCGTCGGCAGTGGCACCCACCCGCTCGCCCGGCCGTGACGGTAGCGCAAGAGCGCGAGCAGCAGCCGGAACCCCAGCAGAGGTTCGTGCTCGAGGGCGTCCTCTTCGACAGCGGCCGAGCCACCATCCAAGAGCAGTCCTATCCGCGCCTCGACCGCGTCGTCGAGTACATGGTGCACAAGCCGAGCGCCCGCATCCGCATCTCCGGCTACACCGACAGCATGGGTGGCTCCGAGCGGAACCGGCAGCTCTCCGAAGCGCGCGCGCAGGCCGTCCGCTTGTATCTCGTCGCCCAGGACATCGACGCCGGCCGCATCGAAGCCATCGGCTACGGCGAAGAGGATCCCGTCGCCTCCAACGACACGGCAGAAGGCCGCGCGCAGAACCGCCGCATCGAGGCCGTCGAGCTCTAGCTCGAGCCAGGGAGAAGCCTGAGTCGCGGACCTCTTTCGGCGAGTCCCGTGCGCGACCGTAGACGGGAGCTACGTGTGCTGGGAATATCCCCGCATGCAGCGCGTCCAACGGCACATGTTTTCACGTCCCTCGACTCTCTCCCTCGGCGCCGCGTGCGTCTTGGGCCTGCTCGTCATGGGCTGTGGCCCGCGCATGGTCCCCCACGTGCGCGACGTGCGCGCCTTCTCCTCGCCCGAGCCCTGTGCCCAAGGGCCCTTCGAGATTCGCCAGGCCACCCAGGGTGAGCCCTACGGCGAGTCCTACGCGCTCGTGATCTACTCACCGCGCGCCATCCGCGGCCACTACCAGGCGCTCTACGATGGCGAGGTGATGAGCGAAGGTGAGTTCGGACAGCGGCGTGAGATCATGGTCGCGACGGACGATCGCGACTATCCTTACCGCGTCAGCACGCTGAGCGAGGACGAGCCCGACAACGCCCGCTGTCTGGTGCCCTCAGCCGCCTCCGGCGGAGCAGCCTCGACAGGAGGACAGGCGCGTCAGCCTGCGCGTGATCCATTCGCGCCGGGAGCAGGCGCCAGCACCCGAGAGCCGTCGGCCTCGGCCGTGACCCCGTCGCTGGTGCCCGCGCCCTGGCCCCACGACCAGGCCCGCCTCTACGGACCGGATATGGTCGACAGTCAGCTCGGCCGCATCGTGGTGGACCGCTGGAGTTGGCAGGCGCCCGCGGAGGGAGGCGTCGCAACCGAGGCGGGAGTCGACTTCACCATCCGCCTCTGGTCCGACCTCCCCAACGACCTCGAGGGTGTGATGTTCGTGGTCGAGCATGGCTTCGAGCGCCCCAACGTCAACGACGAGGAGTGGGCCGCCCACCAGGAAGAGCAGCGCCGGGGCGCCGAGCGCAGACGTGCACGCAGGCAGCGTCGCGCTGCGCGCCGCAACGCCCGACGACAGGCCTATTGCGCCGAGCATCGCGGGTCCGAGTCGTGCTGGGGATCCGGCGGGTACGACGGCGCCATTGCCCGCCTCAACGCGCCGCGAGCAGCGCGCACCACCGCGCCGCCCGTGAGCGCGCCGCCGCCGGAAA
>JAADHO010000353.1 GCA_013151775.1 Deltaproteobacteria bacterium | reverse complement strand
GAATGACGCAATGACGCAGATCGTCCCCATTCCACGTGCACCATGGCCCTCGGCGCGGTAGAAGCTCCGCGTCTGAAGGGCCCGCTTCGGGTCGAGCCAGACCAAGGAGCAGCCATGACCGAGAACACGCCCAAGGTCCTGATCGCCACCGTGAAGCCCTTCTCCGCCGAAGCCAAAGAGGCCGTCGTCGCGCGGCTCGAAGGCGCCGGTTTCCGAGTCGAAGTGCTCGAGAAGTACCCCGACGAGTCCGCCCTGCTCGCGTCCATCGCCGACGCCCACGCCGTGATCTGTCGCAGCGACAAGATCCACGCGGGCGTGCTCGAGGCCGCCAAGCAGCTGAAGCTCGTGGTGCGCGCCGGCGCCGGCTTCGACAACGTCGACTGCGCTACGGCCAAGGCCAAAGACGTGGCGGTGATGAACACGCCCGGCCAGAACTCCAACGCCGTGGCCGAGCTGGCCTTCGGCATGATGATCTACCTCTGCCGCGGCGGCTTCAACGGCAAGCCCGGCACGGAGCTGCGCGGCAAGACCCTCGGCATCCACGCCCTGGGCAACGTCGGCAAGAACGTGCTTCGCCTCGCCAAGGGTTTCGAGATGCAGGTCTCGGCCTTCGATCCCTTCCTTGACGCCGCGGCCATCGAGGCCCTTGGCGCCAAGCCCGTGGACAGCGCTGAGGCCCTCTACGCGAGCTGCGAGTACGTGTCACTGCACATCCCCAACACACCCGAGACCAAGGGCAGCATCGGTGAGAAGCTGCTCACGTCGATGCCCGAGGGCGGGACGCTCGTGAACACGGCCCGCGCCGAGGTGATCGACGAGGCGGGTCTGCTCGCGGCCATGAAGGCGCGCCCCGACCTGCGCTACATCAGCGACATCCCGCCCAGCACCGAGACCCGCGCGAGCCTCGAAGCGGACTTCGCCGGCCGTTGCTTCCTGACGCCCAAGAAGATGGGCGCACAGACCGCCGAGGCCAACTACAACGCTGGCATGGCCGCCGCCGATCAGATCATCGGCTTCCTGAAGCGCGGTGAGCGCGTCAACGTCGTCAACTGAGGCGACGACGCGCTCATGCATAGGTGCTCAGCCTAGGCGCGCAGCCTGGGCTGGCGCCCTTGCGTGAACATGCGAGCCATGGCTTCGCGGACATCGACGCACGCGGTCTGGGCGGGCTTCCATCCGGGCGCCCGCGACCCGAAGCGCGATGGCCCCTTGACGAAGCTGCGTCTTCGGTCTAAACACTTGTTTAGAACGGTTGTTTAATGCATCAGAATATCAACATGCCGATCGCAGAGGATGGAGTGCGTGGACGGATCCTCGACGCCGCCCGCGAGGAGTTCTCCCAGCGGGGCTTCGAGGCGAGCTCCGTCCGCGCCATCAGCGACAGCGCGAGCGTCACGCCAGCGATGATCAACTACTACTTTGGCGGCAAGCGAGCGCTCTACGAGGCGGTGATCGTCGATGCGCAAGCTCGACTTCACTCGCGCCTCGGCGTCGCCGTCGCGGATGGGCCAACCGCCGCCAACCTGGCTGGGGCCTACTTCGACTTCTTGGCGGAGGAGCCACAAATGCAGCGGCTGCTTCTGCGCGAGATGCTCGATGGCGGTGTCGAGCGCTTTCCGGAGCTGCTCCGACCACTGCGTGCCCTGCTCACGCAGCACTTCGGTGGTGACGCGGGCCTCCAACGCGCGCTCAGCCTCTTCGGCGCCATCGCTGGCTATTTCATCTACGAGCCCGTGCTTGGCGAGCTGCTCGGGGAGGACCCCCTCTCGTCCGACGCTCTCGCACGCCGCCGCAGCCACATCATCGCATTGTCCAAGAAGATCGAGGAGTTCGAATCATGAACAGAGGACGCATCTCAGCCTTCGAAGTGACCCGCCGGCTGGTCGGCGCGAGACTCGGGCGACGAGGGCCGCTGTACCTGGTTCACGCGCTCACGGCGCGCTGCAACGCGCGCTGCGGTTTCTGCGCCTGGAACCCCGACTTCTACGATCCGAAGGATCAGCTCTCGACCGAGGAGATCGAAGGACTCTATACGGACGCACGCGCCGCGGGTTTCATCGGCGTCTCCATGTGGGGCGGCGAGCCTCTGTTGCACAAGGACTTTGGGCGCATCCTCCGTCACGCCAAGAGCCTCGGGCTGATGACCAACTTGATCACCAACGGCTTCCTGCTCGAGGCCAAGCTCGACGTCGTGCTCCCGAGTGTCGATCGCCTGTGCATCTCGATCGACCATCCGTCTGCGAAGCACGACAGCATGCGCAAGATCCCTGGCCTCTTCGAGCGCATCGTCTCGGCCACGCGAGAGGTGCGTCGGCGCCAACCCGACAAGCCCATCATCTTCATCTGCACACTGCAGAAGGCGAACGTGCACCCTGACACCGTCCGCGAGATGGCCGAGTTGATGCGCTCCCTCGGCGTGCTGGGGATCTTCAACGGCATGCGCGAGGAGGCCGCGAGTGACGTCGCCGATACGCAGATCGAAGAGTACGCGCCATCGCAGGCGGAGCTATCTCTGGCGTTTCGGAAGATCTCCGAGCTGAAGCGGGAGGGCTACCCGATCCTCAACTCCCACACGCATATCGACATGATGACCCAAGGCCCGCCCGTGTATCGCTGCCACTGGCCGAAGCTGATGTTGCCCGTGGAGGCCAACGGCGACGTGGTGGACTGCATGCATTGGGGCACGCGACCCATGGGCAATCTCCGCACCACCAGCCTGCCTGAAATCCTGAAGCACCCACGCCTGCGTGAACTCGCGGGCGAGACGGGCGAGGCTTGCCACAAATGCGTGTCCATCCACCGAGTGGAGATCTCCGAAGTGTGGGACGGAAATCTCGAGCCCATGAGGTCCTGGCGGCAACTTCGAGGCTCACCCCGGACGAGCGCCCGGGCCTGAGGTCATGAGGCCGTGGGACCGGATCACACCCTGACCGAGCTCCGCAGCATGTCACTGGCGCAGCTGGAGTCTCTCTGGATGCTTCAGGCGAAGCTCGAGCCTCCCCGCGGCCGCTACCGCGGGCACGTGCTCCGGCGAATCGGCAACGCCACATCCCGTCGCCCGCTGTGGCGCTGGAGCGAGCGCATCGGCTTCGAGTGGATCCCCTTCGGCGTCGACTTCGACCGGCGGCTCTGGTTCTTCATCACGCGCCATATCGCCATGGGTCGCTTCGAGACCCAAGCCGGACCGTCCCGCTGGCGCGACACGCAGTGCATCGGCTTGACGTACGGAGTCTCGAAACTGCCGCGCGTCATTCGGAGCACGCTGTACGATGAGGTCAAGCCGCTCTCCGATCGATTGGTACTCGGCATCGGCGGCATCCACAGGGGGCGCGGCGAAGGTGATCACTTCTTCTTCGCGCTCGAAAGGACCTAGACGCCCGCGGCGCAGCGCGACCCCCCGTGCCCCTTTCGGACCAGGCACTGGTAGCCTCGGAGCATGGTGCGTCGCGACGACGAAGGTGAAGAGGTCCAGCTACCCCTGGATTTCGAATCGACGTCTAGCTGCGCTGTTCCTGCGGGTGAAAG
>JAADHO010000431.1 GCA_013151775.1 Deltaproteobacteria bacterium | reverse complement strand
CGAGGTGGGCCGGTGTCTCCTGGCGGGCGACCTCGTCGGCGGTCTCTCTCGATGACGAGTCGGCGCGGGTGAAGGTCGGTGTCGGTGACCTCACGGGTCCTGGCGAAGCGGTGGCGTGTCTCCGCCACCTCGCGCTCGCCCGTGGCGGAGCGCGCGCGTCGGGCTCGAAGTCCGCAGAGAGCCGCATCGGGTACAACCAGAGATCATAGTATGGCAGCGCTCGGTCCGGATCCAAGTGGACCGCGGCGCTCGAGGCGGCCGCGCCGATGCGCGCCGCGAGGTCGATGTCCGCGTCCTGGCCATGGGCCATCGCAGACAGCACAGCTAGCTCGAGGTCGGTGACGACAGGCACGCCTCGGGGGCTGATGACGAGCGGTGTGAAGCTGGCGCTGCCGGCGCTCCAGGCGATGGGCTCAGCGGCCCAGCGCGCGATGTCGTCGTGCGGGGTCACCACCAGCACCAGCGCCCCTCCACGGGTTCTCCCTTCGGCCGGTGCTGCCTGGGACGATGATGCGACGTGTGCCCACAGCGTTCAGAAATGCACGCCGCGAGCGCTGAGCCGTCGCTCAGTCAGTCAGTCGTCTTCGCGCGTCACGGCTTCCACCAGCAACGCCGCCCCGCGTGCGAGCGCCTGCATGTCAGTCTTTGGATCGACCCAGTGGTGTAGCAGGGCGCCGTCCAGCAGCGCCGCCAGGACTAGGCCAAGCGCCCGGCGATCCTCCTCGGGTAGGTGCGACGGTGCCTTCATCGCGATCAGCGCGCGAAGCTCAGCGATCTGCTGCGACGCCCAATCCTGCAGCCACGGGCTGCTCTGCGCATGCAACGTCGCGTCGAAGAGCACGCGCAGCGACTCACGGTTGGGCATCTCTCGTGCGAATTCCATCCCGACGCGCGTTAGGGCGGCCAGGTCCTCCGCCACCGCCATTCGCTCGACGACGTCAAAGAGCTCGGCTGCTGCGTGCTCCACGGTGGCCTTCAGCAGCGCGTCCTGCGTGCCAAAGTGATAGCGGATCAAGGCTAGGCTGACGCCCGCCTCGCGCGTGATGGCTCGGGCCGTGGCGGTGCGAAAGCCGGAGCGTGCGATCACCCGATGAGCCGCCAGCACGAGCGCCTCACGCGTCGACGGGGCGTCAGCGCTCGCGGACGTCATCGCCTCCCCTCGTTTCGCAGCGGACGCTCAGCTGCGCGCCGACGCCGACACCTGCGCATCCGTCCACTTGCATCGCGATTTGTACATGCGTATATTACGAACATTATACACGTGTTTAGCACGGGAGAGTTCGAGATGCTCGAAGAAGGAGCGCTGGTCGTCGTCGGGGGAGCGACGGGATACTGTGGAGGTCACGTCGCTCGCGCGCTGCACGAGGCCGGTTTCCGCGTTCGCGCCCTGGCACGGGACGGGTCCAAGCTGAAGGCTCTGGGCGAGTGCTGCGACGAGGTCTTCGAAGCTCGCGCGACCGAGGCCGAGACGTTGCGTGGCCTCTGCGACGGAGCGTCCGCGCTCTTCAGCTCCATCGGCGTTCGCAGCTTCGGCCGGAAACCCACCATCTGGGACGTCGATCGGGACGCCAACCTGAACCTCTTGCGCGAGGCGGAGCGCGCCGGCGTGGATCGAGTGGTCTTCGTCTCCGTCCTGCGAGGAGACGAGCTACGTCGAGAGCTCGCCGTGGCCGAGGCCCGCGAGCAGGTCGCTGACGCCATCGAGGCGAGCGATGTGGTGGGCACGATCCTGCGACCCACGGGCTTCTTCAACGACATGGAGGAGTTTCTGCGCATGGCGCACAAAGGTCGCTGTTGGCTGATCGGCGACGGCGAGAAGCGCATCAACCCCATCCACGGCGCCGACATCGGAGCCGCCGCAGTTGAAGCTCTGAAGTCCGCCGACGCGCCCCGCAGCGTCGACCTCGGTGGGCCTGACACCTTCAGCTTTCGCGAGATTGGCGAGTTGGCGTTTCGCGTCCTGGGCACGCCTCCGCGCCTCGGCCGTGTACCGACCTGGGTGCTCCGCTCCGCGGCCTCCGTCACACGTCCCTTCAACATCAACGCCGCCACCTTCATCAAGATGTTCGCCTGCGCCGGCAGCTCCGACGCCGTCGCACCCGAAGGCGGCACGCACCACCTCGAGCATCACTTCCGCACAGTCGCCCAGACGCTGACCGCATGAGCGCCGAGACCACGCCTTCGGAATGGGACTCGAAGCCGGCGGCGGCTTGACCGTCCCCTCGGGCGACGGCGACATGGGAGGCGCCGCCTACCTCGCGGCCTCGCTGGACTGACGCTCTAGAGAGGGAAGCGGGGGGTGTCGTCCACCATGGCGCCCGGAAGTGCTCGCTTCCAGTGCCAGTGCCTCCATCGTCCGCCACCCGAGCGCCCGAAATGGCGTCGGGCCGCTGGCCATGCCCGAACTGCACGGTGAGCGACCTTCCGCGTGCGTGTCACCTGGACGTGAGTAGCCTGCGGCCGTGCCCACCCTCGACGTCGACGCGCGGCCGACCTGCTACCGCTGTTTCAAGCCGCGCTCGACCTGCGTGTGCTCGAGCATCACGCCCGTCGACAATCGCACGCGCGTCTTCGTGCTGCAGCATCCGCGTGAGCGCGCGCATCCCATCGGCACGGCGCGCTTCGTGGATCTGGGGCTGTCGAACTCCGAGCTGATCAGCGCCTGCTCCGCGGCGCGTGACCTGCGTGTGCCCATGGCGCTGCCGCCTGGAACGGGGCTGCTCTTTCCACGTGAGGACGCGCGTGATCTCGAAGACGTGCCGACGTCCGAGCGGCCGCGACAGCTCGTCGTGCTCGACGGAACCTGGTCGCAGGCGCGCACGCTCTATCGACAAAATGCCTGGCTCCACGCCTTGCCCCATTTTCGTCTCTCGCCTTCGGCTCCGAGCCGCTACCGCATCCGCCGGGAGCCGAGCCCGGAGTGCGTGTCGACGCTCGAGTCGGTCTTGCTCGCGCTGCGCATCTTGGAGCCCGAGACCCGGGGCTTCCCCGCGCTGCTCCGCGCCTTCGACGCCATGATCGACGCCCAGATTCGCCGCGTGGAGCGCGCGCAGCGGGCTGGCGTCGGCAAGCGTCGGCGGCGCTCCTTGGATCAGCGTCGTTTTCGCGGCGTGCCCCGCTGGCTCGGGGATGGCTTCGAACGCCTGGTGGGCCTCTATGCGGAGGCCTTGTCGGTGGACGACGACGACGGGGCGCGTCAGCGCGCGCTGCTCTCTCTCTCGGCCGTGCGCTTCGCCACGGGCGAGCCCTTCGAGCGCATGGTGGTGCCCACGCGCGGCCTGCCCGGCGACCGGGAGCTGCTGCCTCTGGGTTTGTGCCGTGCGGACTTCGAGCACGCTATCTCTTCGGACGTGCTCGCTGCGGACCTCGCCGCCTTCCTCGGTGCGGATTCGGTCTGCGTCTCGTGGAACGGCATCACGCCGAGCTTGATGCACGAGGCCACCGGGCAGGCGCATCGCGTGCGGCTCCTGCGACCCGTCGTGCGTGGGCTCGAGCATTTCGGGATCGGAGTGCCGGGCGCGGCCGGCGCGTCCCCGGACCTCGACCGGCTCGTGC
>JAADHO010000408.1 GCA_013151775.1 Deltaproteobacteria bacterium | reverse complement strand
ACTCTCCCTCCTCGCGTTGACCCTCGGCCTGGCCCTGAGCGCCTGCGGTGACGACTCCGCGCGTGACGCCGGCGTGGACGCTCCGGCGGACGCCTCCCGCGCGGACACGGGGCGACGGGACACGGGCACCCGGGACGCCGGTCGACACGGGGCCACGACTCTGCGCTACACGCCCGAGGGCTGCGACTACGAGGTGAGCGCCTCCGACGTGGACGCGACCGCCCGCGGCGAAGACGTCTTTGGTGCCGAGTCCACACCCGACCACGTGCACCTGAGCTGGGCGAGTGCCTCCGAGTCGAGCTTCGCCGTCAACTGGCACACGGGCAACGGGACCTTGGCGAGCGGGCTCGTCTACGGCACGGGCCACGACGCGGCGGCGAGCGCCGACGCCGCGGCAGCGGACGTGACATTGCGGAACGGCCACTACCTCGTGATCCCGCCGGGCGCGTTGGGTGGTGGAGGCCAGTCGACCATCCACGAGGTGCACGTCTGCGGGCTCACGCCGGACACCACCTACTACTACAAGGTCGGCGGCCCAGGGCATTGGAGTCGCGTCTTCGACACGGCCACCGCTCCAGCCAAGGGCAGCCGCGCGCCCTTCAGCTTCGCCCTCTCGGGCGACTCGAGGAACAACGAAGAGAACGCCTGGCCCATCGGTCAGCATCACGTGCTCGACCGCGGCGTGGACTTCGAGGTCTTCACTGGAGACGCCGTGTTCCTCGGCAGCTACCAGCCCGATTGGGACAACTTCTTCTCGCTGACGGACGGCGACTTCAACGTTGAAGATCTGTTCGCCAGCACGCCCCTGATGGTGGTGAACGGCAACCACGAGAACCTGGCCGTCAACTACTTCGCCCAGTTCGCCTTTCCAGACGAGGTCTCCGCAGGTGAAGAGGCCCAAGGGGAGGAGTGGTACTCCTTCGACTACGCCAACGCCCACTTCATCATGCTGAACGACACGGTGATCTCGGACCGCACGATCTCGGACGAGGCGACCTGGCTGCGAACCGACCTCGAGGCGGCCAAGGCGGATCCCGACATCGACTGGATCTTCGCCAGCCACCACCGACCCGTCTACACCTGCGGCTCCACCCACGGGCCCGCGGGCGACCTGCGCGACGCCTGGCAGCCTCTGCTCGACGAGTTCGAGGTGGACATGGTGCTGAACGGCCACAACCACATGTACCACCGGAGCCGCCCGATCCGCGGCCTCTCCGGCACCGAAGGGGTGCTCGCCGCCGAGACCTCCGACCACGCGCCCGTGATCACGGCGGGCGTCCCGAGCGGCACGGTCTATGTGATCAGCGGCGGGGCCGGTGCGCCGCTCTATGGCGCGGCCTCCGACTGCGCCTTCACGGCCAAGGCCATGTCCCTGCGCACCTACTCGATCATCGAGATCGACGGCCGCTCCCTCTCCCTCTCGACCTACTCCACCATGAGCGATGCTCTGGTCGACAGCGTCGCCTGGACGAAATGACCTGGGCGCGGGCGTGGCGTCCCGTGCTCGCGCTGCTGTTCGCGCTCAGCGCCACGACGCCGGCCGCGGCCCAGACACCCGAGAGCCTGCTCCGAAGCGCCCGGCGTGCGGAGGCGCGGGCGGATCCGAAGCGCGCAGCCGAGCTCTACGAGGCGCTGATCGATCGCTCACCGCAGAGCCGACTGGCGCGCGACGCCGGGCGCCGGCTGGGTTGGCTTCAGGCGCGCTCCGAGGGCGACTACGCCACCTTGGCGGCCGTGGAGCGCATGCGCCGTCGACGTGGGGAGCTGAACCTGGCGGCCGTGCGCGAGCTGGAGCGCGCGCTGGACCGGACGCCACCGGGTCTGGCGCGACGTGAAGGCTGGGCGCTGGTGGCCGAATCCTACCTGGCGCTGGAAGACGGGGAGGGCGCCGAGAGCGCCTTCGCGCGCCTCGAAGAGGAGCCCGAGGTAGCGCCCGAGCAGCGCCGCCACGCCATCAGTGGAGGAGCGCGCGCGCTGCTGCTCGAGGGACGACCGGCGGAGGCGTGGCGCCGGCTCGAGGAGGCCGAGCTGCAGGCCACGGCTCTGGGCGAGCGTGTCGCCCAAGCTCGAAGAACACAGATTGGACGACGCATCTGTCTGACCTGGCTCGGGCTCTTCTTGCTGCTCAACCTGGCGCTGGGTCGAACGCGTCTGCTGAGGCTTGCGACCTGGCGGCGAGCGCTCTCGCGCGGGCGACGTCTGGCGGGGCTCTACGTCGTGGGCGCGCCGATCCTGATCGCGACGCTCTTCGACGAGGCCGCCTTCGACACCTTCGCCTGGCTCGCGCTGGGCTCTGCGCTGGTGCTGGCGCTGACCTCCGCCACCGGCGTCTGCCTGGCGCCCGACGCACGCAGGCCACGCATGCTGCTCGCGGCCGGCGCGGCGCTGGCGGAATTGAGCGTCGCCTACATCGTGCTCGCGGAGCTGGGCGAGGTGCTCTCCTTCGGCGCCTGAGCCGAGCTGAACTCGCGAACCCGCGGGCACTCTGGATCGAGACCGTCGAAGTCGCCCGTGGCGTGACGCGCGACCACGCGGCAGCCCCCGCGACACGCCCGCCGGAGATCGCAGCTCGCGCAGGGCTCGGGCGGCGAGAGCGCGTGAGCGCGATGCGCACGCAGCGCCTCGTCCACGCTCCAGGCGTCCACGCTCAGGAGCTGGCCGCCCCGATGACTGTAGCTGCACGGGGACACGCGCCCGTGCACGTCCACCGTCATCAGCGAGCGGCCCGCCTCGCAGCCGAGCACGCCGAAGCGCCTCAGCTCGTCAGGCGCGAGCCCCGCGGACGAGAGCAGAGGCAGCATGGCGCAGTTGACCCGCACGGAGAGCTCACGAGTTTCGACCAGCTTCATCAGCGCGGGCCCGAGGCGATCGACCTGCGCGGATCGCAGCCGCTGGCTTTGCCACATGGCGGAGCCGCGGCCTCCCGGCACCAACCTGAGCAACTGCAGCTCGACGGCGCCGGCGACCTCCGCGGCCTTGGCCAGCTCCTCGAGTCCGGCGAAGCTGGTGCGCGTGAGCACGAAGTTCACGCCGAAGCGAACTCCCGCCGCGCGCAGCCGGGCCATGGCCAACTCGGCGATGGCGGCGCTCTCGTGGGTGCGCACGGTCGCGAGCCCCGGCTTCGGTCCGTCCCAGCTCACGTTCACCTGGGCGAACACCCGAAAGCGCGAGGCGCGTCCTGCGCTCACGCCCGCGCCGCTGGTGGTCACGGTCGGCACCAAGCCCAGGGCGCGCGCACGCTCCGCCAACGCGAAGACGTCCGCGCGCAGCGAGGCCTCCCCGCCTCCGAAGGTCACGGAGAAGACGCCCAACTCGGCCAGCCGCTCGAGCTGGGCCACAAGGGCGGAGAAGCTCGGCTCGTCACCGTCGGGGCTGGCGTCGGCGTAGCAGCCGGGGCAGCCCTGGCCACAGCGCTCGGTGACGGCGAGGTGCACCTCGGTCGGTGCGCTCAGCGGGTCCACGTCCACACCGTCGCTGCGCTGCTCCCACAGCCCGCCCGGGTCCACGCCCAGACGTCGGGCCAGCACGCGATCGACGCTCACCAGCGCGGGCGGATCTTGCAGGCTCACGATGGCCCCGAAGCGCTCCGGGCGCAGACGCAACGGGCGAGTCACACGAGGACTCTACCCCACGGACCGGGGCTCGCCGAGCGTGCGAGACCGCCGCCGTCGATCAGCGAGCAAGATCACAATATTTCTCCAAGTCGTCACAGACTGTCCCCATCCTTGGATCCAGACACGCAGGGGGGTACCATCCGGGCCCCTCGCGTCCCCCCGCGCGTGGGAGTCGGCGTCTTCGGCGTCGGCAGGCTCCTTTTGTAGCGCCCGTCATTGCACGCCCCCCGACCTCGAGAGAGCACTCGATGAAGCAGACCACAGACATCCTCCGCGGACAGCTAGAGCGACACTTCGACCTCGACGAGATGCAGGCCTTGGCCAGCGATCTCTTGGGCGTCACGGCCGACGAGGTCGGCGGTCACAGCGGCGCCGGCGCCTTTGCGCGCGCGCTGGTGGATCACTGCGGAGACGAAGACGCCCTCGAGGCCTTGGCCGACGCCATCGTGCTCTCGGGCAAGGACGCCGCCATCGAGCTAGCGCCCGTCTACTCCCATCGCTACGGCCCGCGCCTCGAGCCGGGTCAGGAGCACGGCGGCTTCCGCATCCTCAAGGTGCTCGGCGACGGAGGCCTCGGGGTGGTCTACCTCGGAGAGAAGAAGGACGAGGACGGCGGCTCCCATCGTTACGCCCTCAAGGTGATGCACGGCGAGCTCTCGCGTGATCGCTCCAACGTGCGCCGCTATCTGACGGCGCTGCGCGCCATCGCCGCGGTGCGGGCGCCGGGCATCGCGTCCATCGCCTCCGTCGGGCAGCTCGCGGACGGACGACCCTGGGTCGCCACCGAGTTCGTCGAAGGTCAGACCCTCTCCGCGCGCCTCTCGCGCGTCTCGCAGCTGCACATCAACGAGGCCCGCTCGATCTTCGAAGGCGTACTCCGCGGCCTCTCGGCGCTGCACGCGCGCGGGCTGGTGCACGGAGACGTGAAGACGGGCAACGTCTTCATGACGCGCCCCGAGCGCGAGGACGGAACCCGCGGCGAGCCCACGGGCGTGCTAGTGGATCCCGCCGTGCATCGGCTCTTCGCGGGCGGCTCCAACGCGGCCGGCGCCATCGGCTCCCTGCGCGTCTTCGGAGACGCCAAGGGCATCGCCCCGGAGGTCGCTCGCGGCGGCACGGTGGGCGTGACGAGCGACCTCTACGCCGTGGGCTCCATGCTCTACGAGGTGCTCACGGGCCGCCCGCCCTTCGTGGGCGAGACCGCCTTCGAGGTGGTGGCCCAACACCTGGGCAGCGAGCCCGTGTCACCCTCCGAGGTCGCGCCGCGCGGCTGGGTGAACAGCACAGTCGACGAGTTCGTGCTCAAGGCACTGGCCAAGGACCCCGCCTCGCGCTTCGAGTCCGCCGGCGCCATGATGGAGGCCCTGGCGAGCCTGGGCCGCGCCGCCACCGTCGCCACCGAAGAGCCCACCGAGGCGCTGGACGAGGCGAGCTTCGAAGAGGCCGCAGCGGCGCTGAAGGAGACGCCCGCGGACGGCGACAAGGCGATCGCCGTGGAGCGCGTCGTCGAGGCTTCCCGCGCCTTCGATCGCGCTGCCGATCTCTTCGTCGAGCTGGTCGACGCCGTGGAGGACGTGGAGGACAAGAAGTCTCTGCTTTTCCGCGCCGCGCGGCTGCGCGAGGCGGAGCTCGGGGATCACGCGGGCGCCGAGGCGGCCTACCGCAGGCTGCTCGAGATAGATGAAGAAGACGAGATCGCGCGCATCGGCCTCGAGGAGTGCCTGCGCTCCAAGGGAGACTCGGAGGCCCTCGCGGAGGCGCTGCTCGAGAAGGCCGAACGTGAAGAGGACGCCAGGGAGCGTGCGGGCGTGATGCGCGAGGCGGCCAAGCTCTACGAAGAAGAGCTCGAAGACACGGACAACGCCTTCGTGCTCTGGGTGCAGGCTCTGGCCGACGATCCCTCCGACGACAACACGGCCAAGGAGATCGAGCGCCTGGCGAAGGACTCGGGCGATCGTTGGAACGAGGCGCTGACGACCCTCAGCGAGGCCGTGGGCGAGCTCGACGACGCGCGGGCCAAGGCGGCGCTCTACGTGCGCATGGGCGGCTGGTACGCCGACCAGCTGATGCGCCCCGACTTCGCCCTACCTTGCTATGGCGAGGCGCTGAAGTTCGCGCCTGACTCCGATGGAGCCTACGACGGCACCTGCGCCCTCTACCGCAAGGCCCAGTCCTGGCAGGAGCTGGTTGGGCTCTTGCTCGCCCGGGTGGAGACGGCCTCTTCCCCGGCTCGCGCCCGCGACTTCAAGGCCGAGGCGGCGGAGATCCTGCTCGACAAGCTCGCCGACGCCACCCAAGCCGAGACCCTCTTCGCCGAGGTCTTGGCGGACGACCCGGCGCACCCCAAGGCCCTCGAGGTGCTCGAGGATGTCTACGCCGGGCGCGACGATCACAAATCCCTGGCGCGCTTGCTCGACACCCGCGCCAAGAACGAGCGTGGAGAGTCCCGCGTGCACACGCTGCTGCGCCTCGCGGAGCTCTACGAGGACAGGCTCTCGAACATCGAGAAGGCCAGCATCAGCTACGAGTCGGCCTTGGCCCACGACGAGCGCTGCCTGCCCGCGCTGAAGGGCCTGGAGCGCATCTACGCCAAGACCGAGCGCTACGCCGAGCTCTTGCCGAACCTCGAACGACAGCTCGCGCTAGTCGCTACACCGCGTCAGCGCGTGGGCCTCTACGAGCAGATCGGCGGCATCCAAGAGGAGGAGTTCGTCGATCGCGAGAAGGCCGTGGAGGCTTACGAGGCCGTGGTGGCGATCGATCCCGGGCACGAGGGCGCCAACCCCGCTCTGGCGCGTCTGTACCGAAAGCTCGGCCGCTTCGACGAGCTGGTCGACACGCTCGACCGTCACGCGAAGGCGTCGGAGGACGAGCAGCGCAAGACGGATCTGCTGCTTCAGGCGGCCCGCACCTTGACCATCGACGTGGGCGCCCCGGAGCGCGCGCTGAGCTTCTGCGAGCGCGTGCTCGCCGTCGACTCCAAGAACACCAAGGCCCTCGAGCTGATGGCGCAGCTCAAGGCCCAGTCGGGTGACGCGACGGCCGCGGTGATCGCCGTGGAGCGCCTGGCTGAGGGCGAGGCTGACCCGGCCAAGAAGGCCGCGCTCCTCGTGCGTGCAGGTCGCCTGCTCGAGGACGCGGGCGACAAGGATCGCGCCATCGAGCGCTACAAGTCGGCCCTGGACGCCAACCCCGACGACGCCACGGCGGCCTCCGCGCTGCGCACCATCTACGCCGACCGGGGCGACGCCCACGGCGCGGCCGAGCTCTTGCTGCACGAGATCGAGGTCACCAAGGGATCCATCGCCAAGGCCAAGCTGTTGGCGGATCTCGGCGCCCTGAGGCGCGAACGTCTGGACGAGCCAACCAAGGCCGCCGAGACCTTCGCGCAGGCTCTGGAGCTCGATCCGACTTGCACCGCCGCCGCCCTGGGCTTGGCGGAGCTGGCCTTCGAGCGAAACGACTTCAGCGCGGCGGCGCGCTACTACGAGCCGCTGCTCGCGCGCACCGGCGACATGTCCGAGGACAAGGCGCGGGATCTCTCCGTGGCCTGCGGCGACGCCTTCCGCGAGCTAGGCAAAGAGGACGAGGCGCTCTTGGCCAAGGCGCAGCGCGCCTACCTCAACGCCAAGGCCTACGCGCCCGACGACCGCGAGGTGCTCGAGCGCCTGGCCGACGTCACCTTCGAGGCCGGCGAGGCGGACGAGGCGGCCGAACTCTACCGCGACATCATGCAGCGCCTGGGCGACTCCCTGGTCGCCTCGGATCGTGGGCACATCCTCTACCGTCAGGGCGAGGCGTCGCGCCGCGCGGGCAACACGCAGGAGGCGCAGAAGCTGCTGGAGCAGGCCATCGAGCTCGTGCCCGAAGAGCGCGAGGCCTACGACGCCCTGCGCTTGCTGCATCAGGAGGCGGGCGCCCACGAGGAGGTGGTGCGCGTGCTGCGCCGGCGCATGGAACACGCCGACGATGCGGAGCGCATGCAGCTCCTGGTCGAGGTCGGCGATGTCTTCTTGGGACCGCTCGGCGACCGCAAGAAGGCCGCCAAGAGCTATGTCGCGGCGCTCGAGATCGAACCCGACGATCGCAACCTCTTGACCAAGCTGATGGGCGTCTACTCCGAGACCAAGGATTGGTCTCGCCTGGTCGAGGTCATCCTGCGCATCGCGGATCTGGTCGACGACCCGAAGCAGCTCAGCAAGTACTATCTGACGGCGGCGTCCATCGCGTCCTCCGAGCTGGAGCGAGTGGAAGAGGCCGGCGACTACTACGAGCAAGCGCTCGAGAACGCGCCCGACTCGAAGCGCGCCTTCGATGGCTTGGTGCATTGTCTCAAGAGCCGTCAGGCGTGGCCCGAGCTGGTGGACGCCTATCGAGCGCAGATCGATCGACAGGGCAAGAGCGCCAACGCCAAGGAGAGGGCCACGCTCTGGGACGCCATCGCCGAGACGCGAGCGGATCAGCTCGGCGACACGAGCGCTGCGATCGACGCGTGGGAGCGCGCCATGGCGCTCGATCCCGAAGACAAGCGCCGCATGGAGAAGCTGGCCGAGGTCTACGCCTCGGACCCGAAGCACTACTTCGCGCGTGCCGTGGAGATGCAGGAGTCGCTGCTGCAGAAGACGCCCTATCGCGTGGAGTCGTACCAGGCTCTGCGTCAGCTCTACACGGACGTGAAGCGCGCCGACGAGTCCTTCAGCGTGTGTCAGGTGCTGCACGCTCTGAAGTACGCAGACGCCGACGAAGAGGCCTTCTTCAAGAAGCATCGCGCGCAGCATCCGGCCGCGGCGCAGGAGTTCTTCACGGAGGAGATCTGGTTCAACCACATCATCCACCCGCTGCAGGATCCGCTGCTCACCGGCATCTTCGCCATCCTGACGCCGGCGGTCAGCTCCGCGCGTCAGCAGGACCTCTCCGCCTTCGGTGCAGACGCGAAGATCGACGCGGCGACGGATCCCGCGGTGATGGCCCAGACCTTGGCCTACGTCGCGGGGGTGACGCAGATCGAGCTACCCGACGTACACTACCGCTCGAAGGATCCGGGCGGCTTGAGCTTCATGTTCACGGATCCCGTGAGCATCGGCCTCGGCGCCGGCGCCCTCGCGGGCGGCCCACCCCAGGCGCTCGCCTTCGTGGCGGCACGACACCTCAGCTACCTGCGCCCGGGTCACCATCTGCGTCACCTCGTGCCCACGGGCAACGGCCTGCGCACATGGCTGCTCGCGGCCATCGCGGCCAGCGATCCCTCCTTCCCGATCCCGGCCAAGATGAAGGGTCAGGTCGACGGCTACAAGGCGCAGCTCGACAAGCACGTGCCCGGTCCGCAGAAGGAGCAGCTCTCGAGCCTGGTGCGCAAGCTGCTCGCCGCCGCGCCCGAGCTCGACATGAAGAAGTGGGTCGCCGCCGTGGATCTCAGCGCCGACCGTCTCGGCTTCGTGATGGCGAACAACCTCGAGATGACCGCCGCCGTGATCAAGGCCAGCCCCGAAGACGGCCTGGCCCACAAGGATCGCCTACGCGAGCTCTACCTCTACGCCGCCAGCCAGAAGTACATGCAGCTGCGTCACAAGCTCGGCATCGCCATCGACGACTGACGCGAGCACCCTGACCCTGATCGTCGGGTTGACGGCTGGCCACGGCTGGCTAGACTCGCGACCCATTTCCAGGAGCGGCCCATCGGGCCCCCTACGTCGAGGACCGACCCATGCGTGACCTGATCAAGCTCAGCTGCGAAGAGTGCAAGCGTGACAACTACGTCACCGACAAGAACAAGCGCACCATGCCCGAGAAGTTCAAGATCAAGAAGTACTGCGCCGCGTGCCGCACGCACACGGTTCACAAGGAAGGCAAGATCAGCAAGGGCTGATCGGGCTCGACGATCGCGTCCGCTGCTCTCAGAGCGCGTCGCACGCAGTAGAGTAGCTGCACACGCAGGCGGCGCAGTCGCGCGGGTCCAGGTTGTAGGTGCCCCACACGCCGCCACGGCAGTATTGGGAGACCTGTGGTGTACCCGTTCTGGTGCTCGTCACGCAGCGCCAGGTGTTCTCGGGCACGCCAGGGCATAGATCGCCGTTGCGACCAGTACCCAGATGACCGTATTGGCAGTCGCTGCAGGTCGCGCAGGTCTCGGTCGCGTCACAGGTTCCGTCGCCGCAGACCGGCGGGCAGGCGCCGCAGTCACCCGGACAGCTCGCGCAATCCTCCGTTCCGTTGCAGCTCGCGTCCCCACAAGTCGCTGGACACGCTCCGCAGTCGCTCGGGCAGCTCGTACAATCTTCCGTGGCGTCGCAGGTTCCATCGCCGCAGCTCGCCGGACAGGCGCCGCAGTCGGCCGCGCAGCTCGTGCAGTTCTCCGTACCATTGCAGGTGCCATCGCCGCAGCTCGCCGCGCACATGCCGCAATCGCCCGGACAGGTCCCGCAGGTCTCGGCGCCGTTGCAGCTGCCGTCGCCGCAGAAGCAGTCGCCCACGCAGACGAAGTCGGTCCACTCGCAGGCGGTGGTGCAGGTGCGCTGTTGCGTCCCACAGCCGCAGGCCGTACCCGCCTCCATGGCGCCCGGATCGCAGGCGCCGGCTCCCTCACAGCTGCCTTCGTCTACCCATGTGCCACCGACACATGTCTGACGCTGCATGCCGCAGCGCGGACAGGGGATGGTGCGCGCCGGGGTCCCAGCCGTGCAGTCGCAGTCGGTCGGCGCCGTGCAGGCCGCCCACTCACCGGCGGTGCAGATCTCCACGCCATCGCCACAAGTCCCGCTGCAGACGCGCTCGACGTTGTCCCCCACGGCGGGGTCCGAGTCGTCACAGTCGAGAGCCGCGCTCACCCCGTCCCCGTCGGCGTCCACGACGGAGACCTGACATCGGCCCGCGACGCAGGCCTCAGGCGCGACGCAGGCCGGCTCGCAGCTGCCGCCCGAGTCGACTCGCCCCGCGTCCGTCCGATCGGGCGGCGACGTGCTCCCGTTCGCGCATCCGGCGGTGACGAACACGAAAAACGATCCCAAGACGATCGGAAGGGCGGAGGAGGACGCGGTACGCATGGCGTGGATTAAGACACGGAGTGGGTGGTCGCGTCCAATGCCGCATCAATCGTAAGTTGACTGACGTGCTGTCCAGTGCCGTCGGAGCCCGCTGCGTGCTAGGGTCCGGGCGTCAAAACTTTGAACTGGGAGGAGTGGCCGAGCGGTCGAAGGCGGCGGTCTTGAAAACCGCAGGGCCCGGAAGGGTCCCAGGGGTTCGAATCCCTTCTCCTCCGCCGCAGACCACTCGATCGATGAGTCCCCCGGCTCGACCTCCCCAACCTGCGACGCAGTATGATCGCCCAATCAGATCCCCAAACACGCACCTGCCCGCGTTGTGGCGCAGAGGTCGAGTCCGAGCGTTTCCGCGGAGCCGAGGGACGCACGACCCTCTGGCGCTGCAGCTGCGGATGGTGCAACGTCGTGGCCGAGTCGGGCATGATCTCGCGTCCGAGCGTCGAGGCCATCGAGACCAAGCCGTCCCCGTCTCGCGCGGACGAATCCGAGCCTGAGTAGCTCCTCCGCCTCGCTCCCTCATTCGCTTCCACCTCTCGCCCTTGCGTGGTAGAGCGCGAGCCAAGTCGCCGGTTGGCGGCGAGGAGGAAGACATGAGCGAAGCCGTCGAGAAGATCCTGGCAAACTACGCGGGCGAGCCGCCCGCCGTCATCGGCAACCTGCGGCGGATGCTGAACTACGGGCGCATCGGAGGCAGCGGGAAGCTCGTGATCTTGCCCGTGGACCAAGGCTTCGAGCACGGTCCGGCGCGCACCTATGGGCCAAATGCCGCCGGCTACGATCCACGCTACCACGCGAGCCTCGCGGTGGAGGCCGGCTGCAACGCCTACGCCGCGCCCCTCGGTTTCATGGAGGCCATCGCCCACGAGTACGCTGGCGAGCTGCCCCTGATCCTCAAGGTGAACAACAGCGACTCCCTCGGCGGCCCGGATCAACCCTGCTCCGCCCTGACCTCGAGCGTGAAGGACGCCGTGCGCCTCGGCTGCTCGGCCATCGGCTTCACCATCTACCCCGGCAGCGAGCTGCGCAATCGCATGTATCGCCAGATCCGCGACCTGATCCGCGAGGCCCGCGAGGCCGGTCTGCCCACGGTGATGTGGGCCTATGCGCGCGGCAAGATGAGCAAGCAGGGCGAGACGGGCATCGACGTGATCGCCTACTGCGCGCAGATCGCCTGTCAGCTCGGCGCCCACATCGTGAAGGTGAAGCCGCCCACGGAGTTCGTCGAGTACGACGTGTCGAAGCCCCTGTACGAGAAGATCCCCCACGCCACCCTCGCCGAACGCATCGAGCACGTCGTGCAGTCGGCCTTCGATGGCAAGCGCGTCGTGATCTTCTCGGGTGGCGCCGCCAAGGACACGGCCAGCGTGCTCGCCGACATCCAAGCGATCCACGACGGCGGCGGCTTCGGCTCGATCGTCGGCCGCAACGCCTTCCAGCGCCCGCGCGCCGAAGGCATCGAGCTGCTGCACGCGATCCAAGACATCCACACAGGCAAGAAGACCGTCTGAGCGGCGCCGCTGCACACGCGAACGTCCAAGCGTCGCGAACCGTGGCTGAACCCGCGTCAGCCGGGGAGCTTGAACTCGAAGAACGCTTTGAGCTTGATCAGGTTCTTCTCTTCGCGGGCGAAGCCGGGGGACTCGTAGGTCTTGGCGAAGCCGCGCACGTCGGAGAGGAAATCGCTGCTCGTCTGCTCGTCGTCGAGGATGTCGTTGACGCTGCGGCCGCGGGCGGCGCCTCTGCGCAAACCCTTCACGTAGCCGTCGAGGCGTCCGTAGTCGTCGCCGAGGAAGTCGCGCACCTGCTCGGCCTCGTTGGTGAGGCGCGCCAGGATCTGCAGCTTGTCGGTGTCGACACCGTCGAGATCCTCGGAGGAGGCCTGCTCGGCGGCCACGCGCAGCACGAAGGCGTCGTCGAGGTAGCCGATGTCGTCGATGCCGTCGGGGATCAGATCGAGCGACTTGAAGAGGTAGTTGATGCCTCCCGCCACCGCCTCCTTGGCGTCGCGTCCAAACGCGGACTCGGTCAGCAGAGCCGCTAGCTCCTCGGCGTCGGTGCCGAGGCTGCGCAGCCAAGTGGGGAAGATCTCGAGGTATTGGTTGTCGTCGCTCATGAGTTGCCCTCCATTGAAGGCGTGTGGCGTAGCTGTTCTCGCCGAGCCGGGGTCGCCGATAATAGGCAAGCCTCGCCCGGCGTTCAACCATGACGATGGGTCGGGCTCACATGAAGGCATTCGGACACCACGCGCGGCGCGCCGGGGGTCTTGCTTCCGGCCCTCTCCTGAAGGAGGATGCCGCTCCCCGGGGAGCCGCAGAACGGCGCTTGATGTACCAGTCGACCACGAAAATTCTCTCGATCCTGTCCCTCGTGTGGCTCGCCGCCTGCGGCGCCCGCACGGGCTTCGGTGAGCCCGACCTCAGCGCACCCTCGGACTCCAGCGTCGCAGATGACGCGGTCGTGCCCCGCGACTCGGGGCCGATGGACTCCGGCGTGGACGCCCCGGTCGACGCGCCACCCGACGCACCTGCTCCCGTCGACGCGGGCCCGCGCCCTTGCCGAGTGGCCGCGCCGGTCGATCTCCTGCTGGTTATCGACGACTCTGGATCCATGTGGGAGGAGCAGCAGAACCTGGCCGCAAATCTGCCGCGCCTGGTCGGCGACCTGCTCGATCCTCCCGACGCCAACGGCGACGGCCGCCCCGACTTTCGGGCCGCACGCGACATCCACATGGGCGTCGTCACCACCTCGATCGACGGCGTCGCGGCCTGCGGCAGCGTGGCTGAGGACGGCGTGCTTCGCACCATGCCCGGCCCCGGCCTGGGGGGGTGCGCGGACAGCTACCCGAGCTTCCTGACCTTCCGCCCTGGCGACGATCCCCTCGCAGCCACGGACGACTTCACCTGCCTCGCACGTGTCGGCACCGATGGCTGTGGTCTCGAGCAGCCCCTCGAGGCCGCCTTGAAGGCGCTGCTGCCCTCGGACTCGAGCCTGCCGATGATCGGTCGCCGGCCCCACGGCGATCTCGAGAACGCCGGTTTCCTGCGTGACGACTCCCTGCTCGCGGTGGTGATCGTCACGGACGAGGACGACTGCTCCACCGAAGATCCCACGCTCTTCGACGGACCTTCACCCGATCCGCGGGAGCTGCCGCCTTGCTCGCGTCCCGACGATCCGCTCTATCCCCTCTCGCGCTACGTCGAGGCCTTCCGATCCCTGCGCCCGACACGACCCGATCTCTTCGCCTTCGCCGTCGTGGCGGGTATGCCCGAGGGCCTCGTGGCGGACCCCACCGCCATCGACTATGACCGCGTGCTCGATCATCCACGCATGGTCGTGCGCATCGACCCCATTCGTGGCTTCGGCTTGGTCGAGGCCTGTCGCGGACGCGGCGGCAGCGCCTTCCCCGCGCGACGTCTGGTGAGGCTGGCCCAAGAGTTCGGCGACCAGGCGACGCTCGGCTCGATCTGCGCCGAGAGCTTCTCCCCGCTGGTGGCCAGCATCGCCCACCTCGTGGGCACGCGCGCCTGCACCGAATTCGGAGACTGACGCAGCTCGGTCTTTTGCCTCCGAGCGGCACGGGGTAGGCTTGGCGCCGCATGAGACGTGTCGCCCTTCATTCGCTCTCCATCGTCTTGCTCTTGGCGTGCATACGCACGCCAGCAGCGGCTCAGGAGATCCCCGAGGCTGCCGCGCCCGACGCGCCGGCTCCACCGCCACCCGTGGCCTCTGTGCTGATCGCCGTGAACGCGGACGACGCCGAGGTGCGCGTCGACGGCGAGCCGGTGGGGCGCTCGCCCCTGGCGCCGCTTCAGCTCTCGCTGGGCCGCCACGTGGTGTCGGTGTCACGGCCTGGCTTCAGACCGGGTTCACGCTCCATCGAGCTCGACGCAGACGGCGCGCGGCTCGACTTCGCCCTGGAATTCGACCCCGAGCAAGCGGCGCAGCTCGAGCCCGAGCCAGAAGCGGAGGACGCGGTCAGCGGCGGACCAGACTGGTATCGGCGCTGGTATGTGTGGGCTGGCGCCGGCGGTGCGCTGCTGCTCGGCGCCGTGATCATCGGCGTGGCGGCCTCCTCCGGTGGCGGCCCCGCCGGCTACCCTCTGCCCCCGATTCAGCCATGACGCGCATGAACGACAACTCCCGCGGCGTCCTGCCCTGGCTCCTGCTCGCTCTGGCGCTGCCCGCCCTGGGTTGCGGCGGTGACGGCCCCGAGCCCTTCACCCTTCGGTTGATCGCCGACGACGGCTCCACGCCGAGCGGTCCGGGCAACGCGATCATCCTGGCCGCCGTGGACAAGATTCAAGTGTCCATCACGCCGGATCGCGCAATGGGCAACACCTTCGATCCGCTGATGCCGCGCCTCTTCGATGGCGGCGACGTGGAGACGCGCGTCAGCGCCGCGGGGGAGTGGGTGATCACGCTGAACCGCGCCTACATCGAAGACCACGCCTTCACGCAGGGCACGACCTTCGCGGTGGACGTGCCGCTGATCGCTCGAGACACGACAGACGACCCCTCCGTGAGGGACCCGACGCTGCGAGTCCGCTTCCAGCGCCAGGGGGAGTTCATCGGGTTCACCGAGCGCCGCTTGGTGTGGCCTGTCGTGGCCGGAGAGGTGCTACCGGTGACGGTGTTCTGCGAAGACGCGACCCGCTTCCAATGCCTGAATTCAGCGCCCTGAGAAGCGGGCGCGGCCCTCAGCTGGCCCGTGAACTCGCATCCCTCGGCCTGCTCACCCTCGGCCTGACGGCCTGCCTGGCGCGCACGCCGCCCACCATCACACGCGTGCTCGCGGGCGAGCGCACCCAGGGCGCTTTCGTCTCTCCCTACGCCTACGAACACTACCTGCGCGCTGAGATGGCCGCCGCCCGAGGGGACCACGCAGGGGCTGCGCGGGAGTTCGCCACGGCGCGCCTCGGGGCGGAGGACGATCCCTTCCTCGTGGCGCGCGAGGCGGAGAGCCTCGAGGCGAGCGGAGATCACGCGCGAGCGGATCGCGTGCTAGCGGAGGGCCGGCGGCTAGACGCGGACTCCGAAGCGCTGTGGCTGGCCGAGGGGCGAATCCTCGAAGCGCGCCGCAATCTCCCCGCAGCAGCGAGCGCCTTCGAGCGCGCCGTCGAGGCAGCGCCCCGCTCCAGCCGAGGCCCTCTAGCCCTGTCCGATCTCCGCCTCGAGCAGGGCGCCCAGCAGAGCGCCCTCGCGCCTCTGGTCGCCTACCTGGCTCGAGCGCCCGAGCGCGGAGCCGACGCCCTGAAGGTCCGCCTGCGTGTGGCGCTGATGCGGGGCGCCCTGGGCGAAGCGCTAGCCGCCGCCGACACCTTGGGACCACGAACGTTGAGCGATCAGGAGCGGCGCCTGCTGACCCGGCTCGCCCTCCGGGCTCGACGCCCGGCGTCGGCAGCACGCTTCGCGGGGCTCCTGCACGGTCCGGAAGACAGCGCCTTGGCGATCCGCGCCTTGATGGCCGCGGGGCGCCGAGAGCGGGCGTTGAGCAGGCTGCGAGGCCGCCGTCCAGCGGAGGCCTCCGGAGAGGCCCGGCGCTGGGCCAGCTTCGTGCTCGCCCTCGAGTCGCCGGAGCGCGCGGTCGCAGAGCTCGAGGACGCGAGGATCGCGATCCCGGCGCTTGGCCCGGCGCTGGTCGAGGCGCAGCTTCGCGTGGGCCGGGTCGACGCCGCCCTCGACAGTCTGACGCCGCTGCTCTCCGGCCAAGCGAGTGCGGACACACGCCGACTACTCGAAGATGGGCTGCGCCGAGCTGGGCTGCAGGCGCTGGCCGCGGAGCTAGCCTCGAGGGCCCAGCTGACGCAGCATCAGTAGCGGCCGAAGAGCGCCTTGATCGGCACGCCGAAGGCCGACGAGATCTTGAAGAGCGAGCTGATGGAGGCGCTCGACTCGGCGCGCTCGATCTGCGAGAGCAGGGAGACGCTGAGCCCGGTGCGCTTGGAGAGCTGCTTCAGCGTCAGTCCGCGATCCTTGCGCATGCCGCGGATGGTCGCGCCGATGACCCGATGCAGGTCTTCTTCCGGGCTGCGCATCAGCCCCTTCTTGCGAGCGACTCGCTCGAGCACCTCACGGAACTCGTCGGGATCGAAGGGCTTCTTCAGATAGTCTACCGCCTCGAGCTTCATGGAGCGCACGGCCGTCTCGAGGGACGGATAGCCAGTGAAGATCACCACGGCGACGTCGTTGTCGACCTTTCGAATGCGCTCGAGGACGGTGATTCCGTCCATGCCGGGCATCATCAGATCGAGCACGACCAGGTGGTAGCCACCTTGGCGGACCTCTTTCTCCGCTGCGGCGGGATCGGTGAGCGTCTTCACCGAGTAGCCGTCCTTGGAGAGGAAGGTCTCCATGAATTCACAAATGGCCTCGTCGTCATCGACGATGAGGACCTTGATCCGCGGAAGACGCTTTGCCATCTTTTTTTCCCCTTAAAACCCTGCGCAGCGCGCAATCACTAGGGATGGATAGTCGGGGCGAGAGGATTCGAACCTCCGACCTCACGGTCCCGAACCGTGCGCGCTACCAAACTGCGCTACGCCCCGTTTTCAGCGGGCGGACCCTAGCTCCGCGGTCTTGGCCTGTCAACGAGATCCTGTGACGCGAGAATCCACGCAGGCTGGAAGTACAGGCTCCAGATTTCAGCCACAGCGCAAGATCATGCCCTCTGCTGGACGCGGAACATGACCTATGTCATCCATCTTGCGTGCGCAGGCTGGGAACCGGCGCACTGGCTGAGGAGCTGGGCATGACTTGGACTGACACACGCGTCCCGAAGCGGACGATCGCGATCGTAATTCTGACCCTGATGGCGCTGGTCGCGGCCAGCCCCGAGCGCGCCAGCGCACAGGCGGAGCTGACCGGCACCTACATCGACTACCTCGGGGTCGGCGCCAACGGCATCATGATCAACGCTGCGAATCACTCCATGCGCTACTCGGAGTCGGGCGCGGCGCCCTACTCCTGTGACATCTGGTTCCCAGGCCAGCCCGTTCATCAGTTCACGATCACGGCCACGGCCACGGCCGGGACCACGAGCGCGACGAACACTCCCGGCGCCACGGGCATCCCCACCAGCACGCCCACCACGACCACGGGTCGTCGCATCCGCTGGGAAGGCATTCAGCGCTTCGGCGGCGTCCAACTGCGCGTGCGCAGCGTCTACGACTTCACGAACGTGGCGGATCGCTGGGTGCGCCAGACGATCACGATCACGAACCTCGACGCGACGCGAGAGGTCACGGACCTCTACGTCCTGGTCAACGGCGACCCGGACCACGGCCGATGCGACATCGGCACGAGCTACGCTTCGACCAATGACGTGCTGCGCCAAGAGCCTGCGGACGGCTCCGCGCTGGTGACGGCCATCGCAGGCGATCCCACGACCCGCGTCGCCTTCGGGCTCGGCGCCTTCAACCCGATCGCCCGGGCACACGTCAACACGTCAGGTCTCCCGAACACCAACGCCGTGGCCACCTGGGCCACTCCCAACGATCCCAACGGCACCACGGCCGACGTGGGCGTCGGCCTCGTGTTCCGCGCGCGCAGGCTCGCGGCGGGCGCCTCACGCGCCTTCCGCATGGCCTACGTCTGGGGCCCCGATCAGGCCTCCGTGGCTACGCGCTTCGACGCACTCCAATGCGAGCTGGCGGCCGCTGGATCGAGCTGCACGGACGCTGGCGGCGCCGCCGGCACCTGCCGCGCGGGAGCATGCTGCACGGGCTGCTGGGACGGCGCAGCCTGTCAGGCTGGCGCGACGACGGGTGCCTGTGGAGCGGCCGGAGCAGTCTGCGCGACCTGTGACGACGGCAACGCTTGCACGGACGAC
>JAADHO010000409.1 GCA_013151775.1 Deltaproteobacteria bacterium | reverse complement strand
GCCGAGTCGGTCGCAGTCGCCGAGTCGGTCGCAGTCGCCGAGTCGGTCGCAGTCGCCGAGTCGGTCGCAGTCGCCGAGTCGGTCGCGGCGCCGTCGGCCCCTGCGTCCCCGGTGGAAGGAGAGCCGCCACCACACCCGCTGCTCAGAGCGGCAAGGGAGAACGCGAGCAGCGCGCGAGCTCGAGTCTGATTGTGAAAGACACCGCCTTTGGGAATCAACATCAGCATGGTCACGGAGGCTAGCATGGCCGCGACCGAGCAGCGGAGTCCGAAAGTGGCTCAGCGGCCGTGGCTCAGTTCTTCTCGAACTGCACGTACTCGTAGCCCACGGGCTGACCCTTCACACCCTTGTCGGGCGGGGCGATCCAGTCGGCGAACTGGCCGGGCTCGTACACGGGCTTCATGCACGACTGCACGTACTCGCGATCCTCCGGAGTGGGCAGCCACTTGGCCTTGCCCGCTTCGAAGGCCTCCGCGGACACGGGCTCGCCTTCGGGGTTGAAGTCGCCCGTGGCGTAGATGCCCATGGAGCGGTTGAAGCGGCGGCTGGGGATGCTGAGCCTGAAGTCGAGGCCGTGCTTGGCGATGGTCTTGTTCCAGCGCTCGCAGGCGCGGCGGTTGTCGGCCATGTACTCGTCGCGCAGCACCTCGTTCATGGCGTTGCGCAGCGGCACCTCTTGGTTGGTGACGCGGCCGTTCTCGAGCACGGGCACTTGATAGACCTCGTCGAGGGCCGTGTGGTCGCCGTACTTCTTCTGTTCGTTGTGGCGGCCCTTGAGACCCGCCGCGAAGAAGTCGGCGGCGTTGCTGCTGATCTCTCCACCGAAGAGCTCCACGGCGCTCGAGACCCAGAAGTTGATCCACTTCTGGATGGTCGGCAGATCGATGGCGCCCTGCGCGCGGGCGTCGTCGTTGGCGTCCTTCACCGTCGCCTCGCAGGCGCGGCGCACGACGCGGTCGATGCCGTACTCGCCGACGTAGAGGTGGAAGGCCTCCTCCGTGAGCATGAACTGCGTGGCGCGGGCCAAGGGATCGAAGCCCGACTCGCTCAGCGCCGAGAGCTGATACTTGCCGTCGCGATCCGTGAACATGGTGAAGCAGAAGAAGGAGAGCCAGTCTTCCGTCTTCTCGTTGAAGGTGGAGAGGATGCGCGGCTTGTCGGCGTCGCCGCTGCGGCGCTCGAGCAGCTCGTCCGCCTCGTCGCGTCCGTCGCGTCCGAAGTACTGATGCAGCAGGTGCACCATCGCCCAGAGGTGGCGACCTTCCTCGACGTTCACCTGGAAGAGGTTGCGCATGTCGTAGAGCGAAGGCGCCGTCTTGCCGAGCAGGCGCTGCTGCTCGACGCTCGCCGGCTCCGTATCCGCCTGCGTCACGATGATGCGGCGCAAGAGCCCCCGCAGCTCGCCCGGCACCTCGGTCCACGCCTTGCGGTCCGCGTCGTCACCGAAGCCGATGGTGCGCTCCCCTTCGCGCGGCGTCAGGAAGATGCCCCAGCGGTAGTCGGGCATCTTCACGTAGTCGTAGTGGGCCCAGCCCTTGGCGTCGACGCTGATGGCCGTGCGCAGCCAGACGCGGTCCTCCTGAAACCCCTCGGGGCCCATGTCGCGCCACCAGTTCAGGAAGTTCGGCTGCCACCTCTCGAGGGCGCGCAGGAGCTTCTTGTCGGAGGAGAGATCGACGTTGTTGGGGATCGAATCGGTCAATGACATGCCGAGGACGCTAGGCGACTGAGGCCCTCGCGGCAGTGCGCCGCCTCACGTGCGCCGTCTCACGTGATTGCGCTCACGCAATTCGCGCCGCGTAAACTCACGGGTCGGACTCGCTGGTGTTGCCGATATGGTTTTATGGTTTTATGGTTTTATGGATGAAGACTACGCTCGAGATTCCGGACGAGGTGTACCGGCAGATCAAGGCGCTCGCGGCGCTCGAAGGTCGCAGCGTGAGGGATCTGGTCAACACCTTGCTGCGCAAGAGGCTGGAGGACAGGCGCGCCGCGGACGAGGAGCGCGGTTGGCGATCCGTGTTCGGAAAGGCTCCCGCCGGCGACGTTGCGCGCGTTCAAGCGAGCATCGACGAGGAGTTCTCGCGCGTTGATCTGGACGAGTGGTGATCCTCGACACCAACGCTATCTCCGCCATCTTCGGCGGAGATGAGGACGTCTCCGAGATCCTGGAAGCAACCATGAGATCCTGGAAGCAACCATTCGTCATCATCTGCCTGTGATCGTGGTTGGCGAGTATCGCTACGGTCTGGCTCGGTCCCGCAAGAGACGTAGCCTGCTGGCCTTGCTCGATCGCATGGAGCAGGAGTCGATCCTCCTCGTCATCGACGCGGAGACGGCCAAGCACTACGCCCGAGTCCGCGAGGAGCTGCGCAAGATCGGGAGACCCATCCCCGAGAACGACGTCTGGATCGCCGCCCTCGCCATGCAGCATCGAGAGCCCATCGTGAGCCGCGACACCCACTTCGACTTCGTGCCGGGGGTCACCCGGCTCTCCTGGTAGTGCCTCGCTGGGGTCGCCTGCGGTGGACGTTCACCGCAGTCGCCGTCGCGTCTCAGCAGCGGGTGTAGTCGAACTTGGGGCGCTCGGGCTCGCCGTATTTGGTCAGGGCGCCCTCGGGGCCGACGGCGTTGGGGCGCTGGAAGATCCAGTTCTGCCAGGCGGAGAGACGCGCGAAGATCTTGCTCTCCATGGTCTCGGCGCCGGGGAAGCGCAGGCTCGCCTCCATGCCGATCAGCGCGTCGGGGCTCATGCTCGCGCGCTCCTCGACGGCGATACGCACGTCGTCGTCCCAGTCGATGTCGTCCGCAGCGACGGTCACGAGGCCTAGCGCGTCGGCTTCCGTCGTGACGATGGCGCCGTCCTTGGCGAGCACCACAGCGACCTGCTCGGGCGTGGCGTAGAAGTGCGCCTGGAGCCGGCTCAGGTCGTGGCTCATGCGCATGCGGCCGTCGTTGGCGGGCGAGGTCCAGAGGGCGACCTTCTCGTCGTCGTCTTCGAGCATGTAGAGGCGGTCGCTCGCAAGGGCGAGCTCGAGCAGCACGCCGGCGAAGCAGCTGCCTTCACCGGCGAGGGCGAAGAAGCTGCGGGAGGTGAGGTCCATGCGGCGCAGGACGCGCGCCTGCAGCAGCAGGATCTCGCGAGCGAGCCAGTGGTCCGCGTTGTCCGCGAGGGCCTTGTCCGTCGCCAGCACCTTCTCGGCGTCACCCCGCGTGTTCACCACCACGAGGCCGATCTCCGGGTAGTTGTGGCGCAGCTCGAGCAGCGCGTGATCCAGCTCGCGGAAGGCACGCAGAGACCACTGATCCGCGCCGGCGCTCTGGATCGCCTCCGGCGTGGCGGGCACGTCGCCTTCGGGGGCGCGCACGTCGAGCAGCGCCTTGCGGCCCTCGTGGTCGATGGCCAGCGTCACGTACCGATAGCGCAGCACGTTGTCCTCGCGCTCGGGCGCCACCGTGTGGAGCGCGATGCCCGGACCCGCCTTCTCGCTCTGCGCGGCCAGCGTCTCCGCGCGCTCCTTCACCGACTCGGCCCAGCGGCTGCGCGGCGCCAGCGCGTCGACCAGGCCCCACTCGAGGGCGCGCTTGCCCTTGAGGCCCTCGCTCGTGGTGCAGAAGACGTCGGCGCGGTCGCGGCGCACCTTGCGCTTGTCGACCAGGCGCGTGAGACCGCCCGTCCCCGGCAAGACCGCGAGCAGCGGCACCTCGGGCAGGCTGACGGCGCTCGAGCCGTCGTCCATCAGCATCATCTCGTCGCAGGCGAGGGCAAGCTCGTAGCCGCCGCCGGCGCAGGTGCCGTTGAGGGCCGCCAGGCTCTTCAGGCCCGAGTGGGCCGAGGCGTCCTCGAGATAGAGGCGCGTCTCGTTGGTGAATTTGCAGAAGTTCACCTTGAAGGCGTGCTTGCTCGACGCGAGCATGGGGATGTTGGCGCCGGCGCAGAAGCAGCGGTCGAGGGCGCTGTCGAAGACGACGCAGCCCACCTCCGGGTGCTCGAAGCGCAGCCGCGTGATGGCGTCGAAGAGCTCGATGTCGACGCCGAGGTCGTAGCTGTTCAGTTTCAGCTCGTAGCCCTCGACGAGCCCGCCCTGCGGGTCCACGTTCATGGTCACGGTGGCGACTCGGCCGTCCACGGCGAGCTTCCAGTGGCGGTATCGGTCGGGGTGCGCTTCGAAGGAGATCTGCATGGCGCGCCAACATAGGGTAGCCGAGCTCGCCTTGCGTCATGTCTCGTGCGGATCCGCACATGGGGTGTGCCGCGTCTCGTCTCGCCGTCAGGTGTCGCGTCTACCTTGGGCGACGCGTTCCGCGAAGGCGAGGACATCGTCCATCACCTCGTCCCGGTTGGTCTCGTTCAGCATCTCGTGTCGGCCGCCTTCGTAGAGCTTCAGCTCCACAGCCTCGAGGCCGGCGCTGCGGTAGGATCCGGCGAGGCGCTGCACCCCGGCGCCGAAGTCGCCCACCGGATCGCGGCTGCCCGCGAAGATGAAGAGCGGCTGGTCTCTGGGGATTCGCCGCTGGTTGCTCACGCGCGCGAGCTGCCCGAGGGCGTCGAGCATGTCGACCCAGGACTGCACGGAGATGTCGAAGCCGCAGAGCGGATCCTCGATGTAGGCGTCCACCTCGGCCTCGTCGCGGGAGAGCCAGTCGAAGGGCGTGCGGGCTGGTTCGAAGCTGTCGTTGAACTTGCCGAAGGACATCTTGTTCAACAGCGCGCTCGGACGGCGTCGGCCCAGACGCACGCGCTCGGCCCGCGCCAAGGCGCGCCCCGCTTGGGCGAGCAGGGGCGGTTTTCCGTTGCTGGCCGAGAGCACGACGCCGTCGACACAGCCGGGCTCTTCGTAGATCGCCTGCTGGACCATGAAGGAGCCCATGGAGTGTCCGAGGAGCAGCTGGGGCAGCCCAGGATGTTCGGCGGCCTGATGCTTGATCAGCCCGAGGAGATCGTCGACCGCCTTCCGCCAGGAGTCCTCGTCGCCCATATGTCCAAGGGGCGCGCCGGGCACGAGGGACTTGCCATGACCCCGCTGATCGTGCGCCAGCACACTCCAGCCCGCGGCCGTGAAGCGCTCACCCAGGCGCCGATAGCGCTGCGCGTGCTCGCCCATGCCGTGGGCGATGGTCAGCAGGCCCCGGGGCTCGTCTTCCGGTTCGAAGTGGTAGACCGCCAGTGGCAGGCCATCAGCACCCTCTCGGCGTTCGCATCGTTCACGCATGCCGATCGGGTTGCCCGACGCCGCGGTCCACGTCAAGCGCGAGCTCCGAATCCGCGCAGGCCGAGCTGCGCCGTCCTCGAAGGTGCCTGCGTCTAGGCTTCCGCGAAGGTCCGCAGAGAAGCGTGCTCCTCGGCCGTGCGCAGCTTGCGCAGGGCGACGGCTTGGAGCTGACGAATGCGCTCGCGGCTGAGGCCGAATTCGCGGCCGATCTCCGCCAGCGTGCGCACCTCACCGCGCTCGATGCCGAAGCGCATCTTGAGGATCTCCTGCTCGCGCGGGTTCAGGGCGCTGAGAGCGCCACGCACGGCGGCCGCGAGATCGTCGCACTGCAGGTTGTCCACCGGAGACACCACCTCGTCGTCGGCGATCAGATCGCCAAGCTGACTGCCGCCGTCGTCGCCGATCGGCGTCTCGAGGGAGACGGTGTCGCGCGAGCAGATCTGCAAGGTGCGCACCTTCTCTACGGGCAGGCGCATCTCCAGAGAGATCTCCTCCGGCGTCGGCTCGCGGCCGAGATCGTGCACCAGGCGCCGCGTGATGCCGATCAGCTGGGTGAGGCGCTCCCAGGCGTGCACGGGGATGCGGATGGTGCGCCCTTGGTCGGTGGTCGCGCGCGTCATGGACTGACGGATCCACCACGAGGCGTAGGTCGAGAGCTTGTAGCCGCGCCGAAAATCGAACTTGTCGATGGCGCGCATCAGGCCGATGTTGCCCTCTTGGATCAGGTCCAAGAAGGGCAGGCCGCGCCGCATCTGCTTCTTGGCCATGGCCACCACGAGGCGCAGGTTGGCCTCCACCATGGTCGCCTTGGCGTCCTCGATGACCCGCTGCGCCTCGAGCAGCTCTTCCCCCAGCTGACGCAGGGATGCGGCCGGTCGCCGTGTCTGGCGCTCGACTCGCCGAATCGTGGAGCGCTTGTGGCCCGCGTGGCTCAACGTGCGCGCCGCCTGCTCCAGACGCTCGCAGGCACGGTTGATGGCCTCTTCGTGCGCGCTGTAGAGCTTGTGCACGCGGATCTCGCCGCGCCCGAAGGCCTTGAGCTGCACCTGAAGCTCCGCCTCCGCCAGCTTCGACTTGGTGAGCACGCGCAGCAGCCGCGCGCGTCCGTGCTCGATCTGGCGTGCCAATTCCACTTCACCCTCTCGGGTGAGCAGCGAGAGCGCGCCGAGACGATCGAGGTAGGCTTGGATGGCGTCGCTGCCCTCGGAGCTCGCGCGTCCGATAGCGCTCGACGTGCGCTTCTCCGCCACCTTCGAGCCCAAGAGCTCGATGCTGTTGGTCTCGAGCAGCCTCAGAGTGCGGTGCACGAGGCGCGCGTCGGCCGCCTGCGAGGCGAGCAAGGTCGAGACCTCGTCGAAGGTCAGGTAGCCCTGTTCTCGCCCTCGACCCAGTAGTTCAGAGAAGCCTTCCATCGAATGAACGCTCCTCTCCCCGTGGTGCAGCCCCGACGCGCGTAGAGCCAAGCGGCTCGCGCTCGAGGTCTTGCTGAGCGTGCTGCGAGCATCACCGCTGCGTGTGTCGGAGCCGTGGGTGCCTCGAGGGGATCTGCTTCGGAGAGTGGAAGAGGAATAAGAGATCGCCGGATAGTTCAAGCCTCCACCTTTCGTGGTGTCAATTACAAGCCAATATGTGAAAGAGCGGCGGCGTATCCTGTGAGGATCCGAAGATCCGCTGTGGGAGCGCGAGAGGGAAGAAGCGCGAGAGGCCGACGCCCGTGGGCGCCGTCGGCTCGCAAACTCGTTCCCAGATAAGGTGTACCCCCACCGCCAGAACGAAAAACCGCCAACAAAACATCATAGCATGGGTTGTCCCATGCGCCAGCTGCGTTCGATTTTTTCTCCATCCCAAAATTGCACACTTGGCCTCGAAGCTGGGTCGAAGCGTCGCCTCGCGTTTTCCAACTTCTTGATCATGGAACCCGAAATAGAAGCTTCCTTGGGAGACGTATATGTGCATAGCCCCGTGTAATTGGTCGAAATAGCTCTGCCGAGGCCTGATCGCTGCGCTCGCCGAGTGTGCACGGGTACTGGCCGGATCCGGAGAAGTGGTGGACCAATTGATCCTAGATCAAGTGACCGGTGGATATGGCGCGTCATGCTCACAGGTTACGCCGGCCACCCGCCGGAGCCATGAGATCGGCTGGCCATGGGGTCAGGACGGTTGGGAGCCCGCAGGCGGCGGTTCGCGGGAATGAACCGTGTTCTAGCATCCAAATTTGCTAGTGCATGTCACCTGTCGCGCGCCAGCGCGTACGGATGGTCCACTCCCATGCGCACATCACACCACGACACCCCTCTCGCCGGCGCCGCCGGTCCCTCGGCCTCGCGCCACGCGAGCGACGCGGATCGCGCGCTGGTCAAACAGAGTCTGCTCGACGTGAGCCGCACCTTCGCGCGCCCCATCGAGATGCTGCCGGGCGATCTCGAGACCGCCGTCAGCTGCGGCTATCTCCTGTGCAGGGTCGCGGACACCATCGAGGACAACCCCAACCTCACGCTCTCCGCTCGCGACCTGCGCTATGGCGTCTTCCTCGATGTGGTCGAGGGCCGCGCGCCCGCCGCCCACTTCGAGCGCCTGTGGGACGACGTGCCCGGGCGCGCCACGGAGCTGCATCTGTGCAGGAACCTAGACGCGGTGATGCGCGTCTTCGGCGATCTGCCGGAGGGCATGCGCGTCCGCACCGTCCCGTGGGTGGCCGAGATGACCCGCGGCATGCAGCTCTACAGTCACCGGCCCGCCGGCGACGACGGCTTCAGCGCGCTCCACACCGAGGACGATCTCGAGCGCTACTGCTACTACGTGGCGGGTACCGTCGGTCACATGCTCACCGACCTCTTCCTCGAGGCCTTGTCCATTCAGCCGGGTGGCGTCTCAGGCGAGGTCACCCTGGGGTTGCGCGAGCACGCCGAGGGCTTCGGCCTCGGTCTTCAGCTCACGAACATCCTCAAGGACGTCACGGACGACGCCGCGCGTCGCTGCTCCTACATCCCGCGCACGCTCTGCGCGCGTGAAGGCCTCAGCGTCTCCGAGTTGATGGTTCCGGCCCGTCGCGTGGCCGCACATCGCGCCGTGGCGCCGCTCTTCGATGTCGCCCGCCGACGCCTCGACGAGGCCCTCGAGTACACGCTCAGCATTCCTTCGACGGCCGTGGAGATGCGCCTCTTCTGTCTGCTGCCCCTGTTCATGGCCGTGCGCACCCTGGAGCACGCGCGCGGCAACGACGCCATGTTCGAGCCCGATGCACCCGTGAAGATCGCCCGCGAGGAGGTCGAGGCGCTGATCAGCGAGTGCGTCACGCATGTGGCCGACGACGTGACGCTCAGGCAGCGCTACGCGGCGCTCTGGCGTGGGCCCCTCGAGGCCAAGCTGCGCGCCGCGGCGGTGGTGTCGTGATCTCCGCGCGCTTTCCCATGTTCACCCATCGGGGTGAGCCCGCCTTCGTCCTCTCTTGCAAGAAGGATCCTCGACATGCGTGACTCCCGCATCCCCGGCTTCTACCGACTCGACGTCGACGCGCGCTGGTCCGAGCTCGGCAGCCGCTTCGGCCTGTCAGAGGACGAGATCGACTGCCTCGGCGACGGCGCACGTCTGAGCGTGCAGACGGCCGACAAGATGGTCGAGAACTGCGTCGGCGTCTTCGGCATGCCCATCGGCCTCGGCTTGAACATGCGCGTGAACGATCGCGACTACGCCGTGCCCATGGTGATCGAGGAGCCGAGCGTGGTCGCGGCTGTCAGCAACATGTCGCGGGTCGTGCGTCAGGCAGGCGGCTTCGACGCCACGGCCGATCCGTCGATCATGATCGGTCAGGTGCAGGTGCTCGACGCGCCCGATCCTGTGGCCGCGGCTCGCGCTCTGGAGGACGCGGAGCAAGAGATCCTCGCGCGCGCCAACGCCGTGCACCCCAACATGAAGAAGCGTGGCGGTGGCGCCATCGGGCTCGAGGTGCGCTCCTTCGTGGAGCCCCACCCCATGGTCGTGCTGCACCTCTTGGTGGACTGCGCCGACGCCATGGGCGCCAACGCCGTCAACGCCATGGCCGAGGGCATCGCGCACTTCGTCGAGCAGCGCACGGGCGGTCGCGTGAACCTGCGCATCCTGAGCAACCTCGCGGATCGTCGCCTGGCGCGCGCCGAGTGCTGCGTGCCCGAGCTGCTCTTGGCCGGCCACGGCTTCACCGGCTCCGAGGTCGCGGAGGGCATCGTCCAGGCTTATCGCTTCGCCGCGGTGGATCCCTACCGCGCCGCGACCCACAACAAGGGCGTGATGAACGGCGTGGACGCCGTCGCCATCGCTACGGGAAACGACTGGCGCAGCGTCGAGGCGGGCGCCCACGCCTTCGCAGCGCGCGGAGGTCACTACACCTCGCTCACGCGCTGGTGGCGTGAAGACGGCTGCCTGCGCGGACACATCGAGCTGCCCATGGCCGTCGGAGTCGTCGGCGGCTCCACCAACGTGCACCCAACGATCCAGGTGATGCGCAAGATCCTCGACGTGCGCAGCGCCGGCGAGCTCGGTATGGTCATGGCGGCCGTGGGCCTGGCGCAGAACATGGGCGCGCTGCGTGCGCTCGCCACGGAAGGCATTCAGCGCGGACACATGACGCTCCACGCGCGCTCCGTGGCGCTGGCGGCTGGCGCGGACGGCGCTGAGATCGACCGCGTCGCGGCCTTGATGGTAGAGATGGGTCGAGTGAAGCTAGACGTCGCGCAGGATCTGCTCGCGGAGCGCAAGGCCGGCTGAGGCATGAGCCCGTCGCCGACCAGCTCAGCGGCTCGAGCTCTCGCCTGTGGCGTAGATGCGCTGCTGCGCGAACAGGCCGAGGACGGCTCCTTCGAGGGCGAGGTCGTGTGGTGTCCGATGCTGGTCGCCCAGTACACGATGATGTGCCACATCACGGGCGCCACCATGCCCAACGGCCGACGCGAGGGCGTGCTCTTGAACTTCGAGCGCACGCGCCTGCCGTCGGGGCTCTGGGGCCTGCACCCGCAGAGCCCGCCCACGCTCTTCGTGACCACGCTGGTCTACGTCGCCGCCCGCCTGCTCGGCGTGCCCGCGGACGATCCCTTGCTCGCGCCCGCGCGGCGCTTCATCGCGCAGCTCGGGGGCGTGCTCGCGATCCCCTCGTGGGGGAAGTTCTGGCTCTCGCTGCTCGGCCTCTACGGCTGGGACGGCGTCAACGCCGTGCTGCCCGAGGCCTGGGCTCTGCCCGAGCGGTCGGCGCTGCATCCGCGCCACTACTACTGCCACACGCGCCTGATCTACATGGGCATGGCGGCGCTCTACGGGCGACGCCTCACGGCGCCGACCACGGACCTGACCCGGGCGCTGCGCGAGGAGCTGTACCCCGGGCGAAGCTTCGAGAGCATCGACTTCAGCGAGGCGCGCGGTCTGCTGCATGAACCGGATCTTTTCGCGCCTCCTTCACGTGTGCTGAAACTGCTCTATGGCGTCTCTACGGCCTATGACAAGCTGCACATTCCAGCGCTTCGGAGGCGTCTGAGCGCCAAGCTCGAGGAGCGCATCGTGTGGGAGCTGCGCACGACGACGCACACGAGCATCTCCCCCGTCTCGGGGCTCTTGAACATGCTCGCTCTGTGGGCACGGGATCCCGAAGATCCTGACTATCTGCGCGCCCTCGAGCGCTTCGAAGGCTGGATCTGGGAAGATGACGTCGACGGCGCCCGCGTCACGGGTGCGCGCAGCGTCACTTGGGACAGCTCCTTTGCGCTCTCGGCGCTCGAGGCGGCGGCGCCCCACGTGGACGTGTCTGCGGCGCTGAGCCGCGGCGCGGACTTTCTCGAGACGCAGCAGATTCAAAAGAGCTTTCCTGGTTATGAGTGGGCCTATCGCGTGGATCCAGATGGAGGGTTTTGCTTCGCCGGAGTCTGGCATGGCTGGCCCGTCAGCGACTGCACGGCGGAGGCCATCGAGGCGCTGATGGGCGTGCCCGGTCGCGAGGTCGACGCGGATCACATGCAGCGCGGAGTGCGCTTCATCCTGCGCTGCCAGAATGCCGACGGCGGTTTCGGCAGCTACGAGGCGCGTACGTCACGCAGCGGCCTCGAGTGGATGAACCCCGCGGAGATGTTCGGCGACTCCATGACCGAGAAGAGCTACGTGGAGTGCTGCGCCTCCTGCATCTCGGGCCTCGCGCGCTTCCGCGAGCGCTACCCCGACAGGCTGCGTGTGGAGGTCGAGCGCAGCATCGCCGACGCGCGACAGTTCCTGCTCGCGGCGCAGAGGCAGGACGGCAGCTTCGAGGGCGTGTGGGGCGTGCACACGATCTACGGCACGCTCTTCGGCATCCGCGGGCTGCGCGCCTCGGGGCTGGGCGCGGATCATCCCGCCGTGGGGCGGGCGCGCGACTACCTGCTCTCGCTTCAGCGTGAGGACGGCGGCTTCGGCGAGCATTGGTCCGGCTGCGTCACGGGCGTGTACCGAGCCCACGAGCAGGCGCAGGTGACGCAGACCGCGTGGGCGCTGATGGCCTTGGTCGAGGCGGAGGCGCCACAGCGCGCGCTCGACCGAGCGGCCACTTGGCTCAGCGCCGCACAGCTCCCGGACGGTAGCTGGCCCAAGCAGGATATGGCCGGTGTGTTCTTCCACACCGCGCTCTTGGACTACGTCCTCTATCGCAGTTACTTCCCCGTGTGGGCCTTGGGTCTCTACGAGTCCAAGGTTCGTGCTAGACACGCCCACGGCGAGGACGTGCAGGCGAGGACGACGACCGCCGCCGCCACGTGAGCCCATAGGAGAGATGTGATGCGAGCAGCAGGACTTCAGGGCGAGAGCTACAGCAAGACGGTCGACGAGTATCGCGGTCTGCACGACGACGCCGCCGAGGGCAGCGTCGACAAGCGGCGCGAGAACTACACGACCTTGGTGAATCAGTACTACGACCTAGCGACGGACTTTTACGAGTTCGGCTGGGGTCAGTCCTTTCACTTCGCCACGCGTCGCGGGAAGGAGAGCTTCACCGAGTCCCTCGCCCGCCACGAGCGCTATCTGGCGGACGCCATCAGCCTGCGCCCCGGCATGGAGGCCATCGATCTCGGCTGCGGTGTGGGCGGACCCATGCGCGAGATCGCGCGCTACTCGGGCGCGCAGATCATCGGCATCAACAACAACGCCTATCAGATCTCCCGCGGCGAGAAGCACACCCTCCGGCAGAAAATGCAGCGCCTGACGTCGTTTCAGAAGGCCGACTTCATGCAGCTGCCCTTCGAGGACGCGAGCCGCGACGGCGCCTACACCATCGAGGCGAGCTGTCACGCGCCCGACAAGGTCGCGCTCTTCCGCGAGGTCCTGCGCACGCTGAAGCCCGGCGCCTCCTTCGCGGGCTACGAGTGGTGCCTGACGCCCCTCTACGACGCCGAGAGCGCGCGCCATCGGCAGATCAAGAAGGACATCGAGGAGGGTGACGGACTGCCCGACATCGCGCTCACCCGCGAGGTGGACGAGGCGCTTCGCGAGGCGGGCTTCGAGCTGGTGGAGGCGCGCGACGTGGCGCCCGAGTCCGATCCCTTCGCGCCTTGGTATCTGCCGCTGACGGGCAAGGAAATGAGCCTGCGCAGCCTGCCGCGGACGCCCCTCGGCCGCACACTGACCAACTTCGCCACGCGTGCTCTGGAGCGCGTCCATCTGGCGCCCCAGGGCACGAGCGAGGTGTCGAGCTTCCTGAACCGCGCGGCGGACGCGCTGGTCGCCGGTGGCGAGACGGGGATCTTCACGCCCATGTACTTCTTCCACGCGAAGAAGCCCGAGTAGGCTCGCGCTAGCCGCTGAGTCGTTGGGCGAACTCTTCCCAATCGTGGGCGCTGCGTCCGAGCCCGGCGCGGCGCAGGTAGGGTTCTCCTGCGTCCTTCGCGCTCTGACGCTGGGCCTCGCGCGAGGCGGCGCCGCCCTCGTCGGCGAGGTTGTTGGCGAAGTAGACGGCGGCCGCGAGTCCGAGGCGTCCCTGCTCGGCGCCACCCGGGTCGGGCGCGTCGTGGTGGCGGCGGACGGCCTCGATGATCTCGAGGGGTAGTCCCCACAGCCCGAGCAGGTAGGCGCCGATCTCTCCGTGGTGGGCGCCGCGCAGCCTGCGCTCGGCCACGTGCAAGGGGATGTCCTCCTCGTTCGAGAACTCCACGGCCTCGGAGAGCCCCACCGGATCGCGCGAGGCGAGCACCAAGAGCCCCACGTCGTGCAGCATGGCGGCGAGCAGCGCCGAGTCCTCTTGGCCCGTCCCGTGCATCATGCGCTGGGCGAGCCGCGCGGTGACCAAGGAGTGGCGCTCGAGGGCGCTGACGCTGAAGTTGCGTAGGCGTGGATCGGGCTTGAAGAGCTCGAAGACCTCCGCCGAGAGCACTAGGGCGCGCAGCGTCTGAAGGCCCAAGTACGCGGCCACGGCCTCCACCGAGCGCAGCGTGCGCGGCACGGAGAAGAAGGCCGATCCGGCCATCTGCATCACCCGCGCGGTCATGCCCACGTCGCGGGAGAGCACCTCCGCCACCTCGGCCATGGAGACCTCGCTGTCCGCGAGCGCCTCGTTCAACTCCAAGAACGCCCGGGGCGCCGAGGGGACGCTGTTGTCTCCTGCGACCAACGCCTGAAGCTCCGGCGCCTGCAGCACCTCGCGCAGCTCGAGGGCGCGATCGAGGGTGGTGGTGAAGTCCAGAGCCTCGAAGGGCTTGGTCAAGAACTGATGCGCGACCGGCACGCAGCGAAAGATATCTGCCGCGGATGGATCCCCCGAGAGCACCACGCGCACGATCTCCGGGTGTCGCGCCTGCACCTGACTCAAGAGCTGCGCTCCGTCGATCACGGGCATGTGCATGTCGGTGACCACCACGTCGAAGTGCTCGCTGTCGATCCGGCTCAGGGCCACCCGCGGTGAGTCTTCGTATTCGCCACGCCAGCCCGGTTGCGTGCGCTGCATCAGGCGGCGGATCGCACGCAGCACCCGCTCGTCGTCGTCCACGAAGAGCACGCGAGGTCCCCCTCGAGCCTCCGTCGTCGTCCCCGCAGTGATACGCTCCACACCTGAGCTATCGGCAGCTACCCCTGATCCTTGAGCGTTGACCCGGGCTCCACGCCTGCCCTCTCTGCCTTGCGACCGCCGCGTCGCTGAGCGAGGCCTCGCGTGCTATGAGGGCCTCCCGATGAGCGCTGTTCCCTTCGAAGGTCCCGAGAAGAAGCTGGAGCTGGTCGTGCGAGGTCAGCCGAGCCTGCGCACGCTGTCCGAGGCGACGTGGCGTGGAGTGGTGGAGGCCGCCGGCGCCTGCGTGCTCTCGTGCCTGCGCGGCGAGTTGGTCGACGCTTACCTGCTGAGCGAGTCCAGCCTCTTCGTCTGGGACGACAGGCTCACCATGCTGACCTGCGGTCGCACGCACCTGGTCGACGCGGTCTTCGCCATGCTCGAGCTCTTCCCAGCCGAGTCCGTCGCGCTCTTGGTCTACGAGCGCAAGAACGAGCACTTCCCCGAGCGTCAGCCCAGCACCTTCGTGGAGGACGCGCGGCTGCTGCGCCAGCACCTGCCCGGACGCGCGCTGAGGTTCGGCGCCGAGCACGAACACCGCGTCATGCTCTACGGCACGACCGCGCCCTTCGCGCCTGCGCCCGATGACACCACCCTCGAGGTGCTGATGCACGGGATCGATCCGCGCTGGCTCGAGACCGACTTCACGGCTGCGGCCCAACACGAGCTCGCACACCGCGCGCGCACGCTGCTGCCCGACTTCCGCGTGGACGAGCACATCTTCGACCCCGCGGGCTACTCTCTGAACGCCATTCGTGGTGACCGCTACTACACCATCCACGTCACACCCCAGCGGGTGGGGAGCTACGCCAGCTTCGAGACCAACATGGACTTCCGCGGCGGTCTAAAGGCGCTGCTCCAGCCCGTGCTCGACCTCTTCGCGCCCGAGGCCTTCGACGTCGTCAGCTTCGTGCCGGAAGCGTCGCCCGCGCAGGACGAGTCGCTGATGCTAGCGGACGCGGTGCTGCGCAAGCATGTCGTCACGAAGATGTGCGGATATCGCGTCGGCTTTCGGCACTACTTCCATCCGACCTCGACGCAGCCCGCGGCCGAGGTGGATCTGAAGCTGCCCTGAGGATCGCCCACACGGCGAACAGGATCGCGATCAGTCCGAACTGTATGGCCATGCCATGTCCGAAGAGCGTCTCGCTCACGGTCACCTGGGCGAGGCTGAGGTAGGTGCCGAGGAAACACCCTGCGTAGACCAGCGCCACCGCGCCCCGAATGGCCGCTCGCTCGAGGGCGCCGGACGAGAGCACGAGCCAGAAGGGCACGAGCAGCAGGGCGAGATCGTAGACGTAGAGGTGTGGGCTCAGCAGCAATGCCAGCGTGACGCCGGCTGCGAGCGTCAGGAGCCGCCCGGAGGGAGATTCATGCCGCGGGAGGCGGGTGAACGCGAAGAGCAGGCCCAGCGTGATCGCTACGCCGACAGCGGTGGCTAGCTCGGGCGAGAGGGAGTGCAGCAGAAGGCTGGCGGAGCCGAAGGGTCCGTAGGCGATGTAGGAGCCCCAGGATGGAGAGGCGCCTTGGCGCATGTAGCGGAGAACCTGAGGAGCGTGGGTGAACCACTGCACGGTGGCGTTCGGGAGCAGCACATAGCTCGCCGCGAAGATGGCTAGCGCCGTCACGACCGCAGTGCCGGCGGCGCGCCACTGCCGACGGAAGAGCAGCAGCACGCCCAAACCCAGCGCTAGCTGAGGTTTTACCGCGAACACTCCGAGCCACAGGCCCGCACGGACTTCGTGACCATGGCGTAGCGCTCGCACGAAGCCGGCTAGCGGTACCAAGAGGAAGAGCGCGACCTGGCCGACGAGTAGACAGGAGAAGACGGGAAAGAACGTCAGCGCTCGCCAGAAGGAGCTGCGAGTGGCAGGAAGTCCCGGGAGCTCGCGACGCAGCATGGCGAGCGCGAGCCATAGGGCTCCGGCGAGCAGGACCACGGACGCGCCCCATGCGGCGTGATAGGGAAGCGTGGCCAAGGGGGCGAAGGCGAAGGCCAGCACGGGTGGGTAGACCCAGGGCGACCACTTCGCATCGGTGGGGAGTTCTAGGAGTCGGTGTTGGTACGTCTCCTGCGCTTCGATATCCGTCAGCAGCTCGGAGCGTCCGTGGTTGAGCGCGTGTCCCGCCATGTAGAAGGCGGCGAAATCACGCACCACGGGTGGTGATGCGTCGAGACCGAAGAGTGGTGCCAACGGCAGCGCGAGCACTCCGGAGAGCATCAGCGCGGCCAAGATGGTGCGTGGATACACGCGGGCGCGCTCGGGCGTCACCCAACGTCCCACGGCCTCGAGCGCGGCGACCACGACGTTCACCACTCTCCGGCCACGAATCACGCGGGCGCGTCGTTCACGTGCACGTCGACCTGGATGCCAGCGCGCACGCTCTCCGTCACGGTGCAGAAGCTCTCGAAGAGTTCCATGCAGCCCTCGAGCTCCGCCTTGGAGCGGCCCTCCGGCAGCTCGAGGTTCACCTCGATGCGGCCCACGCGCAGACGCCGCTGCTCGTCGCGCGTGATCTCGACGTGCACCTTGGTCTCGAGCCCGTTCACCGCGACCTTCAGCTTGCGGCTCGCGCAGAACACCAGGCTCGCCGACAGGCAGTTGCCGACCGCCGCGGCCAGGTAGCGCACGGCGTTGGGCGCGCGGTCTTCACCCAAGGGCGGGGGCTCGTCGATCTGCACGTGGGCGTGCTTCTCGTCATCGAAGGTCACGTCGAAGAGGTACCCGTCCTTCTGGACGATCGTCATGTCGAACTCGTGCACAGGCTTGGTCATGAATGCCTCCGGGTTGTCGTGAGAGCCCACGTATCTTGGTCACGCCCGCTCTCCGCGTCACCCGCGTGGCGTGCGTTCGCTCCGCCCCGCTGGCGGCTTCAATAGCCTTGCGCGCGCAGCCAGGCGATGAGCTCGGACCAGAAGTCGAGGTAGTCGAAGTCGTTGCCGAGCCCGGGTGAGTCGCCGAAGAGGTGTCCGACCTCGTCCATATGGTCTGCGGGGATGCAGCCGAGGAAGCGGCCGAAGCGCGCGTCGATGGCGCGCACCATGCCGTCGTTGGCGTGCCCGGGGCCCACGAGCACGCCATCGTTGATGGTCTCCGGCAGGGCGAAGAGGGGATCGATGGGATCGAGGTCGCGGCGCCAGCGTGTGATGAAGCGAGGGCTGTCCACGGCTTCGCAGTCCGCACCGCCCGGGTGGTTGTCGGAGCGGCCCGCGATGGAGAAGTAGGGCATGTCCGGGTCGGGTGGGTACATGGCGTTGAACTCCGCCATGCCTTCGGTGGAGAGCTGGCGGATCGCGGCGGTCACGCTGGTGTCGGCACCGAGCGCGTCGTAGATGGGCGCGCCGATCAGGCGCACGAAGGCGTCGAGCAGCTCCGAGAGGCGCGGATAGTCCGTGATGCGCACGAGGGCGTCCGCCACGGGTGTACCCGCGTGCGGCGTGGCGACGGTGGTCACGGAGGCGACGAGGTCGGGGCGCAGGGCCGCGACCACGCGCGCGTCGAGTCCGCCTTGGGAGTGGCAGATCAGGTTCACCTTGGCGTAGCCCGTCTCCCGGGTGATGCGCTCCACCGCGTCCAGGAGTTGCCGACCGCGCTCCTCGGAGCTTCCGAAGGGATCCACGGCCGGTGTGAAGACGAGGAGCTCTCCGTCGCTGGCGAGGCGATCCTTGACGCGGAAGAAGTAGTTGATGAAGTCGATGCCCGCGAAGTCTTCGAAGCCGAAGAAGCCGTGGGCGAGCACGATGGGGTAGGGCGGCCCGAGGAGCGCGGGGCCGGCGTCGGTCGAGGCGTCCGGCTCGAGGGCGGCGTCCAGGCTGGCGTCCCGAGAGCTGTCCGACGCGGCGGCGTCGACCGACCCATCCGTGCTCGCGTCGAGAGCCTGCGCGTCCTGCGTCGCGTCGGCGCCCGCGTCTCCCGAGTTCGCCCCCTGTCCGCCCCCGCAGGCGAGGCAGGTGATCAAGAGACCGTGGACGAGGGCGCGCTTCACGGCGGCAGCATAGCGCTGCTGGCGCGCTACGGAAAACCGAGCTCGCACCCCGCGTGTGGAGGACGCCAGCTTCGGCGCGCACGCGCGTCTGCCCATTTCATGCCGAACGGCCTCCACCACTCGCGCGTTTGCGGATGGGGAGGCCGTCTTCGGGTCTCGAGTCTGTGGACGGTTCAGGCGCCCGGCACGAACCAGAGCCGCACCGTGTCGTCGGAGGTCCCCGGTGTCGGGTCCCCGTCGAACCAGAGCGGCAGGATCTCG
>JAADHO010000094.1 GCA_013151775.1 Deltaproteobacteria bacterium | reverse complement strand
GTCGAAGGCGGGATGGGGGGCCCCGCTGCGGCCGCCCGCAGTGGGGGGAAGGGGCTGCGCTCAGCCCCTTCCAAAAACACAGTGGAGCGTAGGGGGATCGAACCCCTGACCTCGGCATTGCGAACGCCGCGCTCTCCCAGCTGAGCTAACGCCCCGGAACGATGTCCAGAAGAATGGGGGCGGAATATACACAGGAAGGAGGGGTGCGCAAGCGCATGGTCGCGGTGGCCGAGCCATGGCAAACGGAGGCCTGTGCCGCATGTGGACGCAGGCACCGGAGGTGGTGGATGGCGCTCGATTTCTACGCACTCGATGAGGAGCTTCAGGACGAAGAGCGGCTCGTGCGCGACAACGTGCGACGCTTCGTCGACGCGAAGATCATTCCCGTCATTGGGAAGCACTATCAGGAGGGCACGTTTCCGCACGACCTCGTAGAGCAGTTCGCAGACCTCGGGCTGCTCGGAGCGAACCTCGAGGGCTACGGCTGCGCCGGCATGGGCGACGTCGCCTACGGTCTCGCCATGCAGGAGCTCGAGCGTGGCGACAGCGGCGTGCGCTCCTTCTGCTCCGTGCAGGGCTCGCTCTGCATGTATCCGATTCATGCCTTCGGCAGTGACGCGCAGAAGGAGAAGTACCTGCCCGGCATGGCCGCGGGGGAGATCATCGGCTGCTTCGGGCTCACGGAACCCGACTTCGGTTCGAACCCCACCGGGATGATCACCCGCGCCGAACGCCTACCGGGCGGAGGCTATCGACTCAACGGCACCAAGCGCTGGATCACCAACGGCAACCTCGCCCACGTCGCCATCGTCTGGGCGAAGCTCGACGACAGGGTGCACGGTTTCCTCGTGCCCACGAACACCAAGGGCTTCACCGCCGAGAAGATCACCGACAAGTTCTCCTTGCGAGCGAGCGTCACTAGCTCGCTCATCCTCGAGGACGTCGAGGTGGACGAGGACGCCATCTTGCCCAACGTGTCGGGCATGCGCGGGCCGCTCTCGTGTCTATCCCAAGCGCGCTACGGCATCGCGTGGGGCGTGATCGGCGCGGCCATCGGCAGCTACGAGTGCGCCCTCGAGTACGCGAAGGATCGGGTGCAGTTCAGCAAGCCCATCGCCGGCTATCAGCTGGTGCAGCAGAAGCTCGTGACCATGCTGACGGAGATCACCAAGGCCCAATGCCTGATCCTGCGCCTCGGACGTATCAAGGAGGCGGGCAAGGTCACGCCTCAGCAGATCTCCCTCGCCAAGCGCAACAACGTGGCCATGGCGCTGGACGCCGCCCGCATGGGCCGCGACATCTTGGGTGCCAACGGTATCATGTATGAGTACCCGGTTGGTCGTCACATGATGAACCTCGAGACGGTCTACACCTACGAGGGCACCCACGACATCCACACCCTGATCCTCGGCCAAGCCATCACGGGCATCGCCGCGTTCGATTGAGCGCGCCGCCGCCCAGAAAGCACGCCACCTTCTGTGCGCTCTTGGCGTGCGCGTTGCTGAGCGCCTGCGCCGGAGCGACAGGGCGCGCGAATCCGCCGGCGAGCAGGCCGAGCGTAGGTGCGACTCCAACGGCGCAACCCGAGAGCACCCGGCCCGATGCGCGGACCCTCGAGCTGAGCGTGCAGCCGACCAGCGGGCCCGAGCCGCGGATGACACTCGAGGTGAACGTGCAGTCGAGCGGCCGGCTCCTCGTTCGGCACCATCTACCGCTGGCTTGGGTGGAGCGTGCGCTGCCCGATCTCTGCTTCGCCTTCGACACGGTCGAGTTCGAGAACGGTCCCAATGGGTATCAGCGCTTCATCCGGAGCGTGGCCGAGGACGGATCCGAGTCTGCCTTTGCGGCCTGTCACCCGAGCGCCGAGGCAGACCTCGACACCACCTACGCGATGCTCCCCGAGCACGAGGCCGCCCACGCAATTCATGGGCTCGAAGACGCGCCGCATACGCTCAGCCGAGGGCTGTTCCTGATCGGGCGCGCCTTCGTGCCCAGCGTCTCCTTCGACGGAGCGCATGTCCTCGACATGCCCGTGGACGTCACCTTCCATCTGCCCGAGGGCTGGACACTGATCGCCTCCCACCCGCTCGACGGCACGACCTTGCACGCCGATTCCGTGCGCGAAGCGCAGGAGGTCGTGTTCGAGCTTGGGCGGCTGAGCGTGATCGAGCAGAGCGCCTCGGAGACTCGACTTCGCGTGGTGAGCGGTGACTACTCGGAGGAAGACCTGAGGCCACTCCTCGATCTCGGCATGCGCACCCTGCGGCTCGCTAGGCAGCTCTTGGGTCCGCTGCACTCGCGTGAGGTCCTCGCGACGTTCGATCGTGCGCCACTGGGGCTGAGCGGTGGCCGCATCGGGGACGCCGTCTCGCTCCTCAGCGATCGCCCGCCCCGAGGCACGGCTCTGTCTCCGTCCGGCCGCGTGCTCGTGCACGAGCTGATACACCTCTGGAACACAGCGAGGGACGCGCCTTGGCTGCACGAGGGCATGACACGCTACCTCGAGCTGATGCTGCGCGTTCGGCTGGATGAGCTGCCGGAGCCCGTCGCGCTGTCGCAGTTGATGCGCATTTACGATCGCTACCGACGCGACGCCGGCGCGCGGCGCATCACGGACGCCACGCTCTCCATGGACGGCTGGGCCTACGCTGCGGGCGCGGTGTTGGCCTTCTGCGTGGACACCGAGCTTCGGAGCGAGGACACGGATCTCTTCGCCGTGCTGCGTGACGCGCGCTCACGCGTGGGCATCGGGCAGCCGCTGGATGACGCGAGCTTCTTCGACGCGCTCACGGAGGCGTCTCCCGAGACCGCGCGGCGGGCGAGAGCGTGGCTGGAGCATCAGGGTGTGATCGACTTCGGGGCGTGCTTGACGCGCGCCGGCTACGTACTGCGCGGAGTGACCTACCGAGACATCACCCCTGAGGGTGAGTCAACGGTGTTGCGTGCCTCGGTCAATGTGGTGTGGCCGCCAACCGTCGGTCGACCGCGCGCGTCGAGCGGGTTCACGCGGGGAGATCGCCTGATCAGCGTGAACGGCGAGCGCCTGGTCTCGCTGCATGACCTCGGGTGGGCACTGCGCAGCGCCTCCCTCGGTGACCGGCTGCGCTTTCGAGTCCGACGCGCGGGACGCTCGCGTGTGGTGGTTCAGCGCAGCCCGGATCTCGACCACTTCGCGCGTCGTGGCCTGCGCTATGTGGCGGTGATGCGTGAGGGCGCGACTCGGCCGCCGTCGCCTCTGCGTGTCTCGGCACCCTGAGCTCGGTCATCAGTCTTCGAGCAGGCGCAGGATCCCGCAGCGCTCGACTTCGTCCGCGAGGGCCTCGTCGTCGTCAGCGGTCTCGAGAAAACCGACCACGGGCGTGGGCGAGAGCCAGCGCGTCAGGATGTCGAGGTTCGAACCCGGGGCGTCCGAAGCGCAGCGCGTCAACACGACGGCTTGGAGATGGAGACCACGCTCAGTCGCCGACTCCACGGCTGTCAGGCTGTGGGAGAGGGTCCCGAGCTCGTCTGGAGAGACGAGGACGAGCGGGTAGTCGAGCCGCTGAGCGAAAGCCGCGAGGCTCTCACGCTCGGTCAGCGGCACCAGCAGTCCACCGGCGGCTTCCACCAGCAACCATTCGACTTCGCGGGCTCGAGTCTCGATCATGGAGACAATGGGAGCCATGATCAGTGGTTCATGATCACCCTGTAGGGTGATCGCATAGGGCGCTAACGGAGGCGTCGCACGGTACAGGTTTGGCAGGTCCGCGTCGGTCGGGTGGCCGCTGGCTCGCGCGATAGCGACTGCGTCCAAGGGCCGCGTGAGCACGCCAGTCTCGATCGGCTTGAGCGCCGCCACGGAGCGACCCGTGCGTGAGAGGGCGCGCGCGAGTCCCCGAGTGAGCCAGGTCTTTCCAACACCCGTGCCGGTGGCGCTGATGAAGAACGCGGGCATCAGCTGGGCCTCAGGCGCTCGAGGTCGCGGAAGGCTGCTAAGACGCCTTCGATCATGGAGTCGCTGTGGGTCGCCATGGGTGCCAGGCGAAGTCGACTCGTGCCCTGCGGGACCGTAGGTGGCCGAATGCCCTGGACGAAGAAGCCTCGCTCGAAGAGCGCGGAGGAGATCTGCATGGTCACGTCGGCGGGACCGATCACCACGGGCACGATCTGCGCATCGCCTGCGGGCACACGCCAGCCTCGTGAGCGCAGGCCGTCCCGCAGGCGGGTCGCGTAACGCAACACGCGAGCGCGCGCGTCGTCTGCAGCTTGGACGAGATCACAGGCCACGACGCAGGCGGCGGCACCCGCGGGAGAGGTGGCGGTGGAGAAGACGAAGCTGCGCGCGCTGTTCTCGAGCAGTTCGATCACGGAGGGAGTGCTGGCGGCGAAGGCACCCCACAGTCCGAGGGCCTTGCCGAGGGTGCCGACGAGCAGCTCTGGCGTGACGCCCGCTTCGGCGCAGGCGCCTGCACCGGCGGGGCCGAGGACACCCAACGAGTGTGCCTCATCGACGATCAGCGAGGCGTCGAAGCGTGCGGAGAGTTCGGACAGAGCGCCCAGAGGAGCGCGGTCTCCGTCCATGGAGAAGAGGGCGTCGGTGACGATGAAGGCTGCGCCGTGGTGCGAGCGGTGTTGCTCGAGCAGGCGGGTTAGGGCGTCGACGTCAGCGTGGGGATAGACGATGACGCGAGCCTTCCCGAGCCGACAGCCATCGATGATGGAGGCGTGGTTGAGGGCGTCGCTGAAGACCACGTCGGCGGCGCGCGGCAGGCTGGAGAGCACGCCGACGTTGGCCGCGTAGCCACTGGAGAAGAGCAGTGCGCGCTCGGTTCGCGTCAGCTTGGCGAGGCGCGCTTCGGCTTCGCGGTGCACGCGCTGCGTGCCCGAGATGAGGCGTGACGCTGCGGCGCCGGTGGCCCACTGGCGGCTCGCTCGGACGAGGCTGGCGCGCAGCTGCGGATGACTCGTGAGGCCGAGGTAGTCGTTGGAGGAGAGCATGACGACGGATCGACCTGCAACCTGGATGCTGGGACCGTGCGCATCTGCCAATGGGCGCACGCGCCGGCGCAGGCCTCGAGTGTCGAGTTCGGCGAGGCGTGTCTTGGCTTGTTCGTCAAGGCTCACGCGGCGATCGTGACAGTCCGCGTCAGCGAGTCAACGGGGGATGCGCCACGTCTCACGTGCAACGAGGAAGACATGTGGATGGGGACGTTTCACGTGCAACGTGAACGGCCTCGGTCCGGTGGTGCCTTGCTGCAGAACAGGTTCTCTCTCGCGCCCGTCACCGCCCGTGCAGCTCTTGCACATGCAAGCCTCGCGTGTTCTACGAGCAGGGATGAACAGGGCTCTCAGATCGCGCTTCCTGGGACTCGCCTGCGCCCTGACGCTCGCTCGAGGCCTGCTCGCTTGCGGATCCGGAGCATCAGCTCCGGCCAGCGAGTTGCAGAGCCCGGTTGCGGCTCCGGAGCCCACCACGACCACGAGCGAGCTGCTCAGTGACTCCGACGCGCGGCACTTCACGGAGCGCATGGCTCGGGCGCGCCGCTCGACCTCGAGTGAGCTCCGCTTGGCAGCGTACCTCGCCCTCACTCGGCTGCACGATCCCGACGAGGCGCTGCTGCTTCGAGATGGTCTGCGCGATTCGTCCCCCACCGCGCGGGCACAGGCCGCCTTTGGACTCGGCGCCCTGCGCGACGACGCACCCGAGGAGGCCGAGCGCTGGTTGCTCCTTGCACTCTCGGCCGAGGACGTCTCGAGCGTGCGAGCCACGATCACGGAGAGCTTGGGCCAGATCGCAAGTCGGGTCTCGGATCCGGGCCTGCGCGTGCAGCTCGACGCGGACGCCCCGGAGGAGCGCGTGTCCGCGTGCCGCGCGCTCGCGGACTTGGGCCGTCGAGGCGTGGCTCCCTCTGGGGCCACAGTCGAGAAGCTCTTACTCACCCTCGAGGGAGACCCTGGTCCCGACCTCGCCTTGTCTTGCACGGACGCTCTGGGTCGTCTCCCAAGCACGGCGGCTGCGGGCATGTCCGATCGCGTGAACGCGCGCTTGATCGCCGGAGCTCAGTCGAGCAGCGCCGAGGTCCGGCGCGCTGCCTTTCGAGCGCTAGGAAGGCGCGCAGCGGGTTCGATCGCGCTGCTGAGGCGTGGCGCCGACGACCACGATTGGCAGGTCTCCATAGCGGCCCTCGGAGCTCTCGGCCGACGCCGCCAAGCGAGCGCTCGGGCCGTCTGCGGAGAGCTGCTGCGAGAGGTCGCGGAGACGGACTGGGAGTCCGCCGCGGGTCCGCGCGTGAATCGCGTGCGGGCGCTGGTGTCTGCGTGTGCGCCGTGGGCTCGCGAGGAGCCCGTCTACCGGCCCGCGTTGGATGCGTATCGAGCGGTCGGTGGCGTTCAGCGACCTGCGGCGGGAGAACTCCGCGGGCGCGTGCACTGCGCTCTCGCGGGCTTGGTGGACCGCGGTCGGGGCTGGCCCAACGAGAGCCCGCGCTGTGGACTTGGCTGGGTGACCGAAGAGGCCCGCTCACGTCAGGCCGCTGCGGTGATCGCCGCGGTGCCAGGCGCCGACGCCGAGCGCGGCGCCTATCTCCAGCGGATGAGTCGTGGCGCCACGACGCGTGTACGCGAAGCGGTGGTACGAGCAGCGGGGCGCGTGCATGCGGCGAGCGCCACCCGGTTGCTGCTGGCGGGACTGGGCGATTCAGACCGTGGCGTAGTGGACGCGAGCCTCGAGGTCTTGCTGACGCGAGCTCAGGCCTGGGCGCGAGGACAGCAGGAGGGCTTGCCTCGGATCGAGGTCGCGGCACTGCTGCCGGCCATGCGCCGCGCACTCGTGACGCTGGAGCGGACGGCTGACCTCGAGGGCCTCGGCTTGTACATCGATGCCCTTGGGAGCCTGCCGCTGTCCGAGCTCGATCCAAGCTTGGAGCGGCTCGCGCGCCATTGGAACGTCGCGGTCCGCGCCAAGGCTCGCGCGCTGCTCCGCAGCCTGGGCCAGGCCTTGCCGGATGGCGCACCCGCCCCAATCCCTGACCCGCAGCAGGTGCCGATTTCCACCGCGGGCGACCTGCCTCGGGTACGCGTGCGCACGAACCGTGGTGAGTTCGTGCTCGAGCTTCGAGCGGACGCGGCGCCCGAGACGGCCTCGCGCTTCCTCGAGTTGGTGGACGCGGGCTTCTATGCTGGGCTCACCTTTCACCGCGTCGTGCCCGGCTTCGTGGTCCAAGGCGGCGATCCCCGAGGAGATGGCTACGGCGGTCCCGAGTTCACCCAACGCTGCGAAGACAACGCCCTGCGCTACGAGCGCGGCTCCGTGGGCATGGCACTCGCGGGCCGCGACACCGGGGGCAGCCAGTTCTTCGTGACCTACGGTGAGGAGCCCTCGCTGGATGGGCGCTACACGATCTTCGCCCAAGTCGTGGAGGGCATGGAGGTGGTGGACGCCCTTCAGGTGGACGATCGCATGCTCGAACTTCGACGCGAGTAGCCTCGCTGTTTCACGTGCAACACTACCAGCCTAACTCGTCGCGTCCCTCGGGCGTCCCCCAATCGATCGCGCTCACCGCCTCGAGCAGTTCGGGGCTAGGATCCGCAGGAACGCGCACTCGCAGCGTCACGAAGAGATCGCCGAAGCCTCCAGAACGCTTCGGCATGCCTTTGCCTCGCAAGCGCATGCGTTGCCCGCCCTGACTCTTGGCGGGCACGTTCAGCGTCACCTCTCCGTGGGGCGTCGGCACCGCGATGCGAGCTCCCTGCAGCGCTTCGGCGACCGTCAACGGCAGCTCGAGTTCCAGGTCGTCGCCTCGGCGCTTGAAGTGCTCGTGGGGCTTCACGTGCACCGTCATCAGCAGGTCCCCGTCTGGGCCACCATGCTGTCCGCGTCCCCCTCGACCGCGCACCCGCACCTTGCCTCGATCGTGCACGCCCGCCGGTATCTTCACCTTCAACGTCGACGCAGCCTCTCCCGCTCGATTCAGGCTCAGCTCGCGTGTGCAGCCCGTGAAAGCCTCCACGAGAGAAATGGAGATGCTCGCGGCGAACTCTTGACCCGGCCTTGGCTGCGGGCCGCGCCGACCGAAGAAGCCCTCGAAGCCCTTGCCGCGCAGCACCTCGCCGATGTCGAAGTCGAACCCGACCGGTCCCCCTCGACCGCCTGGAAATCCAGCGGCGCCGTGCTGACGATGCAGATCGGGATCGAAGCCATCGCGTAGCCCTACGTCCCCGAACTCGTCGTACAGCTTTCGACGCTCTGAATCCGAGAGCACGTCGTAGGCATGGGACACACGCTTGAAGCGATCCTCGGCGGCGCTGTCGTCTGGATTGTGGTCTGGGTGCAGCTCACGAGCGAGCTTGCGAAAGGCCTGCTTGATCTCCGCGTCGCTCGAGTCGCGCGAGACTCCAAGATCCCCGTAGTAGTCCGATGTGGTCACCCGTCCAGCTTATACACGCCAGCACCGATTGCATGGAAAGCGACTCATCTTCCCGTCGCATGTTTCCTACATGATACCACTCACAACGCCGGTTCCTCATCCGGAACGCGTTCTAGGCCCTCTTGCTGCCTGAGATAGCCCGTGGTAACCCGCGCGGGCTGTGCCCATCGTCGATCTACAGAGACTTCCCAAACACGTCGCCATCATCATGGATGGCAACGGGCGCTGGGCGAGCTCGCGCGGGCTGGAACGCAGCCACGGACACCGCGAAGGTTCCAAGGCGGTCCGCCGCATCGTACGCGCGGCTCGGCGCATGGGTGTGGACGCGCTCACCATGTACGCCTTCAGCGAACAGAATTGGCAGCGCCCTCTGGCGGAGGTGAGCGCGCTGATGGAGCTGCTCACCGAGTTCCTCGTCACGGAGCGCGAAGAGCTGATGGACAACGGCATCCGTCTGCGCGCCATCGGCCGTCGGCAGGAGCTGCCCTCTCCCGTGCGTCACGTGCTCGAGGCACTCGAGACGGACACCGAGCAGCTCGACGAGATGACCCTGACCTTGGCCCTGAGCTATGGCGGCCAAGAAGAGATCACCGACGCCTGCCGCGGGATCGCCGAGCGCGTCCGGGCCGGCGACCTCGAGTGCTCCGCCATCGACGAGGCGCTCCTCGAAGCGGCGATACCCTCGGTGGATGTGGGCGCCGTGGACCTCTTGATTCGCACGGGCGGAGAGCAGCGCATCAGCAACTTCCTGCTCTGGGGCGCGGCCTACGCCGAGCTGGTGTTCACCGACAGGCTCTGGCCGGACATGCACGCCGAAGATCTGCACGAGGCCGTCGCCGTCTATCAGACTCGAGAGCGCCGCTTCGGACGCGTCCCCGAGGCCGACGACGCGAGCGAACCGACCGATCCGGAGCCTGTGCGGCGGGCGGGCGAGTGAACTCAGAAGCGGAAGGCCCGTCCAAACCGCGCATGTCCAACACGGCCGTGCGCCTGCTCGCGGTCGCCCCGCTGATCCCACTGATCTTGTGGCTGATGTTCAGCGCTCCCCCGTGGGCCTTCGTTCTGCTGGTGGTCTTCACAGCGACCGTCGCGAGCGGCGAGCTGATGGCGATGATCTTTCCAAGTCGGCGCGCGATCCGGCTGTATGGCGTGGCCGTCACCGTGGGCCTCGCCCTGGGACTTCGCTTCCTGACAGCCCCGCTCTTCTTGCCGTCCGCGCTCGTCGGCCTCGTGCTCGGTTCCGTGGTGGTCTCACTCGCGACGCCGGAGCCCATCGAGGGCGCCGCCACGCGCGCCGGTTGGCTCGTGGCAGGCCCCATCTACGTCGGCGGTTTGTTGGCCTCGCTCATGCTCATTCACCGGCTGCCCCACGGCGGCGCGTGGGTAATGTTGACGATGCTCCTGGCGTGGCTCTCGGATACGGGCGCCTACTTCGCCGGCAAGGCCTTCGGTCGCCACAAGCTCTATCCGCTGATCTCACCCAAGAAGACCGTGGAGGGCGCCGTCGGAGGTCTGCTCGCCGCGGTCGGCTCGGCCGTCGGCATGCACTACACGCTCCTGCCCGAGCTGCCCGTGCTGCACGCTGTCGGGCTGGGCGTGCTGGCGGGCGCCTTAGGTCAGCTCGGCGATCTCTTCGCTTCTCTCTTGAAGCGCAGCACGGGCGTGAAGGACAGCGGCAAGATCCTCCCCGGTCACGGCGGCATCCTCGATCGCATCGACGCGCTCCTGATCACGGGCGCCTTGACCTGGCTCTACACGGCCTGGCTGCTTCCGCATAGCTGAGCTGGCGGCCCCACATGCCGCAGACTCCGCCGGCTGTAAAGCACCTCCTCCAAGACACTGTGCGTCCGCTCATTTCTGACGCGATGCGTTGTTGACGCAGCAGAATCGGGGTGCACGATAGCGCCCTACGAGCCAACGGATGCTCGGCTATGGAGTGCGTGATGACCCAAGAAGCGCAGGAAGACTATCAGTTCTTCAAGGTGGTTCAGGACTACCTCGATCAGGCCGCGGACGTCGTGCACTTGCCGACGCATGTGAGAGAGATGCTCTCGCAGCCCAAGAACGAGCTGATCGTCAACTTCCCAGTGAAGATGGACGACGGCTCGCTGAAGCTCTTCAAGGGCTACCGCATTCAGCACAACAACCTGCTCGGGCCCTACAAGGGCGGCATCCGCTACCACGCGAGCGTCAGCCTCGACGACCTCAAGGCCCTCTCCGCCATGATGACCTGGAAGTCGGGTCTGATGGGCATCCCCTTCGGCGGTGGCAAGGGCGGGATCAAGTTCAACCCGCGCGACTACTCCAACCACGAGATCATGCGCATCACGCGGCGCTTCACACACGCCCTCGGCACGCACATCGGCCCGCACTTCGACATCCCCGCTCCGGACATGGGCACCAACGCGCAGATCATGGTCTGGATGATGGACACCTACATGAACTCCATCTCCGAGACCGACAAGAACGCGCAGCGCGCGGTCGTGACCGGCAAGAGCCTCGCGTGCGGTGGCTCCGAGGGTCGCGCGCAGGCGACCAGCCGCGGCGTACTCCACTGCATCATCGAGTGGACGAAGGAGCATCACTTCGAGCTCGAGGGAAAGACCGCCATCGTGCAGGGCTTCGGCAATGTCGGCGGCAACGCCTCGCTCCTGCTCGCCAAGCTCGGCGTGTCGACCGTCGCGGTGGGTGACCACAGCGGCTACCTGGCGAACCCCGAGGGGTTCAACGCCCACAAGCTGATCGATCATGTGAAGCATCATGGATCTATCGGTGGCTACGAGGGCGGACACGAGATCTCGAGGGACGACTTCTTCAGCACCAAGGCAGATATCTTCATCCCGGCGGCGCTCGAGAATCAGGTCGGTACGAAGGAGGCAGAGCTGCTCGACGTGAAGCTGATCGCCGAGGGCGCGAACGGACCGACCACCCCTGCGGGTGAATTGATCCTCAAGGATCGCGGCATCCACATCATCCCCGACGTGCTCGCCAACTCGGGCGGCGTCACTGTCAGCTACTACGAGTGGGTGCAGAATCGTCGCAGCGAGAGCTGGGACGCGGAGGAGGTGCTCTCCAAGCTCGAGACGGCGATGACGAGGGCATATCACCGCGTCGAGTACTTCGCGCGGGAGCACGGCGTCGACCAACGCATCGCGAGCTACGCGCTGGCGCTGCAGCGCCTGAATACGGCCTACGCCGAGCGCGGCATCTTCCCGTGAGCGCAGTCGCTGAGCGGCTTGCGTGCGTGCCACGCGCCCTCGGCGTGCCAGAGTAGGGCGTGCAGACGCTTCGCGACTGGTTGCTCGAGGCGCCTTTTTCCTTGGGCCTCTCCTCGGGATTCTTCGGCTTCTTCGCCCACGCAGGCTTTCTCTCTGCGCTGGAAGAGGAGGGCCTTCAGCCGCGCGCAGCGTGGGGCTCGAGCGCTGGCGCACTGGTCGGCGGCGCTTGGGCGGCGGGCTTGTCCGCAGACGAGTTCTCTCGAGTACTCTTCGGCCTGAGGCGCCAGGATTTTTGGGATCCGGCGCTAGGCGCGGGGCTGCTACGTGGACAGCTCTTCCAGTCGATCCTCGAAGGAGTATTGCCCGCTCGGACCTTCGCGCAGTGCAGAGCACCCCTGGGGATGTCCGTCTTCGATGTTCGCACGCGACGCACCCGTGTGCTTCAGTCCGGCGACCTGGCGACCGCCATCCGCGCGAGCTGCGCCGTGCCCCTGCTCTTCGCGCCCGTGCTCATCGCTGGCCGACCCTGCCTCGACGGCGGGCTCTTCGATCGCCCGGGCCTGCTCGGTGCACGCCCTCACGAGCGCATCTTGCATCACCACTTGGCCTCCAGCCTGTCGTGGCGCCGACGGGGCGGACCGCTGCTCGACGCTCCACGACGAGCCGGAACGATCAGCGTGGTCTTAGAGGGCTTGCCCAGGGTCGGCCCCTTTCGACTCTCCGAGGGTGTGTGCGCGCACCGCGTGGCGAGAGACGCGACTCGACGCATACTCGATCGACCCCTCTCTGGCTCGGTGTTGCACGTCCCGTCTGCTGCGACTTGATCGGGTATCCTCGCTTTCGGCGCGACGCTCGTTTAGTTTCTTCTCGGTGTCCGCCCCCGACACAACCGAGGTCCCCATCGCCGAGGGAGAGATCCCTTCGGACGGTATCGTCTCGCTCTTGACCGAGCTCGAGTCCCTGCGCGCTACCGGCGCTCTGGTCTTCGAAGTAGACGGTGACGCGTGGGAGGTCTCCCTGGTCGCGGGACAGATCGCCACAGAGCAGCCCGAGCGCGACGACGCAGAGGACGCGGTCGAAAAGCTCCTCTCACTGCGCGCCGGCAGCTACCGGGTCTATCAACGCCTACCGCCCTTGCTGGTCTCCTCCGGCGACGCTAGCCATCGAGAGGGCTCCCTCGCGGTGCACGTGCCCGCGGATCTGATGAACTACTGCGAGCGCGCGGGACTCAGCGGCGAGCTGATCTTCGAGTCGAGCGGTATGCGCGCCGAGATCCTCTACGACGGCGGCGAGCTCTCCACGATTCGTCTAGACGGTGTCGACGATCTCAACGACGTCTTCGCGTGGGAGGACGGCTCCTTCCACGTTGACGCCAAGGCGCCCGCCGCCACGACCGCGGAGCAGGAGTCCGACCACCCCGAGCCCGCGCGGGTCGACACCGAGCCTCCGTTGCTCAGCGTCGTCGAGGTCGCGCTAGCGTCCATCGTGCGCGAGCGCGAAGAGCGCCGACCGGGTTCACGCACGGGTCCGCCCCTGCCTCCCATGCCGCAGCCCATGACGGGCGACACCTTGCCCCCGCCCAAACGCCGCGAGCGGCGCGACGCGACCGTCAAGGTCATCTACCTCGGTGGCGCTCCTGCGGCGCGCGCCATCACGGACACGTCCACGCGTCACGTACGCGACGACGTCACGGCAGAGGATGCCTTGCCCGAGGCCACCCGCGGACGGGCACCCACGAAGAAGACTCGACCTGAACAGAATGCCGCGTCGCCCCAAGCAGTCCAGACCCAGGCAGAGGCAGTGATGACGGCAGACCAGACCATCCCCGACGAGATGCTCCACGTACACAAGCCCGAGGACGATTTCTCCCCCGGGAAGACCCTGCTCTGGGTGATCGTCGTCCTGAGCATCAGTCTGGCCGTGCTGGCGCTCCTCGCTCAGCTACCCGCACTAGAGTAGGCTGCGCCGGTGGTTCGCCCACCTCGCCGACGGGACTCCGCGATGGGCATCGGTCGTTTCGTCCGATCGCCGCTGCTCTGCGCGCTGGCCCTCGGCGCGCTGCTCATCAGTCAGCCCGTCGAGGCACAGGCTCCAGCGGAGAACGCGCCGGACGCACAGCCTGCAGCGGAGCTCGCGGCGGAGTCCTCGAGCCCAGAGATATCTGACGACTACCCTTCGGACACCTGGGACGCGGAAGACGAGAGCGCCGAGGGACCCGGTCGCTTCCGGCTCGAGCGCATCCGCGTCGAGGGCAACGACCGTACGCGGGCGCACGTCATCCGCGGCTACATCCCACTCGAGCGCGGCGACATGATCGACCCTGAGGACGAGGAGATCGAGGCCATTCGCTGGCGTCTCCTCGGCACGGGTTGGTTCCGCCAGGTCGAGCTCAGCCTGCGTCGCGGCACACGCAGAGGCTGGGTCGTACTCGTGGTGCGAGTGCGCGAGCGCAACACGGTCGTCATCGAGCAGCTCGCCTTCGGTGTCTCGGAGGGCCTCACTCGCACGACCGATACGCGCACCGCCATCATGCCCTACGCGGGTGTGCAGCTCGCCGAGACCAACCTCTTCGGCCTCGGATTCACCCTGCGTGTGAGCGCCCTCGGCGCACAACGACAGCAGGCGGGACGACTCTCCTTCATCGCACCTCACTTGGGCGACTCACCCATGGCGTTGAGCGTCGCCGCCTTCTTCCACAATGGGCGCGAGTTCTTCGGCAACGATCCGCTGGTCGCCATTCGCTGTCCCCCCGCACCGACCGCCTGCGATCCCGCCATCGAGGCGCGAAACGCCGTCGTGATCTATCGACGCGGCGGGCTCGAGCTCGGCACCGGTCGCGACCTCGGCGCCTCCACGCGCTATCGCCTCTCCTGGCGCGGCGAGACGGTCAACGTGCTCGCCATGCCCGAGGCGGCGAGCGAGCGCCGAGGCACGGAGGTGCGCCCCATCGACTTCGCGATCCGCCGAGGCCAGAGCTACGTGTCGACCATTCGCACGGGCTTGGTCTATGACCGACGCGACGACCCCGCGCTGCCGACTCGTGGTCTCTTGGTCGACTTCGCGGCCGACGGCGCCACACACTTCCTCGGCAGCGACTACGACTTCTTGCGCGCCAGCGTGCGGATTCAACGTTGGATTCCGCTGCCCTGGGGCCGCCACCACTCCTTGCGCCTCGGCGCCTTCGCCGGCGTCATCTTCGGTGAGGCGCCCTTCTTCTATCTCTTCCACTCCGTGGACCTCACGGATCTCGTGCCTTCCCGCGTGCTCGAGATGCAGCTCGACAGGCGCGCGTCGCCCAACCTGCTCGGCACCTCGATCGCCGAGATGCGCGCCGAAGAGGTCGCGGGTCGCATCGACGTCGAGTACGGCATGCGGCTCTACTCGGGCACAGGCGGAGTCCGAGCCCTGAACGCGTATTTCAGCGTGGGGCTCTACGGACTCACGGACCTTCAGGAGCTGGACCGCGCCATCCCAGGCTACCGCGGCGCCTCGAGGATCCCCGTCGATCTCACCTTCGATCTGGGCCTACGCCTCGACACGGACGTCGGCGTTTTTCAGCTCGGCTTCTCCAACATCCTGGGCTTCATCCAGCTATGAAGCGCTCCTCCCTGCCTATCCTGTGGGCCTTGGCCACGCTCGCCGTCGCCGCGCTGGCGATGGCTCAACAGCTGCCCCAACAGGACGTGGGCGTACGCTGGCAAGACGGTGTGCCGCGCATCAGCTTCTCGGCGCGCGCGCTGATAACCCCGGCGGCGCGGCATCAACTCGAGAGCGGTCTACGCAAGCAGTTCGTGATCACGGCCCAGGCTTTCCGCGAACGAGGTGGATCGCCCATCGCCACGCGACGCTTCGCCTGCTCGGTGTATTGGGATGTGTGGGAGGAGGTCTACTGGCTTCGCCTCGGACATCGCCCCGAGCCGATCCAGAGCCTCGACGGCGTGATCGCGCGTTGCCTCGACGTGCACGATCTCGCCTTGGGACACGCCTCCGACTACGCGCGTCACTCGGGCGAGCCCATCTACTTCGCCGTGCGTGCGGAGTTCAACCCCGTGTCCGCAGCCCAATGTCGCGCGCTCTTGCGCCCCGGAGGCAGCGGCGAGGCCCTCGGTCCCGTGGTGATCAACATCGTGCGGCGTCAGATCTGTCAGGCCGAGAGCGCCATCGGCTTTCGTTCCGCATCGCATCGCGTCCCATGAAGCGACCCTCGAGCATCGGCCGTAAGCTCCTCTTGGCGGTCGCCGTGGTCGCCCTGCTGCCGCTGATAGGCTCGAGCCTGCTCGGACGATCCGCCCTGCGCAACGCCTACCAGATGGGCGTCAACCCAGACATCGAACGCGGACTCGAGCGCGGCGTCGAGGGCTACCACGAGTACATCCTCGCCCTGCGTCGGGAGGCCGGGCTGACGGCCGACGGAATCGGCCGCGACTACGCCGTGCGCCAGCACACCGCCGAGGCCGATCGTGAGGCGCTGCGCGAGGATCTGCGTGAGATCCTGGCTGCTCGCGAGAACGTCGGTGCGCTGGTGGTGCGAGACGCGCAGGGAGAGATCCTCGCGTCGGCCGAGCTGCCCGGGCGCATGGACGAATCGCAGCGGCGCCTGCTGAGTCGCCGTCGACCCTTGAGCGATGACGGCGCCGAGGTGGAGGTCGTGCTCACGGCGCCGCTCACGCCTTTCGAGGAGTATCAACGCGCGGGCGAGGTCGAGGAGGTCTTCTCGCGCCTCGTCGCCCAGACAGCCTACGTCTCGAGCGTCTACGTCTGGACCTATTTCGCGATGATGCTGCTCGTGGTCGCGCTCGCGGCCTTTCTCGGCATCGCCCTCAGCCGCCGCGTGACCCGGCGCGTGGCCTACCTCGCTCGCGCGACTCGTCAGGTGGGTCGCGGCGACCTCTCCGTCCACGTCCCCGCGCAAGAACAGGACGAGGTCGCCGAGCTGACGCAGGCCTTCAACGACATGGTCCGCGACCTGCGTGAGTCGCGGGAGCGCATCGAGTACCTGAAGCGGATCGGCGCCTGGCAAGAGTTCGCCCGACGCCTCGCGCATGAGATCAAGAACCCGCTGACACCGATTCAGCTCGCGGCGCAGGAGGTGCTCGCCCGCTACCGTGGAGACGACGACGACTATCGCCGACAGCTCGAGCAGGCCGTCGCCATCGTGACGGAAGAGGTCGCGACCTTGAGACGCCTGGTCAGCGAGTTCAGCTCCTTCGCCAAATTACCCGAGGCAACACTGGAGTCCGCAGATTTGCAGGACTTTGTCGAAGAGGTATCACGCAGTATACCAGGCATCCTCGAATCGGCCGGTCCGAATTCGAGCTTTGCGGACGTGGACGTCCGCTGCGAATGCGAGCCCGGCGGAGTTCCGGCTCGTATCGACGCCATGATGTTGAAGCGAGCCTTGGACAACCTGATCCGAAACGCGGTGCGAGCCGTGCTCGAGACCCACCCCGACGGCGGCGGAGAGGTCCTCGTGAGCGTGCGCCGCGAGCGCGATTGGGCGCTGCTCGACGTCTCGGACAACGGCCCCGGGATTCCAGAAGACGCCGCCGCGCAGGTCTTCGATCCGTACTACACGACCAAGAGCGACGGCACGGGCCTCGGCCTCGCCATCGTCAAGAAGGTGATCCTCGAGCACGCCGGCGAAGTGCGCTGCGATCGAAGCGAATCCGGCGGCGCACGCTTTCGCATCCGCATCCCGCTCGGAGACGGAACGTAGCCAACTCGATCCCTGCTGCTGGATTTCACTCCATCCTTGACGCAATGCAGCACCGCAAGTAGACTTCGCGCCCCACGGCGGCCGTCGCCGTCCGAAGGAGGACAGGCTCTTGGTGCAGGCACTTCAAGGAGCGAGTCTCGAAGAGCGGGTCGCTCATCTTCAGGATCTCGAGAAGCACGCAGATCCAGCCGATTTGGCTGATTTCCGGGCAAAATTCGACATGTCGTGGATCTACCACGACAGCGCCCTCGAGGGCGTGGTCTACACCATGGACGAGCTGCGGGCTGCCATCGAGGACGGGGTCGTCAGCGACACCACCCTGCTGCCTGTGTACGACGAGATTCGGCACAACCTCGCCGCGGTACACATGGTCCGTGAGCTAGCCGCCAAGCGTCGCATGACGATCAGCCTTCCGCTGATCAAGAACATCTACGCCACCCTCGCCCCCGAAGAGGTCGAAGGCAAATCGCCACCGAAGTATCGCAAGGAGATGCCCCTGCATCGCCTCTACTTCCACGATCTCGCGCCACCCGACAAGGTCAGCTATCGCATGCGACAGCTGGTGTCTTGGATGACCTCCACCGACACTAAGCGCTCCACGCATCCTGTGCGGCTAGCTTCCAAAGCCCACTATGAGTTTCTGCAGATTCACCCCTTCGCGCGCCACAGCGGCAAGCTCGCGCGTCTGCTGATGAACCTCATCCTGCTCCGACACGGCTACCCGCCGGCGATCATTCATGCGACGGAGCGCCAACGATACTACGAGGCCTTGAAGGTCTCGGATGATCGCACCTCGCTCTTGATCAACGAGGCGCTCACCACCTCCGTGGAGAGCACCATCCGTTACCTCGAGACGGTCAGCCGCGTCGCGTAGCGCTCTCGTCGGCTTGGCTGCTGCCCGGAAGTATGTCGAGCAGCTCGCGGCCCACATATTCACCCAAGAGCGCCCAGCGTGTGCCGTTCGCGTGATCGATCACCAGCAGGCGACGGCCACTTCCGTCCTGCATCAAGGCGAATTCGCAGCTGTCTGCGGTGACAGGAAGCTGCTCGCCCTCGGTGGTGAGCGTGGCGCGACCTCGTCGGGAGAGCCTCAGGCTCCGCCCGCCGATGGGGAGCTCGTCTCCCACGTGACCTCCTGGCACCTCGGCCGTGTCTTCGAAGAGCACGATCTCGCGTCGCACGCCGAGCTCGGCCAACCACGTGATCGGGTCGGCTCCAGGAGTTCGGAACAAGCTCGCCACGGGCTCCTGCTCTTCGATCAGACGTACGCAGCCCGCGAGCCAGAACTCCTGATCGAGATACAGTACCACATCTGATACTTCGAGGTCGCCTTTGGCGCGAGCCGGCTTGGTCTCGCCCGGCGCGCTCCCTCGCGATCGCAGTCTGCGCGCGACCAGCGCAGCGCCGGCGCCGAGGCCTGCACCCACCAACAGCTCGATCAGCACGGCTCGCCTCCCGCCGCCAGATGAATCGCCCGCGCGCTCGCCTCTGGATCGTCGGCCCCACAGATGGCCGAGATGCACGCCACCATCGCGGCCCCGGCGTCTCGGGCGAGCGGGGCCCGCTCCGCGTCGAGTCCACCGATCGCCACCACGGGCAGCTCCGTCGCGCTCGCGGCCTCGCTCAGAAGCTCGAGCCCAACGATGTCGTCGGCGTCTCGCTTGCTGCGCGTCGGAAACACGGGACCAAAGCCGAGCAGGTGAGCGCCCTCAGCCTCCGCGATCCGCACCTGATCGAGCGTGTGCGTGGACACACCGAGGCTCAGCCCGGCGGCCAGGGGCTGCTGCGACAAGAGCGCGACGGGCAGGTCGTCTTGACCCACATGGACTCCGTCTGCCTTCGCGAGCAAGGCGATGTCGAGCCGATCGTCCACGATGAAGGGCACGCCCTGCGCTCGACACGCTGACGCCAGCGCTCGCGCCAGCTCGAGCCGCGCCGTGTCCGATCCGTGCTTCATCCGCAGCTGCAGCATGGCGGCGCCACCACGCAGAATGGCCGCGGCGACCTCGAGCGCGTCACGCCCACGGCAGGCGTCCGGATCGACGATGGCATAGAGACCGCGAGGCACCGACATGCGAGCAGCTAATCCCGCCGCCCGACGTCGGTCAAGTCGTGCTCGCCTCGCACGTGGCCCTGTCGCGCTGTATGCAGGCCGCGTGATCACCCTCGACGGCATCGCCCGGCATCACGGACGGCAGATTCTCTTCACCGACGCCAGCGTCGCCATCCACCGCGGCGAGAAGATCGGCCTCGTCGGACCCAACGGCTCCGGCAAGACCAGCCTCTTCCGCATGATCATGAAGGTGGAGCAGCCAGACGCGGGCAGCGTCTCCGTGCCGCGCGCATTGAGCATCGGCTACTTCAGCCAAGACGTGGGCGAGATGAGTGGGCAGACGGTGGTCGCCGCCACCATGGACGGCGCCGGTCCCGTCTCCGAGGTCGCCGCCGAGCTCGCCGAGCTCGAGCACGCCATGGCCGATCCCGAGCGCATGGACGAGATGGACGCCCTCGTGGAGCGCTACGGCCACGTCTCGGCGCGCTTCCAGGATCTCGACGGCTACTCCCTCGACGCGCGCGCTCGCGAGATCCTCGCCGGCCTCGGTTTCACGCAGGCCATGATGGACGCCGACGTGGGCGAGATGAGCGGCGGCTTCAAGATGCGCGTCGCCCTCGCGCGTATCCTCCTGATGCGTCCCGACTGCCTGCTGCTCGATGAGCCCACCAACCACCTCGACCTCGAGTCCATCCTGTGGTTGCAGGAATTCCTCACGCGCTACGAGGGCGCGCTCTTTCTCACCTGTCATGACCGACGCTTCATGAACCACGTGGTCCGCAAGGTAGTCGCCATCGACGGCGGCGAGGTCACGACCTACACGGGCGACTACGACTTCTACGAAGCGCAGCGCGCTCTGAACGAGAAGCAGGCGGAGGCGCAGCACGCGCGGCAGCAGGCCATGTTGCGCAAGGAGGAGCGCTTCATCGAGCGCTTCAAGGCGCAGGCGGCCAAGGCGGCGCAGGTGCAGTCACGGGTGAAGAAGCTCGACAAGATCGAGAAGCTCGAGCCGCCCAAGCGGCGCAAGAAGCTGCACTTCGACTTTCGCGAGCCGCCTCGCTCGGGTGAGGATGTCGCGAATCTCCAAGCTGTGACCAAGCGCTATGGCGACCACACCGTGCTCGACCAGCTCGACCTGCTGATTCGACGCAAGGAGCGCTGGTGCGTGATGGGCGTGAACGGCGCAGGCAAGAGCACGCTCTTGAAGCTGATCGCCCAGGCGAGCGAGCCGACGTCGGGCGAAGTGCGGCTCGGCGCGAGCGTGAAGCTGGCCTACTTCGCGCAGCACAGCATGGAGCTGCTCGACGCCAAGAAGACCGTGCTCGAGTCGCTCACAGCGCGCTTCCCCGTCGCCGCGCGCGGACAGCTGCACACCCTGGCGGGCGCTTTCGGATTTCCCGGTGAGGAGGCAGACAAGCCCGTGCGCATCCTCTCCGGCGGTGAGAAGGCGCGCCTCGTGCTCGCGCAGATGCTCTACGATCCGCCGAACTTCTTGGTGCTCGATGAGCCCACGAACCACTTGGACATGGACACCAAGGAGATGCTCGTGGAGGCGCTGTCGAGCTACGAGGGCACCATGCTCTTCGTCTCCCATGACCGAGACTTCCTCGCGCAGCTCAGCAACCGCGTGCTCGAGCTCGGGGGCGATTCGGGGCCGCGAACCTACGACGGCGGCTACACCGAGTATGTCAGCCAGATGGGCTACGAGGCGCCGGGCATCCGCAGCTGAAGCGGATCAGCGTACGCGAGTCTTGCCCCCGGCGAGCTTCACGACGTGCCGAAATTGCGCCTTATCGACGGGCTGAACGCTGAGCCGAGAGCCGCGTCGGGTGACCATCATGTCCTGAAGCGCGGCGTCCGCCTTGAGGGTAGCGAGGGGCACGACCTCGGTGAAGGTCTCGACATGCTCGACGTCGACGCGAATCCAGCGCGGGGTCTTGGGGTCGGAGCGCGCGTCGTAGTACGGGCTCTCGGGATCGAATTGGGTGTCGTCGGTGTACGCCTCGCGACAGATCCGTGAGACACCGGCCACGCCCGAGGGTTTGGCGTTCGAGTGGTAGTAGAGGACGAGGTCGCCGTCGCGCATATCGTCGCGCATGAAGTTGCGCGCCTGATAGTTGCGCACGCCTTCCCAGCCCTCGCGCACATCGCGCTCGAGATCTTGGATGGAGTAGACGTCCGGTTCGCTCTTCATCAGCCAGTATCTTCGTGCTCGCGATGTCATCTCGGGCGGACCATAACAGGCCATGGCCAGGACGCTCACGCCCGACGCGCTGCGACATGCGCTCAGCGCCCATGGGCACGTCGAGGTCCCCGCGCTGCCTGGGCGCAGCAACCACATCCGCGCCGGTGTGCTCGTACCGGTGAGCTTCGGCGGCGATCTCGAGGTAATCCTCACGCAGCGCGCCGCGAACCTGCGGCAGCACGCCGGGGAGGTGTGTTTCCCGGGGGGCCGACCCGAAGAGCAGGACCTCAGCCTCGAGGCGACGGCGCTGCGCGAGGCGAAGGAGGAGATCGCCCTCAGCGGAGCCGAGGTGCTCGGGCGCCTCTCGTCGATTCCCGTCTACACCTCGGATCACCGCCTCGAACCCTTCGTCTCCACTCTGGGAACAGCGCCCCTGAGACCCGCTCCGGGAGAGGTCGCGCGCATCTTGAAGCTGAACGTCGAGCAGACCCTGCGCCTGCCCCACCTCGACTCCATCCCATGGGAGGAGGGACACATGAAGCACCTCTCTCCCGTCTTCCACATCGAAGACGCCCTCGTCTTCGGCGCCACAGCCTACGTCCTCTACGAACTCCTCGGCCTGATCGCCCCACTCCTCGACCTGCACCTGCCCAAATCCGTAGCCGGCTCCCTGCGCTGGCAGGACGTGCTTCATTTTCGGGGACGGTCCTAAGCAGTTCACTTATTGTGAAACATTGTTTCACAATAAGTGAACTGCTTAGGACCGTCCCCACAATCCTTTACCCGTTGGCGGATGACGCTCATGATGGGGCATGGTCCGGCGCGCCCATGGGGGTACATCAGAGACCCTCGCCTGGGCGCTGGCTGTTCTTGGTCCGCTGCTCGCCTATTTGGCCACGGCATCTGCCCACGCCTACTGGCTCGACTCGGGTGAATTCGTCGCCGCGGCGAGTGATCTGGGCATCGCCCACCCGCCCGGCGAGGTGCTCGCGACGCTCACTCACTACGCCGCCTGCATGGTCCCCCTCGGCAGCATGGCGTTTCGAGTGGCGCTGGCGAGCGCGTGCTTCGCGGCCCTCGCTGCGGGATGCGTCTTCCACGCCACGCTGGTGACCCTGGAGAGCGCGGAGGCGGTCGAAGGCAACGGTCGTCTGCTGCTATCCGTCGCCGCGAGCTGGCTCTTCGCTGGCAGCTACGGCGTCTGGCTACAAGCCGTACGTCCCGAGGTCTATGCGCTGGAAGCGGCCCTCGTCTGCTTCATCGCTGACCGGCTGGTCTGCTTCGAGGCTCGCCGACCGTCGAGCGATCCCCGCCCGCTCTATGTCGCGGCCCTCGCCTTCGGTCTGGGCCTCGCCAACCACCACTTCCTGACCTTCTTGCTCTTGCCCGCTGCCGCACCGACCCTCGCTCGGCTGTTGCAGGATCGCGGTCGACGCCCGCTGCTGCGCGCCACGGGCTTCGCGCTGCTCGGCCTCTCGACCTTCATCTACCTGCCGCTCCGGGCGGCCGCGGGACCGAGCCTGAACCTCGGCGAACCCACGTCTCCGGCGCGCATCTTCTGGGTCGTGAGCGCCGAAGCATTCCAGAAAAATCAAGGCGCGGGTGTGCCACTTCCTCTGGGAGAGCGCCTCGCGGACGTCGTCTGGGCCCTGGGCTCGAGCGTCCATGCCGTCACCGTGGTGCTCGCCCTGCTCGGCGCCTGGGCACTCCTGCGCACCCGCGGCAGCGCTCGCGTCGCGATCGTCTGGCTGGGCCTGCTGCTGAGCTACAGTGGCGCTCGAGCGTGGCTCGGCTTCGTCCACGGCAACCCGGACGCCCTCGGATACTTGATGCCGGCCATGGCCGCGCTGACGGTGCTCGCCGTATCCGGGGTGGGTGTCCTCGCCACGCTCATGAAGCGTCGCGGTGGGCTCCTCGGCGCGCTCGCCGCGTTGCTCTTGCTCGCCGCGCCCCTGGCCGCGCTGCAGCACGCCAGGGCGACCGGACCACAGGTCTCTCTCACGAGCTTCGCGGACACGGACGACTTCGACGACGCCCTGCGTCGTGACCTTCCGCCGCGCTCGGTCGTGCTCGTACACCAGGCGCAGACCCTGTTCCGCTTCTGGGGTGGAGAATCCGAAGAGCTCTTGCGGCCGGACGTGACCGTCGTGCCCATTCCCTTGCTGGCCTACCCCGGCATGGTGAACAGCCTCGTGGCGCGTGAGCCCGAGCTCGCAGATCTGCTGCGAGGCTACTTGCTCGAAGGCACGCTGCGGCAGCCCGACCTTCAGAGCCTCGCCGCCCGTCGCCCACTGCTGGTGGAGATGGACACGCGCGTGCCGCCGGAACTCTACGAGACGATGGTGCCGCGGCAGCTGTATTTTCAAGTCTTGGGTGCCGGCGCCAGCCGAGGAGACGAGCGCGAAGGTCGTCAAGAGTTGGCCCGGATCTGGACTCGAATCGACGCCCGCGTGGGCCGCCCCCTCGACGACGAGACGCGGGCGCAGATGCTCTGGCGTCACTACGTCGAGGCGCTCTACTTCGCAGGCTTCGGCGATCGGGACGCCGCCCGCGCGTCCGTGGAAGCGGCGCTCGCGCTCGATCCCAACTCCCGCGAGCTGCTCGGGCTGCAGGCCGCCCTGAGGCCCCGCGACGACGACGTGAACGAAGAGCGTCCACTCGACGTCAACCCCTATCGCATCGGAAGCGACGCCAATGAGGCGCCGACACGCTGAGATCAGAAGTTCAAGCGAGCGCTTCCACCAACCAGGCGAGGCGAAAGCCATGGCTCGAAGGCGACGCCCTCGTGTTCTTCCGAGTCACCCTTCAGGGTGAGCCAGAGAATCGTGCCCGTCGCCACGCCCGCCACGCCGATGATCCAACCCGCATCGGCCGTGCGGGCGAAGGCGTGCAGATTGCTCAGGTCGCCAGACGTGCACGCACGCGAGCTGCACGTGTCCGAGAGGGAGCTGTCCTCGTGCAACGTGAGGATGCCAAAGGTGGCGAAGGTCAGCAGCCCGGCGCCGCCCACGAGGTACGCGATGAAGGCGGGCACCGGCATGAAGAAGCCGTGATCCTCGTCGTCCGCATGATGTGCGATGCGTCGCGTCTCGAGGCGATGCCGCAGGTTGGCGAGGCGCGGACGCTGTCGCTCACGGTCGGCGAGCTCCGCGTCGGGTGCGGCCACGAAGCGCTCGAGCCAGAGGATGGCGTTCTCGAGGTCGCCCGCGCGCTCCGCCGCTTGGGAGGCGTTGTACATCAGCACCGGACGCCGGCTGATCTCGTAGGAGCGCACGAACTGATCGTAGGCGTCGTGATACTCGCCGCGATCGTAGTAGGCGGTCCCCGCTTCGAAGAGCGCGCGAGCTTGGGCGTCCTCGCCCCGACTCACGGTCGCGGGGTCGCTCGCGTCGATGCCCTCCGAGGTCTGCGCCACAGCGCCGCTCTGATCCTCCGCCACGCCGCCGCTGTCATCCGCGGATGGCTCAGCCTCAGGCACGAGAGGGCTGGACTCGCCATCCACTTCGATCTGAAAACCGTCCATGGATTGGGCGGCAGCGAAATCGACGCCCAAGAGCAGCGGCGCCAAGAGGACGGCGACGGCGAGCCAAGACGTGACGTGACGGTACGATGGGGAACGTTCCATGCCCGGGAGGATGACGGCAATGCCGCCCGAGGAAAAGCTTTCAGCGATGCTCCGCACCGGCACGCTCCGCAGCCTGGAGAAGATCGGGCTCTTCACGGCGCCTCCACCAGGCCTCGGATCCAGGCGATGGACTCCTCCGTGCGCAGCTCGTCGCTCGCCACGAAGCCAAAGGCGACGGTCGTGTGCTCGCCGCCAGGCACCACCTGATAGTCGACCTCGACGCCGCCGGCGCGCAGATCGTCCACCAACGCGCGCGTCCCAGGTTCGAGCACGATCGTGTCCGCGTCGCCTTGATAGATGCGCAGGGGTGCAGTCTGCTCGTAGGGACCGATGCGGTTGAGCGTGAACCAGCTGTGAAAGTCCGCGAAGTCGCCCCAGTCACCGCTGCCATAGGCTCGCAGGAAGGGCGCCGAAAAGATCGCGTCGGCGCGCTCTCCCAGATCGGCCATCAACGTGGTAGGCGCGCCGGGGATCGGCACGACACACTCGGAATCCATGATCGAGTCGATGCGCCCGCTCAAGCCGTCAGCCCACAAGCTCGGTCCCGAGAAGCCGTAGTGCGCGGCCCAAGCGTAGACCAGCAGCGCGTGGAAGGCGAGATGGGGGCCGTCGACCATCACGCCCGCACGCCACTGCTCTTCCCAGACGCTCGCCGGTGCGCTCGCTCCGAAGGCGCGGATGTCGAGCTCGGGCGCGTAGCTCGCGTGTTCGGCGGCGGCGGCCAGAGCAGCGTGACCGCCTTGGCTCAGACCGACGACGGCGTAGCGCCCAGAGACAGGGAGACGCAGCCAGACCGCGAGGTTCCTCGCCGCGCGCAAGGCATCGAGGGTGGCGCGCCCCTCCACCGTCGAGACGAGATAGGGGTGCACTCCCGGCGTGCCGAGGCCGGGGTAGTCCGTGGCCACGCCGATCATTCCGCGCGCTCCGAAGAGCCCCGCGAGGCCCGCGCCAGCGACCGTGCCCGAGAGCTTGCACACGTCCCCGACGCCGCTGGTGCCGTGGTCGTTGGCCACGATGGCCCAGCCGTCCGCGGGGGCGTCGACGGCGAAGGGCAAGGTCACGGTCGCCAAGGAGGTGGCGCCATCCGTGACGTACTCGAGGGTCCACACGCTGTAGCCGTTCTCGATGCGGACCCCGGGCTCGAGGTAGGGCTCGAGGAAGCTGCGGCCGAAGTCACCAACCTTGCTCGCCGCGCGCAGGCAGCCGTCCTCGGCGCACTCGGGGTCAGGATGTGTGGTCTGCGCGTCGGAGCCGCTCGCGTCAGAGGCGCTCGCGTCTCTGCTCGATCCGGCGTCCAAGGCGGATGACGCGTCCACGCCTGCGTCCGATCCAGGCGCCGCCCCAGAGCAGGCGACGAGCCACATCAAGCAGATCGTAGACGCGCGTCCCATCCACCGACTATGCCGCGCCGCCCTCCACACGGCCACAGGGGAGGAGCGGACGAGGGTCGTCCCCGCTCGCCAACGGACCTGTGTGAATTCTCTAGCTCGAGGGGAAGATCCGGCGGCGGATCACGTATCCTCAGCCACCGCGATCGAGCGGCAACCATGGATGAGGACGGACATATGAAAAAGGCAACGACACTGTTCTTGATGGGCGCACTTTCCGCGTGGGGCTGCGGCGGAGGCGACGACTCGCCTGCGGTGGCGCCCGCGCCACCTGCTGCGGCCACGGCACCCACGACCGCCGCTGCGCCCTCCGCACCAGCGGCAGCTGCGGGCGACTCCAACTTCGGCACGGTCAGCGTGAGGCCGGGCTTCATGCCTGACCCGACCACGGCTAGCGGAACCTCAGGTGGATCCACCGATGCAGCCACCCTCAACTCCGACTGCAACGGTTGGATCGCGGGCACACCCGACCACCTGCTCGTCGCAGGCGGAGACTTCAGCTCGCTGCGCGTCATGGCACACGCCACCACGGACGGTGAGGACGTGACCTTGGTCATCCAGAAGCCGGACGGCAGCTACATGTGCAACGACGACACGGAAGGCTTCGACCCCGTGGTCGCAGGCGCGTTCCCGGCCGGCACCTACAAGATCTGGATCGGCAGCTACGAGCACGGCGCGAACGAGGCCTACAAGCTCGGCGTCTCCGAGCTCGACAGCGTGACTCCGTCGTCGCTCGGCAACTGAGACGTCTCCGCTTCGACGGCGCGCCGCGTTCGCCACCCGATTCGGGCGGAGGGCGTGGCGCGCACCGCTCTGGCTCAGCACAGCGAGCCACCTACGCTGTGGTCAGGGCCACGCGCTCGGGGTGCGCATAAATGGCGAGCTCATCACCGCGCGCGAAGCCGATGAGCGTGACGCCGAGGCGTTGTGCCAAGTCCACGGCCAAGGAGCTCGTGCCGGACACGCCCACCACACAGGGGACGCCAGAGACCACCGCCTTCTGCACAATCTCGAAGCTGGTGCGACCGCTGACGACCAGATGAGCGGGGGCGCTCGCGCAGCCATCGAGCAGCAGACGTCCCAAGACCTTGTCGACCGCGTTGTGCCGGCCGACGTCCTCGGCGCTCGCGAGCATCCGGCCATCGAGGTCGAAGGCCGCCGCGCCGTGGGTCGCGCCCGTGCGTCTGAAGAGCGTCTGCACCTCGGTGAGCTGCTCCACGCTCGCGAGCAGACGCGAGAGGGAGATGGTGCCCTGTGCAGTCACGGGCTCGCAACGAGCGATCAGATCCTCGACGCTGCGCCGCCCACAGACTCCGCAAGCCGCCGTCGTGAGCGTGCCGCGACGCGAGGCGGCGAGGCGCGACGGGTCGAGAAACACGCCAGGGCCGGGTGTAACGTTCACGATGTTGCCAAACCCATCGTCCGCGGGATCACCGCAGTGGGCGATGGAGCCGATATCGGCAAACGAGCCGAGGACGCCCTCGGCGAAGAGGAAACCCGCGGCGAGCGCTTGATCCTCGCCGGGCGTCCGCATGGTCACGGCGAGCGCTTCGTCGGCGACACGAATCTCGAGCGGCTCCTCGACGGCCAACTCATCCACTTCGGTCATGTGGAGCGCGCCACGTCCCCGCGCGAGACGCGTGACTTGGCGAGGGGTCAATCCGCGATGCGCCATCGCCCAATGCTACCTCAAAGCGCCGCGCACGAAACACGAGGCCCCTGTGACGCAGTGAGCGCTCGGCGCGATCGAGCTCGCCGTGCTCTCAGCTCGTGGTCAAGCCGCCAATGGCAGATGCTGAGGCACGCAACATGAGATGCGCTGAGCTTCGGTCAGTCATCGTCGTCGTCGTCTGCACTCCGTGTGGCGGCTTGTGAACCCGCCGCGTCGATGTACGCGTTCGCCGCGCCATGCTCGTAGACGAGCGCACCCCCACTTTGTCCCGCGAGGATGGCGAGCACCAAGGGCACGCACGAGGACAGCGAGGAGACCGCGGCCAATCCCAAAGCGACGGACTCTTTGCGCACGAACGCCGCGAGCAGGAAGGGCAGCGTCGTCACCGCCGCCGCGACCACGAATGCCTCAGCAGCCTCTGCGTGCTCCTCGATGACCTGTTCGGCGACCACGTGCTCTACCCGCTCTTCAGCCTCTTCTCCCGCCTGCTTGGCTGCGAAAGCACCCCCGGCGAGTAGAACCTGCATGCCCAAGACCAAGAACCACGCCGCGCGCGGCAGCTTCTTTCGCCACCAGGCCCAAGCGACGACGGCGGCAAAAAATGGCATCAAGACGGCGAGCGCGAGTGGCAGGTGAACCAGCTGGGGATGTAGCAGCGAAAAATCCATGGTGTGCTCCTCGACGAGAGGCGTCTCGCCCTCGACCGTGTGGGTCGGATGCCGTTGGTTTGACCTACTGAGCACGCATAGACCATCCGACAGGCAGCTGCAGCGTGGAGCCGACCTGGAAGATCTCCTGGTTTCGCCCACGAGGGGCGAGGGTCCTAGGGACACCAAGACTCAATCGATGCGGGTCAATCCGCGACGAACCATCGCCCGAGCGTACCCCAAAACGCCACGGGCATCTGCGGCGTCGATGTGGGCAGCGCGCGCGGGCGGCGCGCTACACCCGCTGCGCGGGGCACCCTCGACCCGGTGGCAGCTGAGCTTCGGAACCTTCGTCACGCTAGAGTGTCCTAGTCTTGCTCCCGCGCGCGCAGTGGTGCGTGCTCTGCCCTCGAACCTCCTGAAACCATTTGTCCACCTCCGACGACGCTGACCTCCCGCCGCGCGCATGGCGCCGGTGGACGGTGTTGGCTCGTGTGCGCTTGGTGTTGGCCGTCGCCCTGCTCGGTGTCTTCATGTTCGGCGCGCTCAGGCCGGATGCCTTGCTCGGGCTCGCGCGAGGTGAGCTGAACATCTGGCTGGAGCCCTGCTACCGCGCTCGCTTCGACGTGCCACGGGACGCCGTGACCGACGCTGACCTGCGACGAGTCCACGAGCGGCTGCTGCCAGCGTGGGTCCTCGCTCGCTTCGCCGAGACGACGCGCCCTTCCCCTGAGCGTCGCGACGCCGAGGCGCAGAGCTTTTTCCTGCTTCGACACGCGGTGGCGCCGGACGCGAACCTAGTCTCGCTCTTCGATCAGCTACGGCAGGCGCTCTCGGCGCAGCCCGAGGTCGACGCGGAACGCGTGGACTATCTCGTCTGGGCGCTCAACGACTATCAGCGTAGCCGCCACTCTCCCTACCGCGTGGAGGCCTCCCTGGTCGAGTACGCCGGCAGGCTGCAGCTCTACGCGCGCACCTACCGCGTGGCCTCGGAGATGTCAGCGCGACAGGGGGATCTGCGGCTCCTGCGGCGGCTCGACTCCACCAACTTGGTGGAGGGCGATCTCGGGCACACGGGCCGCCCGGAGGACGGCGCCCTCGTGCTCCTCGATCGAGTCCTGGCCTACAGCGTGCGGCGCGTCTGGCCCACGCTGAACCCCGCCCTCGAGGGGCGTCTCGATCCGCCGCGTCGTGCCATGGCCGCGGCCGTGCGCGCCGAGGCCTTCGACGCCCTCAGCCCCGATCTGCTCGTGCTGCTGCACGAGGGCGCGGAGGACGAGCTCTCCCTGCTCGAGGTCGCGCGCTCCGTGGCCGACAGGCGACGCTGCGGCAGCACCTTCAGCATCTGGGGCCTGCCTTGGCGCGGACTCGCCGCACCGGATCGCGAGGAGCTGGTGGATGCTCTGCGCGCCAGCCGCGGATCCGCTTGCCCCAAGGTCACGCCGGCTGAGGCGGCGCGCATGATCGGTGCATCCCAACGCCTGGCGCAGACACGCGACCTGGCGCCCGCTGTGGAAGAGCTGGCGACCTGGGTGGCGCGCGCGGTCTCGGTCCACGAGCTGAGGCATGTGGCGGACGGATCCGTTCCGAGCTGTCCCGGCTGTCCCACGTCGATGGGAGGGAGCACACGGGCCGAGTTGAGCGCCTACGTCTCGAGCATGGCCACGCCCGGCATTGGCTATCTCTCGTTGATGCAGGCTTGTCATGTGGGCGCCGGCACGGAGTCGCCGCATCGTCGCGCGCTGCTCTACCTCGAGCGACACCTGTTGCCCGAGGGTTGCGACGGATCGCCTCCGTCGGACCTCTACGCGCGCGCCTCGGAGCTGGAGCTCGAGCTCTTCGGGTCACGCTCGAGCGTACGCATCCCCGACGACTTCCCGCAGCGCCTCGACCTGCTCGAGCCGAGCGCGGCGGCGGTCGCTCGTCTCAGCCCGACGCCCAACCGGTGAAGAGCTCGCTGCGCTGGCGAGGTCTGCGACCGTGGCGAACGCTCCTCACGCTGCTGATGCTCGGGGGCGTCGCGGGCGTCGTGATGTTTCGAGCGGCCGAGCAGCTCGACGTGGATCACGCCAGCGTCGGCGCATCGATCGAGGGCTGCGGTCCGGCCTGCGCGGATGCCTGGACCCGCGCACTCGACGAGCGTCTCGGCCGCTTCGGTCTGCGTGTGGCGGCCGCGCCTCCCGAGGACGCGCCCATCGTAGAGCTCAGCCTCGAGCCGTTGGACACGACCGAGGGCGTGCACGAAGGTCAGCTGCGCGTGCGCGCCCGCGTGACCCTGCGCCTCTCGACCGGAGGAGCGCCCGGTCCGCTCGTGCTCGACGCCGAAGCCGTGGACCGCGATGCGGCGCTGCTGCTGATCGCCCTCGGCGCCCTCGACATGCGAGCTGACTCCCTCGCCGACGAGATCCTCTCCACGCGAGGTGTCGGGACCGCCGGCTCCGTGCTCGAGCTCGCGCGAGCCGACGCGCTCACGCGTGCGCGACGCGCTCAGCCGGCATACGCCCGCGCCGTGGAGGCGTTCGAGGCGCGCTGTCGCCAAGATGAGGCGCGGGTGGCTCGGCCAACCGAGAACGTCTCCTGCGTGACTCGCTGCGCCTCCGAGCTGCGCAGCGCCCGCGCCACGGACGGCTCCGCCTGGGTGCAGCTGCGCCGAGCTGCCTGGGCCATACCCTTCGAAGATCCGCGCGACGTTCAGCGCCTGGACCTCCCCGGGCAGATCGCGCGCTGGACTGCCAACGGTGAGCTCGAGATCCACGGGCAAGTCGCCCGGGAGACCGGCGCCGCGCTCGGTTCGCGCCACGGAGTCTTCGCCTTCATCGCCCATCACGAGCGCGCCTCGGCGCTGACGCTGCTCGACGGAACGGAGCGCGTCCTGAAGCGCGTGGAGGCGCCGCGCGTGCTGGCTCGACCGGCGCCGTCGCCATCCGGGCGGTGGGTGGCATTCCTGAGCGCAGAGCATCGCCGAGGCGTGGCGCACCTCGTGCTCATGGCGGCCGAGGGCGGCGCGACCCGGGATCTCTTCAGCTACGTGGAGGACTTCCGTTGGGTGGAGCGTCACGGCCGAGAGCTCCTGCTCCTGCACGTCGGCGGCGCGGAGCTCGCCGCGTCGCCGTTGACTCGACCCACGAGGGACGCCGGGACGACGGACACAGAAGGCTACGAGGACGAGCCCGATGACTTCGACCTGGTGGAGGCCGGAGATCCGCTGGCGCCTCCGGGGCCCTACGCCGTCCTGCTCGATCCCCTGAGCGATCAGATCCTCGCGCGTGTCGGGGGTCGCGAGCGACTCGTCCGAGGCGTGGCGGGTCTGCATCTGGGCACGCTGATCGCGACCTACGCCGCGCCCTCGACGCAGAGCCCCGGGGAATGCGGCGTGCTCTTCCACGACGTCGCGAGCGCTGCAGAGAGGATCGTGGTGACGCCCGCGTGTCTGACGGATCCCGCCCTGCTCCCGGACGGATCCGTCGCTGCGTCGGCGATCGTCACGAGCGAAGGCGACCCCTCGGCGACGGATCGCGAGATCGTCGTCGTCTCGCCCGATGGCGCCCTCGAGGTGCTGACGGCGAACGAGACGGACGACCTCGAACCGAGCGCCGTGGGCTCTCGCGCCGTGGCCTTCACGCGTAGACTGCCCACACGCTACGCCCGCTTCCCTCGCTCCGCCGCGTGCAGAGCGACGCTGGCCCCAAGAGCGGCGCCCTAGCTGACCCCCGATCCATACTCCCCTCTCGGCCTGAAACCGGCTCAGTTGCGGAAAATCGTCACTGCGACCCACAGGACATCGACTCGGCGCTCTCCGATTGTGGATCTCTCGCTCAGGGCACGGTTCCTGACCGCAGCGCCAACGGTGTAGCGTCCTCGCATGGATCTCGGGTCTGCGCTGATGGCCGTGGCGATCTCGCTCGTCTTCAAGCTCATGGTGTTGGGCTTGGGCGCGCGCCTGCTGCTGCGCATGTATCGCGCCCAAAGGCCGGAGCAGCCGAGCCGGATGTGGATCATGCTCCCCGACGAGCCCACGCCCGAGGTGCGCATCCTCTGGTGGTCCCTCGTCCTCTTCTACATCTCGGAGCTGACCTGCGGCATCGAGATCTACGTGCTCTTTCAGTCCAACGCCTATCTCGAAGGAGTCCACGGCGTCTGCTCCGCGCTCGGCATGGGGCTCTTCGCCCTCGGCGCCTACCTCGTCTTCGACAAGCGCATGCTGCGCTTCAGCTCCCGGCGCTGCGCGCTGCGTGGAGTCTGCCGAGGCTGCACCGTGGAGGACGAGGAGGGCTGCCGCTTCAACCACCTTCTGGTCTTGGTGGCGACCTTCGTCGCCTTGGCGGCGCTCTTCCCGCTGCGCGTCTCCACCGAGCAGCTGAACGCCGATCCGAGCGCCTACATCCTGCCCTTCGAATCACTCAACGCCTGGTGGGACGCCACCCTCGTGCCTTGGCTGCAGGCGAATATCGCGAGCTACTCCCCCTCGGGCACGGCCTACTTCATCCCTCGCAGCGTGCTGACGCTCGAGTTCGTCGTCCTGCCCTTGGTGGCCTTCGCCGTGTCCGTCGCCGCCATCTTCCGGCTCAGGCGCCGCGAGCTGAAGCAGGGCACGAAGCTGCTCGTCTTCGCCGCGGGTATGCTCTGCTACAGCTACTTCGAGCTGCTGATCTACAAGACGACGGCGGACATCATCTTCGGCTCCCTCGTGCACGAGCTCGCGGAGCTGTGGTTCCTGCTCGCCGCCGCCGAGCTCTTGCGCATCACCTTCCGCCCACCGGCGGCATCCAAAGAGGCCGCGAACGAGTGAGCCCGTTCCCAAGCTGCGTCAGGGACGCCCAAGGGCGCCCAACTCGCTACGACTCCGCGTCCTTGCGCTGCAAGCGACCGGAGGCGACCAAGCAGATGGATTCGATGGTGATGCAGGAGAACATCTGAGCGGGCGTCACCTGCGCTCGATCCGGCAGCTCGCGCAGGGCGGGGAGCCACGGCTCGAGGCGCGCCACCACCTCGGGCGTCAGCACGCCGCGCTGCATCACCTCGGGGGAGCCGTAGTCGAGTCGCGTCAGGAAGCTCAGCTCCGTGTCTCGCATGGGCACGTCGAGGGCCTGCTCGAGCATGAAGATGATGTCCACGAAGTCGAGGGAGTCGGCGCCGAGGTCGTCGATCAGGCGGCTCCCGAGCTGCACCTCCTCGAGCTCGAGCACGAGGCTCTGCGCCACGCAGCGCCGCACGGCGTCTTGCACTTCGGGGGGCACGCTCACGCCGTCTCGCTCCTGCGTCATCGCAGCCACCTTATCGCCTTGTCCAAGGGCTTTCTACCAGGAGAGGCGGGCTGCTCCGCCGGGTAGCCAATGGGCACGAGGGCGACGATGCTCCAGCCGGGCGGCACGCCGAGGAGCTGCTCGAGCTCGTCCGCGGCGACCAGCGGTCCCGTCATCACCGAAGCGCCGAGGCCAGTCTCGTGGGCCGCGAGCAAGAGGTTCATCAGCGCGAGCGAGGTCGACACCAGGCCGGAGTCCGACTCCATGGCCGTGACGCGTTCGCGAAGATCCGAGTCGATCTCCGCGTCGACGAGATGCGAGAGCGCGCGTTGCGGGCGATGGATCGGCACGATCACACGGGGCGCCGCTTCGAAGCGCACGAAGTACTCCCCATAGCGACGAAAGGCGGCCTCGCTCTCGGAGGGGATGTGGACGGCGATGCGCTCGACGGCCCGCTTCACCGCCTCCGCCATCGCGTCGATGCGCTCTCGGTTCGCGACCACGAAGAAGCGCCACGGTTGCTTGTTGCTCGCCGAAGGCGCGGTGATGGCCGCGGCGAGCACGCGTTCGAGGGCGTCGTCAGGCGGAGCCTCGTCCGTGAAGCTGCGGACGCTGCGCCGCTCGCCCATGACTCGCTCGAGTTCGCTCGCCATCACACCTCCCATCGTCGCAACACCACGCAGGCGTTGTGGCCGCCGAAGCCGAAGGAGCTCGAGAGCACGACGCGCTGCTCCTTGGCGCGGGCTTCGAGGGGCACGTAGTCGAGGTCGCACTCGGGATCCGCGTGCTCGAGGTTGAGCGTGGGATGCACTTGGCCTCGCTGCATGCAGCCGATGGCGGCGATGGCCTCGACGGCTCCCGCGGCGGAGATCAGGTGGCCAATCATGGACTTCGTCGCGCTCACGGGCACCTGCCTCGCGCGCGCGCCGAGCAGGCGGTGGAGCGCCTTGGTCTCGGCCACGTCGTTCTTGCTCGTGCCCGTGCCGTGGGCGTTCACGGCGTCGACGTCTGCGGGCGTGAGGCCGGCGTCCTCGAGGGCTCGCGCCATGGCTTGATGCGCGCCGCGGCCTTCCGGGTGTGGATCGCTGATGCGGTAGGCGTCGAAGGAGTTTCCGTAGCCGGCGATCTCCGCGTGGACGGTCGCGCCGCGAGCGAGGGCGTCCTCCGCGCGCTCGAGCACGAGCACGCCCGCGCCTTCGCCCATCACGAAGCCATCGCGTTTGCGGTCGAAGGGGCGCGACGCTCGCTCCGGCTCGTCGTTGCGTTGGCTCGTGGCCCGAAGAGCACAGAAGCCGGCGACGCCGAGGGGGTTGATCATGGAGTCCGTGCCGCCGGCCATGGCCCAACGCAGCCTGCCCGAGGCGATCATCCGAGACGCGTCGCCGATGGCGTCGGTGGCCGCGGCGCAGGCCGAGACGTGGACCCGTGGTGGTCGCTCGAGCCCGTAGCGACGCGCCATCATGTGGACGCACATATCCGAGGGCGTCTGCATGAAGGAGAGGCGCTCCGTGTGCGCTTCGGGCAGCACGAAGTCGGGGCGCGCGAAGGCTGCGAGATCTTGCATGGCGAAGAGCTCGAGCCCGACGCCCATGGAGACGGCCGCCTCGGCGCCTGCTCGCTCGCCGCCGGGCGCGCTGCCACACGCGGTGGCGCTCTTCCATGCCTGCTCGGCGGCCTCGAGGACGAAGCCAATTTTTCGGTCGCCAAAGGGCGCGTCCTCGCTGAGCACGGCCTCTCCCGCGATGCGCGTGGGCAGGCTGTGAGGGTCGAAGACGCGGATCTCTCCGATGCCCGAGCGACCGGCGAGCAGCCCCTCGATCAAGCTCTCCACGTCGCCGAGGGGCGACACGGCGCCCATGGCCGTGACCACGACGCGATGTCTCACGCGCTCACCCACACCGACTCCGCGAGCACGCCGTCGCGGCTCTCGAGGCGATGCACGACGCGCGCCGCGCGCCCTTCACCCCAGCTCGAGCTCAACGCCCAGGGCAAGGAGGCGGGGCCGAGCGAAAGCTCGAGGCGCCGCATGTGGGTCGCGTCCGAGCCGAGCTCCTCCACCTGCTCGAAGAGCGCCTCCCTCGCATCGAACGCGCGATACTCGAGGGAGCGCCGTACGCAGCGGCCGCGGATGCGCGCGCCGCGTGCCTTGGCGTGCGCTTGCGTCTCGAGCACCAAGAGCGCGCCGGCGTCCCGCAGCCTCTCGGGCGCCACGGCAGGGCGGATTCGCCGGAAATGGTGTTCCACCAGGAAGTTGCGCTGACAGGCCACGCCGCCCACCAAGGCGACGTCGACGCGACCTTCACGCAGCGCGGCCTCGGCCTCGTCGAGCAAAGCGTAGACCTGCCCGGCGCCGGGGTAGCTGACCATGTAGCTGCCTCGCAGATCGAAGTTCGCGCTGATGTGGAAGGCGGGCATGTTGGGCAAGCAGCGAAAGGCCGTCAGCGGATGGGCTCGTCGATGCCCTTCGTCGGCGAAGCGCCGAAGACTGAATTCTCCCTCGTCGTCGATGGAGGCCGCGAGTACGGGATCGACGTCGCACCGCTCGAAGGGGATGTGTCCGACCGAGAGATAGAGCCCGGCGCGATCACCGAGGTCCGATTCCACGAGCCCCGCGGACGCGAGCGCCATGCCCGCGCTGACCACCGCGAGATCGTCCTGTGTGCCCATGTACTTGCGGTTCTTGCGCTGCTTCAAGAAAGGCCTCGGGTCGCAGCCCGGCTCTCCTTCCTCTTCGATCAGCACGTGGCCGAAGCCTGTGACGACCATCATGGGATGCGGATCTCCTGCTCGAGTCCACGGGTCCAGATGCGGTAGAGGTCTCGTCGCTGTGCGTGAACCAGCTCCGAGTCGATCAGGCGCAGCATGAAGGTGAGCTGTCCACGCATCACGCGTCTCCCTTCGACGCTCGCTTCGACTACGACGCGCGCGGCGCCATCGAGCGCGCCCGTGATCTTCGCCGCCAGCTCGATGCGATCCCCGGGCTGACTCGGGGCGTAGAACTTCGTCTTGTCGATCTGCGCGAGCACGGCGCGGCGCTGCGTCTCACCCGCGATCGGCGGATTCGAGCACTCGAGCAAGAAGCCCGCGAGCTGAGCTGCGGCTTCGATCACGAGCACGCCCGGGAGCACGGGGTAGCCCGGAAAGTGGTCATGCAGGACGTCGTCGCTGAGGGTCACGCATTTGATCCCGCGCGCGCGCTCACCGACGACGAGCTCCGTCACCTTGTCGAGCATCACGTAGCGCATGATCGTTCCTTCTGACCAGGTGGTTCGCTCTCGGTCCCGCTCGCGAAATGCACAATCAGAGGCGAGAGCAGGCGATAGAGAATGACGTTCGATCCGACGACCACAGCGGCGTAGATGGGGAAGCTCGGGAAGACACCTTCCCAGCCCTCTTCGATGTGGAACGCCAAGTTGATGTTGCGGCTCTCCGGGCTCGCGACGTGCGTGAGAAGGGCGAGGGGCAGCAGGCTGAGGCTCGCGACCCACCACGCGCCCGTGGGCCAGCCGACGCGGCGAATCGTCAAGAAGCCGAGCACGGGAATGACCAGATGCAGCGCGAAGGAGCTGACGAGGATCTCTCCGCCCGTGAGCATGTCCAGAGTCCAGAAGAGCTCTCCAGGCAGCATCCAGAGCAGGCCGACTGCGAGCACGATGCGCTGCCTGAAGAGGCAGCCCAGGGTCAGCAGGAGCGCGCCCATGTTGCAGATCCAGAGCAGATCGATGGCCTCACCGCGCGACGCCAAGTCGGCGCCGTGCGCCAGCCAGATGGCGAGAGCCACCAGGCCCATCGCTCGCACCGACGGCCGCGACTCGACCGGTCTCTCCTTGGCCGGAGACATCGCTAGAGACCTCCGTCCACCACGATTGTGCGCGCCGTGAGGTAGCTGTTGTCCAGCGCCAGGAAGGTCACCAGCTTCGCCACCTCTTCGCGCGTTCCCAGGCGACCGAGGGCGCTGTGCTTGATGAACTCTTGTCGCAGCTCGTCGGGCAGAGTCCGAGACAGGCCTCCTTCGAGCACGCCGGGGGCGACCACGTTGGCCAGGATTTTGCGGGCGCCCAGCTCTTTGGCGAGAGCGCGCACGAGACCACTCAGCGCCGCCTTCGAGGCGCCGTAGGCGACGGGCGTGGGCACGGGCTTCACGCCATCCGTGGAGCCGACGAAGACGAGGTTGCCGCCGCCGTCGCCGAAGTGCGGCGCGAGGTGCTGACAGGCCAAGGCGGGACCCTTGAGGTTCACGGCCATCAGACGATCCCAGCCTCCCGCGGAGAGCCTCGCGAGCTTCTCGTGCTCGGGGGGCTCGTTGGTGGACACCAAGCTCGCGGCGTGGACGAAGGCGTCGACGCCATCGAGGGCCTCGAGCAGAGCGTCCATGGCGGGTGCGATCTCGTCCTCGCGAGTGAGGTCGAGGCGCTGCGAGGTGGCGTCCGGGAGCTCTGCGCAGAGCTGCGCCGCGAGCTCTTCGCCTTGGTGATACGTGAAGCCGACGCGTGCGCCACGGGCGCTCAAGGCGCGGCAGATGGCCTGACCCACATGACCCGAACCTCCGAGCACGATGCAGCGCTTCGCCATCACACGCCTCCGTCCATCACGACGGTCTCGCCGCTCATGAAGGAGCTCTCACCAGAGACCAAGAAGGCGGCGAAGGCGGCGACCTCGTCGAAGGTGCCCGCGCGTCCGAGGGAGCAGTGGTGGAGATAGTCGAGCCTTCGATGCTCGGGCAGGTTCCGTCCGACTCCGTCTTCGAGCAGACCCGGCGCCAAGCACAAGACGCGGATGTGGTGACGCGCGAGCTCCTTGGCCATCGCGCGCGTCATCCCCGACACCGCCGCCTTACTCGCGCAGTAGTGAATCGGCGCCTCGAGGGCGCGCTCTCCGGCGAGGGATCCGATGTTGAGGATGACTCCGCTCTTGCTGCGGATCATGGGTCGCGCCACGGCGCGCGACGTGAGGTAGGTGCCGCGCACGTTCACGGCCATCACGCGATCGAAGTCTTCGAGTTCGAGCAGTGGCAGCGGCAGGTTCTGCGTGATGCCCGCGTTGTTGACCAGGATGTCGAGACCGCCCCACGCCTTCACCAGCTCGCTCACCATCTCAGTGGTCGCGGCCTCTTCGAGCACGGAGCACTGAAACGCGCGCGCTGTCCCGCCGAGCCCCTCGACCGCCTCGAGCGTCTCCTGCGCCGCGTCCCCGTGGCTGTTGTAGCTGAAGGCCACGCTCGCGCCTTCCTTGGCGAGGCGCTTGCAGATGGCGGCGCCGAGTCCGCGCGAACCCCCCGTGACGAGGGCGCGCTTTCCTTCGAGCAGCGTCACGGCGATGTCTCCTTGCCGCGGTGGATGTTGTTGTAGGCGCAGCCCGGCATCAGCCTGCCATCCGGCAGGGCGTAGTGCGTGCAGCACTTCTTGATGCGCTCGAGCTCGAAGGTGTGCGCGTCCATGAAGGCGTGGATGAAGATGGTCTTCGCGAGCCCCTCGCCGATGCGCAGCCTCTGCTTCAGAGCGACGGCGCGATCCTCCGGGTACATCTGCATGATCGCCTTCTTCAGCGTCCGCAGGATCTTGTCGCTGTCGGGCACCTGCGCGGAGCTGCTCCACATCTCGTCGATGGTGTCGCGGATGGCGTCCTCGAACTCCTCGTCGGGGCGAATGGTGCCGCGGTTGCTGATCAGCCGAAGGTAGCGATCCATGTCGATGAAGCGCGGGAAGGGCACGAAGGAGTCGCCGGAGGAGAGCAGGTAGGTGAGGGCGAAGCAGCTCGGATGGGAGCAGGGCAGGGGCAGGAAATCGTCCGCACGCAGGCGACCTCGGCTCTGCTCGGCGATCAACTTCACGACGTCCGGGATCGTCAGCACGTCGAGGGGATCGTGGGGGCTGAACTTCGCTCCGCCTTGGCCCACGTAGGCTGCGGGTTGGAACATCAGGGAGAGGATGAAGTCCTTCTCGTAGAGTAGGTCGATGCAGTCGCTGAGGTGCTCCTCGTTCACGCCCCGCGCCAAGGTCGCCACGAGGGTCGTGCGCACACCCGCGCGCTCGAGATTCGTCAGCGCTCGCTCGCGCGCGTTCAGGTGATCGCCGCTGCCACGCAGGACGGAGAGCGCGCCCTTCTGTCTCGCGTCGAGCTGAAGGCTCACGTAGACGCCGCGCTCCGCGAGCTGCTCGCAGAGGTCGTAGTCGCTCGCGAGGCGCAGCCCGTGGGTCGAGACCGACACGCGGGAGATCTCGGGTCGCGCCAAGGCCATGTCCAAGAGCTCGAGGAATTCGGGATGCAGCGTCGGCTCGCCTCCCGAGAGGTTGATCGTCTCGAGGCTGCCTTCCTTCTCGATCAGGCCATCGAGGATGTTCGCGAACTGCTCGCGGCTGAGCTGATAGCTGTGTTCGTTCTGCACCAGGCAGATGGGGCAGTCGAGGTCGCAGTGGTCGGTGATCTCGATGATCGGCAGGCACGAGTGTTGCTCGTGATCCGGGCAGAGCCCACAGTCGCTCGGGCAGCCCTCCGAGACCTCGGTCGACAGCGCGAGAGGAACGGAGCCTGCGCGGGCGAAGCGCAGGGAGCGCAGCCACCACTCCGCGTCACCGCTGATCAAGGCCTCGGAGACGCCATGCTCTGGACAGAACTTGCGCAGGTAGACCTTGGCGTCGCGGATCAGGCGCTGACCGTCGACGACCTCGTGGCACTCGGGGCAGAGGCTGCGGCTGAGGGAGTGGAAGACCTCGCCCTGGGGGATTCGGATGGGCGTGTCCGCGCGTGCGTTCATGTCGAAGCCTCGCGCACCAGGCTCGACATGGCGAGCAGGTCGGCGCCGGCGTGGGAGAAGCGTGGATCCTTCTCGCGATAGAGCACGTTGTAGGCACAGGTCGGGATGTTGCTGCCATCCGCCTCGGGCACGCCGATGCCGCACTTCATGATGCGGGCCACGTCGAAGCTCTCCTCGTCCATGTGGGAGTGGATGTAGATCGCCTTGGTCAGGCGCTCGGCGATGTGCTGCCGCTCCCTCAGGGGCAGCGCCGGGCTCGGGAACATCTCTCGCAGCAAGCGCTTCAGCGTGGCCATCACGGCCTGCGCCTCGGGGATGGGATCCGGATCGGCCCAGAGCTCGTCGAGGGCTTCTCCGAGCACCTCCTCGGCCTTGGCGTGCGGTTCGATGTAGAGGGAGTCGCCGAGCAGATCGTAGAGGCGCTCGCGGCTCATGAAGCGCGTGAAGGGCAGGTAGCCGCCACCGTCGAGCATCAGCAGGTAGCAGATCGAGTAGCAGTGCGGATGGGCGAGGGGCGAGGGCACGAAGTCACGCGCGCAGATCTTGCCCTGCGTCGAGTCTTCGAGGACGCGGTGAAGGTCCGGCACGGTGATGCGCGCCGCGCGATCGAAGTCGACGCCGCCTTGGCCCGTGAAGGTGAGCGTGTGCAGCTCGAGGGAGCAGATGTTCGGGCGCTCGAGCATCAGGTCGAAGAGCTTGGGCACGTCCTTGTCGTTGAGGCCCGCGGCCACCGCCGGCAGCAGGGTCGTCGTGACGTCGTGTTGCTCGAGGGAGTCCAAGAGCTCGAGCTTGGTCTTCACGGTGTTGGCGCCGAGCAGCCGTCGGTCGATCTCGGGATCCAAGGTGTCGAGGGAGAGCACGATGCGCGCGTCATGTTCGGCCAAGGCGAGGAGCAGCGCCTCGTCCTTGAGCTTCAGCCCGTTCGTGGAGATCGTGACGCGCTGAATCCCCGCCTCCCGCGCGAGGCGCAGCAGCTCCGGAAGCTCGGGGTGCAGGGTCGGCTCGCCACCTGTGAAATTGATGATGTCGAGCTCGTCGTCGGCCGCCTTCAGCGCGTCGAGGATGCCCGAGAAGGCCTCGGGGGCGAGCATGAAGGCGTCTTCGTTTCGGTTCACCGTGTAGCAGATGGGGCAGTCCAGATTGCACGCCGAGGTGATGGGGATCACCGGCAAGACCACGCGCTGCCGATGTGCCACGCAGGGTCCGCAGTCGTGGGGACAGCCCGCCTCCACGGGGCGCAGATCGCCGCCTGGTGGCGTCTCCGCGGCCAGGAACTCGAGGCTGTCGAGATACCAATCGACGGTGGAGGAGATCATGCACTCCTGATGGCCGTGCTCGGGGCAGAACTTCTCGAGCCAGACCCGCTCCGAGCGGAAGAGGATCTTCGCCTCCACCGTGCGCTTGCACTCGGCGCAGAGGCTCTTGGTGGAGCCGTAGTAGACGTGCTCCGCGGAGGCGCGCTCACCCGGAGCGCAGACGATGCAGTCGCCGGTCATGCGCCCTCCTTGCCGACGACTGCGCCGCTTCCTTCACGCCGTAGGGCGCTGGTGTCTTCACGCCGTAGGGCGCTGGTGTCTTCACGCCGTAGGGCGGTGGCCTCTTCACGCCGTAGGGCGCTGGACTTGTCCTGCGCCGCGGGCACCTGCCTCTTCGACGCCGACGGTGTGTGCGGTGCACCCAGCTCGACCAGATCGGACGCTTGCGAGAAGCGCGGATCTTCCTGCCGGTGGAGCGTGTAATAACCGCAGCTCGGGATGATCTCGCCTTCGGGCAAGAGGTGCTGACAGCTGCACTTCGAGAGGCGCGCGGCGTCGAAGCTCCAGGCGTCCATGAACTGCATCAGGTAGACCGTCTTCAGGTTCTGCTCGGCGAGCTGTCGTCGCTCCACATGTTCGATCGCGCCCGATTCGGGGAAGAGCGTGTCGATGAGCTTGCGAAACTTGCCCAGGAGTCGCTGTGAATCCTCGTGTGCGTCCGGGTTGGCGTAGACACCGTCGATGGCTTCGCGGATCAGCGCCTCGAGCTCGGCGTCGACTTTTCCGAAGTTGGAGTTCTTCGTGTAGTCGATCACTCGCTCCAGAGGCAGCAGCGGGATCAGCGGCGTGATCTCTTCGTCGAGGGTCAAGAAGTATCCGAGCGCGGCGCACATCGGGTTGGGCATCGGAAGCGGCATGAAGTCGTGTCGCCGTAGGGAGCCCCCAGCAGAGGCCTCCATGGCGTCGAGGGCGCCCGGGATCGTCAAGCGGTTCAGCGGATCGCCGGGAAACGCAGAGCCGCCCCGACCCGCGTACGTCATCATCGAGATGATCACGGAGCGCACCTGCGGAGAGTAGGTCAGCAGGCGCGTGACGAGGGCGCCTAGCTCGTGGTCGTTGACGCCCTGTGCGGCGAGCACGACGGGGACGACCGGGATGCCCCAGCGGCAGAGGCGGTCGAGGGCGAGCTCCTGCGTCTCACGCGGAATGCCACGCAGGCTCTTGGCGCCGTCGCCGTCGAAGTGCAGGCTGACGTAGACGTTCGAGAACTCGGCGAGGCGATCCAGGAAGGCGTCGTCTCGCGCGATCCGCAGACCGTTCGTGTTGACCACGACGCGACCCACCTCCGGACGATGGAGCGCCGCGATGATCTCGAAGAGCTGTGGATGCGTCGTGGGCTCTCCACCCGAGAGGGCGAGCACGTCGATCTCGTCCTGCTGCTCGAGCAGCGCCTCGAGGGCCGTGACGACCTCCTCCACGGAGAGGAAGAAGGTGCTCTGGTTGTCCGCGACACAGCTGGGACAGGCGGCGTTGCAGTCGTTCGAGATCTCGATGGCGGCCGTACCCGCGATCTGTCGGTGTGCTGCACACAGCCCGCAGTCTTCGGGGCAGCCCTTCTCCACGCCACGCAGCGGCGCCTTGGGCCTTAGCCCCTCCACGTCGAACTTCGGCAACCATCGCCACCAGTCGAGGTCGGAACACACGAGTCCTTCGAACACGCCATGCGTCTCGCAGCTGCGCCGGACGAGCACCTTCCCGTCCCGCTCGACGATGCGCGCGGGCACGAGCTCTTCGCAGTCAGGACAGATCGAGCGAGTCTCGTAGAAGAGCGGATCGGGCCTCTCTTCGAGCTGAGGGAGTTGAACGCGCGCCATGGCGTGGACGCTATCCCGGCGCAGCACCGCAGGCCAAGTCTCCCTGAACGCCGCCGTACCGTCTGACTCGCGAGCGGCGATGACGCGTATGGACCCTGGGTGAGGCCCGGACAGCGGTAGCCCAGGGCTCCACGGAGACGTAGACTTGGGGTCGTGACCGACGCCGCCGAGAAGATCCTCGAAGACGCCCTCTCGCTCCCGGAGGACGAGCGGCGCCACCTCGTCGAGGTCTTGAGTCATAGTCTCGACGCCGACGCGCTCGACAGAGTCGACCTCAGCCCCGCATGGAAGGCCGAGATCGGTCGCCGGATCGCGGAGGTCGAGTCCGGCGCGGTCAAGCCCGTCTCGTGGGACGAGGTCGAAGCGAAGCTCCGCGCGATTCGCAACGGATGAAGCGCGATCGAGTCCGCACCGACCTACTCGAGTTCGTTCACCACATACAGACCCACGGAACGATAGAGTTCGTTGCTGCTGTTGCTTTCGACGGAGTACTCGAAGGTGCTGAGGACGCCATCTGCATCTAGATCACCGTGCGCTTGGAAGGTGTAGACGGCCTCGTCGGGTCCGACTCCACAGCGACTCGGGGCGCCCACGATCGCGTATTGGAAGTAGAGCGGATCGGGCGGCGTCATGTCGATGGCGACGAAGCTCTCGGGCCAACGTCCGGAGAGGGACACGCGCCCATTCGTGGGCGTGGCGGGCGTGGTCGCGGGGTCCACCGTGCAGTGTCGCAGCACGCTACCGTCACGCGACACGTGCTCCGCCATGTAATAGGTGGCTGCGCCTTCGTACATCATGCGCAAGTTCGGTCCCGCCTCGGACGTCTTGCTTCGCTTCGTGAAGTTGATGAACGCTGGGATCGCGACGGCGGCGACGACGCCAAGAACCGGGACGACACAGATCCCACCTGCAACGAGCACCAGCGCGATGATCGAGCAAGAGATACGTTTCTTGCCGGTCGTGTCCGAATTCGCCCCTGATCCATCACCCCGGTTGGCCATGCGGGCAAGGTACCAGCCTCTCGCCATCTGCGTCAGCTCGCTGGCGGCGAAGTCGTGACCCGGCCCGGTCCGTTGGGTCAGCCTGACCCCGGATGCTATGCTGAGGCGTGGCCCCGCTAGCGCAAAAGCTCGGCACCTACGAGGATCTGCTCGCCTACCCCGAGGATGCGCGGGTGGAGCTGATCCACGGCGCCGTGATCACGGCGCCCGCGCCGCTGCCTCGACACGCCAAGGCGCAGCGCTTCTTGGGTCGCGTCGTGGGAGGACCCTACGACGACGACGACGGCTTCGGTGGCCCCGGGGGCTGGTGGATCTTCCCAGAGGTCGATGTGCGCCTGAACCTCCACAACGTGGTGCGCCCGGACCTCGCCGGCTGGCGTCGCGATCGCCTGGCCGATCCTGGCATGCTGCGCCCGATCGACGTCGTGCCGGATTGGATCTGTGAGATCCTCAGCCCGACCAGCGCGAGGCGCGACCGCGTGGACAAGAGCAACCTCTACGCGGACTCGGGCGTCGGCCACTACTGGCTGGTCGACCCGGAGGCGCGCATCCTCGAGGCCTACGCGCTGAAGGAAGGCGATTGGCTACGAATCGGCGCCTACGACGACACGGCCACGGCCCGTGTTCCGCCCTTCACCGAGGTCGAGCTCGCCGTCGGACGGCTCTTCCTCCCCGTCGTGCAGCCGGAGACGTCGTCCGAACCCGCCGGCTCCGAGCCGACCGAGTAGCGCGCTGAGCCCGCACGCAGGAGCCTACTCGAGCTCTTGCTCCACGTAGATGCCGGGCGCGCTGTAGATTTCGTTGGTGGCGTCGCTACCCACGGAGATCTCGAAGGTGCTGAGCACGCCGTCTCCGTCGAGGTCGCCATGCGCCCGGAAGGTGTAGATGGGCTGGTCCGGGCCTATGCCACAGCGGCTCGGGCCAGCGACGATCTCGTAGCGGTAGTAGAGAGGATCGGGAGGTGTCAGGCTGAGGGCGACGAAGGACTCGGGCCAACGCCCAGACAGCGACCTCTTGGCCGGACCTGGGGTGTCCGGCGTGATCGCCGGATCGACGCTGCAATGGGCCAGGATCGTGCCATCTACGCTGACGTGCTCCTCGGCGTAGTAGACGGCCGCGCCAGCGGCTAGCACGTGCAGATTCGAACCCGTCTCGGTGGTCTTGCTGCGCTTCACATAGTTGATGAACGCGGGGATGGCGATGGCCGCCAGAATGCCGATGATGCAGACGCCTCCCACGGCGAGACCGGCGCCGATCAGCAGACAGCTGAGCCCAGACTTCTTCCCGCCGGTTCCAGTCGACTCCCCATCACCATCATCGGCCATGGGCGCAGGCTACCAGACTGCGAGAGATGTCTGGACAGATGTCTGCGTGCCTCTCGCGCGAGCGCGGCGCCTGGACTAGTCTCCGGGCGCATTGCGCTTCTCGAAGTACGAAGGACTCGGAAACGACTTCGTCCTCTTGGACGAGGCCGAGCTCGCTGGCGTTCCGTTGACGCCGGCAGAGGCCGTCGCCCTCTGTGACAGGCGCCTCGGCGTGGGCGCGGATGGCGTGCTCGTGATCGAGCGCGAGCCCTACGGCATGCGCGTGCACAACGCCGACGGCTCCATGGCGGAGATGTGCGGCAACGGGCTGCGCTGCGTGGCGCTGTGGTTGCAAGAGCGAGGCGCTGGAGACGAGTTCCTGGTGCAGACGGACGCCGGCGACCACGCCTGCCATGTGCTCGCACCCGGACGCCACGGGCAGGTGGAGGTCGCCATGCGCACGGCCGAGACGGCGCCCGAGGACGTTCCCGTGCTCGCAGACGCTCCCCTGATCGACGCCGAGTTCGAGCTCGATGGCACGGCCCTTCGCTTGACCGCCGTGAGCATGGGCAACCCCCACGCGCTCGTCTTCGACCTCGCTCCGGAGGACGTGCGGCGCCTCGGACCACTGCTGACCAAGGACCCGCGCTTCCCCGAGGGCGTGAACGCGGGCTTCATCACCAGCCGGGACGACCACTTCGAGCTGCGCGTCCACGAGCGTGGCGCCGGCTGGACGCGGGCCTGCGGAACGGGCGCATGCGCCGCGGCCTATGCTGCCGTGCGAACCAGACGCGCCAAGCGCCACGCGCCCATCGACATGCAGCTCCCCGGCGGGCGCCTGCGACTCGAGGTCGGCCAAGAGGGCGCGCCCATCTCCATGCGTGGCGCTGCGCGTCGCGTCTTCGATGGCGAGCTTCGCCGCGACCTGCTCGTCCCATGATGGAACCACCGCGTCTCCGCGTGCTCGTGATCCTCGCCCGAGAGGAGGAGGCGAGCTTCGTGGCGCGCGTGCTCGCAGACCATGGAGACCGTCCCTCCGTGATGCACGACGTCACCACGGGCCTCGCGTCGATGCAGAAGGAGGCCTTCGATCTCGCCATCGTGTCGCTCTCCTTGCCACGCGGGGATGGCCTAGCGTTCGTGCATCACGTGCGCGCGCTGCATCCCGAGACCGACGTCGTGGTGGTCGCCTCGCGCGACGAGATCGCCGAGAGCGGTCACGCCATGGCCTTGGGCGTATTGACCACCGTGATGCGCCCGTTGACAGGCGACGCACTGCTCGTGGCCGCGGACCGCGCGCGCGAGCGCCGACTGTTGCTGCGCGAACGCGCCCGCCTCGCTGCCGAAGGTGGACGCAACAAGCGGCGCGCTCAGACCTACGCGCGCTGCGCCGCCTTCGTCTCGGAGACCGACGCCAGCGTCGTCGCCTCGCGCATTCTCGAGGCTTGCGCCGCAGAGCTCCCGCTGGGCGCCGGCGCCATCTACATCCCGCTGCGCAGCATGGCCGGTGGATTCATCCGCGCCGCGTCCACGGGAGATGAAACCCGCTGGCCCGCCGCACCCACGAGCGATGATCTCGACGATCTCGATCCAGTCACCGGCATCGTCTCGTCCCACGGCTCTCTGCGCCTCTCGTTGGTGGGACCGATGGAAGTCTGCGCCTTGGTGGATCTGGTGCCGCAGGACGCGGCGATGGCCGCGGACCTACCCGAGGCCTGCGCGGAGGCGCTCGAGACCGTAGCCGCGCTCGGCACGGCCGCGTTGGTCGCCTCGGGCAAGGCCGAGGCCATCGCGCGCACGGGCATCAAGGACCCAGAGACCAGCGCCTACACCTTCGCCTACTTCGGCGACGTCGCGGGTCGCGAGATCGACCGCGCGGCCAGACACGACCGACGCTTTACGCTGATGACCGTGGCCTTCGATGGCTTGCTTCGCGCCGGCGTCGGCCCCACCGCCGGCAGCCTGCTCGAGCTGCAGCGCCGCATCGTGGACGCGGTGCTCTCGGCGGTGCGCGACTCCGACGTGGTCGCGCGGGTGGACGACGAAGAACTCTACCTGCTCTTGCCCGAAGCCGGGCTCTTGGGCGCCCTCGCCGCGCGTCGACGAGTGCTCGCGGCGCTGCAGGAGGCGGAGCTGAGTTTCAATGACGAACGCCTCGCACCTCCGGCGATCGGTGTCGCCGTGTACCCCACCGATGGCGCCGATCTCGGCCGCCTGCTGCGCACGAGCCGGCGACGTGCCGAGCGCGAGCAGCGCGGCGTCGCCCGGCGGCTCGAACTCGACAAGCTCTCCTTCTGGGAGCGCGTGGACGTGCTGCTCGGCGGTGAAGACGACGCGCTGCTCGACGCCGACGGACGCGTCGCCATGCACAGCGACCTCGAGCGCACGCACGACGAGGTGGGTCTCTCGCGTCACGGCACGTTCACGCCTGGGCTCTTGGCCCGCGTGGGCGCCGCCCTCGCCTCCGACGCGCTGCGCCACGACGCCGAGGGCTCGTTCTATGTCGCGGGCGACGCGGGTGTCGCGGCCGCCGTCACCCTGGCCGCCCAGACCAAAGGCGGTCGCACCCGCGTCTGGGTCTTGGGTCGCGAGGCGTCGGGCAGCAGCTTCGAGCTGCGCGTCGACGACGAGCGCCTCGACTCACGCATCTTCCTGCTCTCCGCGACAGAGCTCGGCGCCTACGCCTTGCTCGCTCGGCGGCTCGATGGACACAGCCTGATCGCCTTCCAGAGCGCGGATCTCTTCCTGGTGGACGGCCTCGTGGAGAGCCTCCGCGAGCGCTACCATCTTCAACCCGAGGCGCCCCGATGAAGAGCTCCGTCGCAGGTCGCGTGCTCGTGGTCGACGAAGACTGGGCCTCTCTCGAGGCGCTCGCGCAGGCGCTCCGCGAGAAGGGTCACTCGGTCAGCCTGGCCACCGATGGTCGCACGGGCCTGACCCGAGCGGCCGAAGTTCGCGCGGAGGTCGTGTTGGTCGACGAGGCGCTGCCTGTGCTCGACCTGCGCACCTTCTTCGACGTGATCCGCGAAGATCCACGCACCAGCGGCGCGCACCTCTTCGTGATGGGCCGAGGCGATCCCGCCCGCCTCGCGTCGCTGGACGCTCGGGCTGAACCCGTGGTCAAACCCTTCCACGCGGGCGAGGTCGCGGCGCGCATCGATGATCTCCTTCGGGCGGCCCACGCCCCCGCGGAGGAGCGCGAGCTGCGGGGAGATCTCGATCAGGTCGCGCTCTTCGATCTTCTCCAGGTGTTCGCCGCCAACGCGCGCACGGGCCGCCTGGTGCTCGCGCAAGGAGACACGGACGCCAGCATCTGGGTGGAGCGTGGCGACGTGGTCGACGCCACGGCCGGAGGCGTCAGCGGCGAGAAGGCCCTCTACCGAGCCCTGGCCGTGACCGAAGGTCAGTTCGTGTTCACCCCCACGGAGCACGTCGGCAAGAGACGCATTCAGAGCAGCGTCTCGGGACTCTTGATGGAGGCCGCGCGTCGGGCGGACGAGGTCGAGAGGCTCGCACCGAGTCTGCCCTCGCGTCGCGCCTTGCTGCGCCGCAGCCTCGACCTGAGGCCCGAGGAAGCAGTCGCCGCAGAGGTGATGGCGCTCTTGGTCGAGGATCGAAGCGTGCAGGAGCTGCTCGATCACGCGGTGGCTCACGACCTCGAGGTGCTGCGCGCGCTGCTGCGTCTGATCGAGGAGGGCGCCGTGGAGGTGCTCGGGATTCAGGTGGAGGAGATCGACCTCTGCCGCGAAGACGAGGCGTTGATGCTGGGCGCTGCGGCGGCCGAGCTGCGCAGGTCGGGTCTGAAGGGCGTGATTCGTGTGGGCGTGATCGCCGAGGCACGTGAGCAGATCGCAGCCTTCTGCCGAGCGCTCTCAGCGATCCGTCAGTTTCGTCCGGCGGTGGATCCGCCCGCCCCCGCAGGCTCGTCCGTGTTCGGCGCCTTGGGCACGCTCAGCATCGGGGGTGCACGCCTAGAGCTCTTCGCCCTGCCTCCGGACGACTCGTCCTTGCCGATGATCGCCGCCTTCATGGCTCCGAGTCGGGCCGTCATGGTGCTCTCCTCGCGCGCTGTCTCGAAGAACCTGGTCGCGCTCTTGAGCGATTTGGATCTACGCCTAGTCGTCGCCGAGCCCGGCTGGGAGCGTCCGGAAGGCGCGGCCGCGAACCTGCGCGGGCTCCTGCGCGCCTAACCTAGCCGAAAGGCGATCAGGCGGCGCCGAGGTAGAGCTTGAGCGTCTCCGCCGCTTCCTTCTTGTCGAAGGGATGACCCGAGAGCTCCTGTCGGCGCGACACCTGTGCGAAGAGCGCGTCGAGGTGAGCGTAGAAGGCCTCGCACTCGGCGACGACGATCTGTAGTCGATCGGGATCGAGCAGATCCACGTCGCGCAGGGTCTCGAGCGCGACCATGAAGCGATCGATGCCCTCGTAGTCACTGGCGCGCACGAGCTGGTATCCGATGGCTCGGAAGTGTCGCAGGAATTCACGCACAAAGGCGAAGCGCGCGCTCTCGGCCCAGCGATCGGGATCCCCCGTGGCCGCCTTGGCCTTGGCCAAGAAGCCACGCAGCACGCGCGAGAACATCCACACGTCACGCCGCAGACGCTCGCTCGCTCGACGTTGGCTCGAGAGCTTGCTGCCCAAGACCGGCGGCACGACCCCGGGCACGAGCTCCTGACAGACGGCCCCGATGGCGTGGTGAATCGACGCGCGCAGGGAGGCTGTGGCGACCACCAGCACGGGCCCGAGCTCATCACGCACGGGCGCGGACTCGAGGTTCGGCAGGTCGCGCTCGAAGCTGCGCTTCACTTCCAAGCGCAACGAATTGGCCATGCTCGCAAGCAGCCCACGCAGTGAGGTCATCTTGCTGAGACGATCGCTGAGCGCAGCGTAACCCTGCGCGACGTCGGCCATGGGCAGCGCCAAGAGCTCGCGCTCGAGTCCGTCCGCCATGATGTCCCCGGCGTGTGTGCCCAGATGTCGCGTGAGCGTGCGCAGGTCGCTGCGCAGCACGGCGAGCACGAGATAGCCCAGACGACTGCGGCGAGCGTCCGTGGCGTATTGATCCACCAGCTCCACGTAGCGCAGCGTGCGGAAGAGGCTGAGCATGGTCAGCGCGACCACGCGATGAACGCTGTCGCTCTCGATGCTCGCCAGCGCCTCGAGGGCCTCGGGGCTACGTATGCGGTCGAACTCGGGCCGAAACTCCAGCGCGATCAGCGGATCGAAGTAGGCGTTTCGACCGACCTCTCGGGTGATCGTGCCGAGCAGCGCGTGATACAGGCGATGGGGCAAGTGCGGCTTCTGTGCGAGTCCACCCGCGAGCTCGAAGAAGGCGCCGAAGGTGTTGCGCAGGACGAAGAGCGACTCCTGTGGCGTGACCTGGCTGAGTTGTTCGCGCAGCAGGCGCTCGCGGCCGACGTCACCTGGCGTTACGGACTCGAGGTAGCGGGTGAAGGCGTAGGCTCGCTCTCGTTCGCCGAGCAGCTCGCGGGTGCACTCGATCGCGCGCTCGAGGGCCGCTGCGACCACGCCGAGCTCCTCGCGGAAGTCGTGGGCGAGCTCCGACGTGCGACGCGGTGGCCCCGCTTGGTTGCGCGCGTTACCGAAGCAGGCGAAGCCCTTGAGCAGCACCTCCAACTCGAAGAGCGTCTGCTCCTTGTGCTTCCACGGCAGCGCCGCATACCAAGACTCGCGCGCCGTCGCCTGCTCGCGACGCAGACCACGAGTGTCTCGGAGCAGGTTCGCATAGGCGTCGCGCGATGCAGCAGGGAGGGCCATGGAGTTGGGATATTGGCCGAAGCGTGCGCGGCGGTCGAGGGCCATGAATTTCTTCGCTGCCCGCAGCAACATAGCCTCTGAATCACGAGGTATCTGCCCATGCTGCGACTCTCCCTTATCGCGGCGGCGCTCCTCGCGTTCGCGTCGGCCCCGGCCCAAGCGCAACGCCCGAGTTCCGCCCATCGCCAATCTACCGCACACGTCGACCGCGCCACGGCCCAGCGCCCGCTCGCGACCGTGGAGCGCCGTGGATCGCTGCTCGCCAGGCGCATCTCCGTCAGCCTCGACGACGCTCGACGCAGTCACGAGCGTGTGATCGCGCGCTGTCTCAGCAGCCACCTCTCGCAGGTCCACGGGCTCTTGCGTCAGGTCGAGTATCGAAAGCTGCTCGCCGTCAGACGTGACGCAGCGGGGGACACGCGGGGAGTGGCGGGCCTGGTGCAAGTGGCCAGCGTGTTTCACCAACGCCTCCGGGCTCTCGACGCGGGCTCTCGACGTTGTCAGGGGGGCGAGCTTGGCCCGAGCCGTGGCACGGTCGTGATCACGGAGGTCGATGCTTCGGTGCCCACGGAAGATCCGACTCGCCTGCCCACGGGCACTCGGCCTCTCTTCGACCTCCCTCGCACACTCAGCCCGACAATCTGATCAATTCGTGTCGCCCCGAGCGATCTGCCGTTCCAGCGGACACGGGTGTCATGTAGTATCTTTGCATAGTGTCCTGGCACGCCGAAATGAGCCTCAGCACGCCCCTAACGGGCAGCGTGGATGGTGAAGAGCGCTTCTCGCATTTTCCCCGTCACTACACCATCAAGGGCATGTACTTCTCTCGTGTGCTCAAGACCCTCGGCGACGGTCTGCAGAGCGTCGAGGGCAAGCTGCTCGAGCCTCCTCGCATGGGTCGCTACCTGCCCTTTCGCGACTATCCGCAGCTCGACTATTCACGCCTCTGTCTGGCGGCGGCCACACGCAGCTGGCCCGTGCAGCCCGTCCCCGAGGCTATGCGCCGGCTCGCACGCCTGGACTTTCAGCAGTTCGCGGGCTCGCGGGTGGGTCGCGTCACCTTGGCGCTCACGGGCGACCTCAAGTCCTCGCTCTCCAAGCTGCCCGACATGTACCGCATGAGCATCAAGGGCGGTCGCGTCGTAGTGCGTGAAGAGGACGACGGTCTGCGCGTCGACTTCGAGGACTTCTACGGTTGGCCCGACTGCTACGCCCTCGGCACCCTCGAGGGCATGGTGCAGCACTATGGCAAGCAGCCGCGGATTCACGCTGCCTTCCACAGCGAGTCCAACGCGTCGTATTTGGTGCATCTGAGCTGAGCCACGCGAAGTCTCGCGGAGACGAGCGGCCGGGGCGCCGCCGAAGGGAGAGAGCCATGTTGGAGAGACCGGAACGCATCCTCGAGCGCTATCCGCTGGTGCAGGACCCACCGTTCACGCTGAACGGCACGAAGGCGCTGATGTTCCTGCTGCCCGCGGATCCGCTGGCCCTCGACGCGCTGCTCGCCCGCAGCTTCGAGTGGGCTCGTCCAAGTGTCGAGCTGCATCGCCTCGGACATCACGTGCTCATGACGCTCACGGACACGGCCGAGGCGACCGCAGGCGACCCGAGCTTGGGCAGCTTCGCCTACAGCGAGGCGAGCTTCTTCGTACCCGTGTGGGGCATGCGCGGAGGCGCGCCCTTCCTCGCCATGCACGTCCCCTTCATCTACCCGAACGAGGGACTCGCCGTGGCCGCCGGGCGCGAGATCTACGGCCTGCCGAAGAAACCCGCGAGCGTCTCCGTGCCCGATGCAGACGCCTTCTGGAACGGCACGGACGTGGCCGAGGTCGAGGTCCTCGGGGCGGAGATCTTCGACGGATCGCCCTGGCGACGCCAACCACTGATGACGGTTCAGGCGCTGACCCAGAGCGCCATGGCGCGCCTCGCAGACGAATTGCTCGATGATCTCGACGCGCTCATCGGGCCCTTTCCGGGATCCCTCGGGAGTCTCGGACATCTGCTCGAGCAGGATCTGATTCAGCTCAAGCAGATCGCCGACGTCACCCCCGGGGGTGTTCCGCCTCGTGCCCTCTATCGTGCCGTGACACGCGTGGCAGCGCCGGTGCAGGCGGTGCGCAACGTGCGAGTGGGAGACGCCTCGAAGGTGAGCATCAACCTGGCGCAGATGGCGAGCGAGCCGATCCGCGAGGTGCTCGGCTTGCCGGCGAGCGTGACGCCGAGCTTCGCCGCGAGCCTCGAGATGGACTTCCGTTTCGAGCCCGGCGAGGTGCTCGAGGAGCTGCCGGAAGACGGCCGCGTCCCACCGGAAAAGACGAAGGTGCTGATCGCCGGTGGCGGCATGGGCGCCCTCGCCACCGCCTACTACCTGACCGACACGGAGGCGCGGCGCGACAAGTACGACGTGCGCATCCTGGCCATGGGGAACATCCTCGGCGGCAAGGGCGCCAACTGGCGAAACGCCTCGCGCGCCGAGCGCATCGAAGAGCACGGCATCCACGTGATCTTCGGCTTCTATCACAACTTCTTGCGTATGTTCCGCGAGGTCTACGCTGAGGCAAACCGACCTGAAACGCTCGATCCTTCGACCTTTGACGAGGCCTTCTCTCCGCGCTGGGATGTGGTCTTCAACGATGGGGAGAACTCCTTCGAAGTGAAGTTCCCGCGCACACCAGACACCTTCGGCGCAGGTCCGACGAGCGTCTCCGACATGCTCGATATGCTGAAGTCGTTGATCGCGGATCACGCCGGGCATCAGATCCTCGACATGCTCGAGGGCGTGATCTTCCCGAGCCTCGGCAACCCCGTCGCTGCGGAGATGTTCGCCTTCACCCTCACCTTGATCAAAGGCATCGCCGAAGATCACATCCTCCGAGGCAAGAGCTGGGACGAGCTCGACGCGCTCGACTTCCGTGACTGGATGGAGAGCCATCGCATCCCGGGTATGCCGGAGATCCGCGACTCGGCCATCATGCAGGTGCCCTATGATGGAGTCTTCGCCTACAAGGGTCCCGACCAGAGCGATCCGAAGCTGTCGGCGGGCGTGGCGGCGCGCGGGCTGCTGAAGCTCGTCACCGACTACGAGAAGGCCGTCTTCTACGACATGGAGGTCGGCATGGGCGAGGCCGTCTTCGCGCCGCTCTACGAGGTGCTGAAGGCGCGCGGCGTGAAGGTCGAGTTCTTCGCCAAAGTGAAGACGGTCGAGCTGAGCGCGGGCCGCGTGGAGAAGGTCACCTACGGGCGGCAGGCCGTCGTGACCGCCGGGCCCTACGAGTACGATCCCTTCCGGCAGGTCGGCACGGTGCGGGTGTGGCGCCGGGACCCAGACCTGACGCAGCTCACGCCGCCGGTGCCGATCGCCGGGCTCGATCCTTTCGCGGACGATGTGAACGCGCAGGTTGGTGCGGACATCGAGCTGAACGTGGGCAGCGACTTCGATTGGGTGGTGTGCGCGCTGCCTGCGCCGGTCACCGCACGCGTCCTACGTGGCCACTTGGCCGATCCCACGCTGGCGAACATCCAACACATCCCGACCGTGGCGACCTTCAACCTCGAGACCTGGCTGAACGACACTCTGCCTCTGCTCGGCTGGCCCTGGGGCAGCGTCGTGGTCGGCGGCTTCAGGCAGCCGCTGAACAGCCTGCAGGAGAACGGGCGACTCCTGAACGTGGAGGCGTGGTCTGGACCCGGTGCACCCAAGGCGCTGATCTACGCATCGGGTCCCTTCGGCGCAGGCTGGAGCACGGACAGCTTCGATCCGGCGAGCCGTGCGCTGGCCGAGGCCGCGGTCCAGACGGAAGCGCGCAAGTGGGTGCGCGACGAGTATTGGCGCGTCCTGCCCGCCGCCGAGACGGGCACGCCTCCCGTGTTCGACGAGAGCGTGCTGCATCACCCCTGGACGCCGGGCGATCCCATGGCCGACCAGTACGTGCACGAGAGCATCGACCAGTGGTCGCGCTACCTGTTGATGGAGCCCGGCACGCTGAAGTTCCGACCGACACCTACGCCGCTGACGCTCTCGAACCTGCGCCTCGCGGGTGACTGGACCAAGAACGGCTTCGATATCCCGAGCATGGAGGGCACGGTCACCAGCGCCCTGCTGGCCGCCCAGTCGATCCTGGATGAGGACCTGAACATCCTCAGGTGAGGACGGCCGCGAGGCGTCGGCTTGTCTCCTGTCCGACACTCTTCCATAGCGTTCCATCTTCCATGGTGGCGCCCATGCAGACTGAGCTCGTCCAGACCGGCAGGGTCAAGGGTGGAGCGGTGCGCCAGATGCTGCTCTGGCTCGAGAAGGAATTCGACGAGGCGCGCCTGTCGAACCTGCGTCGCGCCCTCGAGGGACACGGACACGAGGATCTGAACGCCGATCTACCCGCCTTCGGCATCCTCTCCTCCCGCTGGTATTCGGCCTCACTCTTTCGCGCCTTCTGCGACGAGCTGATCCGAAAGCTGACGCGTCAGGAGGCGCAGCGGCTGGCGAAGACGGCGGGCAACGCGGCCCTCGAGCGCTCCCTCGGCATGTTTCACCGCATGCTGTTGCGACGCATCGCCTCACCCGAGCTTCACCGCAGGTTCGCCCAGCGCTTGTGGAACGCCCACTTCGACACCGGACGCGTCGACGTGGAGCTCCCGGCTCCAGGTCGCTCCATCGTGCGCTACCGCCAATGGACCAGTCATCATCGCTTCATGTGCGACATGTGCACCGCGTCGGACATCGTGATCTACGGCGCCATGGGCTTGCGCGACGTAGAGGTGAAGCAGCTCAGCTGCATCGACGACGGGGATGACGACTGCGCGCACCTCGTGACCTGGCGGATCTAGCGAAGCGGATACCCGGCAGGCTAGGATCCACACGTGTCCGACTCGCCCACAGCGCCTCGTCGTCTCCCGGCTCTGGCCTACGCCTTGGCCGCCCTGTTGGTGTTGGTCATCGGCGGGCTCGTCGCCTGGTTCGGGTTCCTGAGGACGGCGGAGCAGGCGCCACGCGTCGCCGCGGAGCAAGCGCGTGAACTGGTGGCGGACCTCGGAGAGCTGGCGCGCGCCTTCCAGGAGCACACCGTCACGCGGCGCTTCATCAGCCACGGGACGAGCGTGGAGGGTAGCTCGCGACTGCAGGTGGCGACCCTCGAGCAGACGGAGGTCTTCGAGCTCGAAGACGAGGCCTCGGCCTTCTGGGGTGCGCTGGATCTGCCCGCGGTGAAGGTGCGCGCGACGGCGCCCGTGACGACGACCTACTACGTCGACTTCGAGCAGCCCTGGCGCTTCGAACTCGAGGGTCGACGCGTGCTCGTGACGGCGCCGAGGCTCACGCCCAACACGCCCGCCATCGACGCCTCGGAGATCCGCTACGAGGTGCGCGAAGGCAGCCTGCTGCGAGACGAGAGCGTGGTGCTCGAGCAGCTCAAGCGCGAGCTCACGACCCGCGCCGCGCTGCGCGCCGAAGACAACGCCGCCCTCGTACGCGACACCGCCCGCGTGCGTATCGAGTCCTTCGTGCGCGCGTGGTTCCTCCAGAGCTTCGGCGACGGCGGCGAGTACAACGTCGAGATCCGCTTCGAAGACGAAGACGAAGACGACGCACCGCCCGCAGCGCCTGAGATGCGTTGACGAGGCCTGAGTCCACCGCCACGCGGGAACCCGCGCGCGCGGTAGGTGTCCAACCCGCATGCTCCGATCGAGTCTCATGGCCTTGGCGTTCGCGCTGACGCTCTCGCCGGTCTCCCCGGCGCGGGGCTACGTGGCTGTCGAGCCGCTGCGCGAGGTGCTGCACGGCTCTGCACCCGCGCTGCGCTCGTGCCAGCGCACGTTCTCGTTGCCCGACGGGCACTACCACGTGCGCTTCGAGATCGACGCGCTCGGCAAGATCGCGAACTACCGCCTGGCGGAGAGCCCGACGCGCCTCTCCGCGGGCGCCTACTCCTGCATCGAGGCGGCCTTCTCGCACCTGCGCTTCCCGGCTCGAGGCACGCGCCCGGACGCGAGGACCCGAGCGCGACCACCCGGACAACCGCCGCTGCGGGGGACCCGAAGGCGAGTGGGTGGATTCGGCGTCGTGTGGCTCTTCGTGTTGCGCTCCGAGGCCGCGCCACGACCCGCCACACGCTAGCCGGTGCTTGGCACCGAACATGCACGGTCAGCGAACATGATCTCCTCGCGGCTCAGGTTGGCACATTCGGGACTCGTCCTCGGCGCTCTGCTCGTCCTCGGATGCGGCGCCAGCCACAGCGCTGACGATGGCGGTACCGACGGCAGCGCGCCGGACGCGAGGGCGACCGACAGCGGCCCGACCGACAGCGGCCCGATCGACAGCGGCGTGGACGCCAGCCTGGCCGACACTGGTGTGGACGCGACGACCGACGCAGGCGTTCGCGACCTATGTGATCCCGAGGACGCGCGCGTCGAACTTTGCCCGGCCTCGCTCTGCGACGGTCCCTCGAGCTGGCATTGGGATGGTGACCACTGCGTCGAGTTCGACTGTGGCACCTGCCGTGGCAGCGACTGCGGCGCGGGCTCCGTCTCCTTGGCCGAGTGCCAGGCCGCGCACGCGAGCTGCGACGTCTCCCTCTGCCGCGACACGGGAGGAACCTGGGCCTGGTGGCTTCCCGTGTGTGGCCCCTACCAATGCGGCGTCGCGCCACCAGAGGACTGCGAGGTCGCGAGCCCGAGCTGCAGCTGCGGGAGCAGCGGCCGGTTCGTCCCAGGCGTGGGCTGTCAGCCCGACCCCAGCTGTCCCGAGCTGCCGCGCATGCCCGAAGAGACGCTCTGCACCTCCACCGGAGGCGCATGGGGCAGCGCGCTCTGCTGTCCCACTGTGTGCGGCGTGCCATGTGCGGCGGCCTGCGCGGCTCCCGCCTGCGACTGCGGTCCCAGGAAGATCTTCGATCTCGACCGCGGCTGCGAGCTGGGGCAGCGCTGCCTCGAGCGCCTGCTCGGCGAGTCCTGTGCGGCCGACGCACGCTGCGAAGACGGAACGATCTGCTGCGACAGCTGTGGCGGCGCCGGCTGCGCAGGCACGCCGACCTGCAAGGTCCCCGTCTGCTCCGACAACCCAAACATCGACACCTGCGGGAACGACTCGCTCGCGGCCTGAGCCTTCACCGAGATTCGTCGGCGACGCCGTCGTCAGGCCGAGAGGCGGATGCTTCGGAGCTTGCGCCACAGGGTGTTGCGGGCGATGCCGAGGACGCGGGCGGCCTCGGATTGGGAGCCTCCGCATTGGTCGAGGACGCGCAGGATGTGCTCGCGCTCGATCTCGGCCAGAGTCGCGAGCGGGCCGGACGCCTCGGGCGCGCCGCGGAGACGCGTGACACCTGGACGCCTGCACCTCAGATCGTCGGGGAGATCGGGCTCGTCCACCTGATCTCCAACAGCCAAGGCCGCGCCATGCTTCACGACGTTCTCGAGCTCACGGACGTTGCCGGGCCAGGCGTAAGCCAGCAGCCGCTCTCTGGCGCGCGCGCTGAACTGCGTGGCGTGCGTCTTCTCCCGAAGTAGAAAGTGCTCCGCGAGCGGCAAGACGTCCTCCACGCGCTCACGCAGCGGAGGCACGTCCAAGGTGAGCACCTTCAAGCGGTAGTAGAGATCTTCCCGAAAGAGCCCCTCGGCGACGCGTCGGGCGAGATCGCGGTGAGTGGCCGAAACCACGCGCACGTCCACGGCGAAGGCTTGGTCCTCGCCTACCCGCCGCAGCTCGCCATCCTGCAACACGCGCAGGAGCTTGGCCTGCAGCGCCGGGGGCATCTCCCCAATCTCGTCTAGGAAGAGGGTGCCTTCATGGGCCGTCTCGAAGAGCCCTCGACGGGCGCTGATCGCGCCGGTAAACGCGCCCTTACCGTGACCGAAGAGCTCGGTCTCGAGCAGCTCCGCGGGCAGCGCCGCCACGTTGACGGCGATGAAAGGTCCGCCCGAACGCGCGGAATTCAGGTGCAGCATGCGAGCGACAACCTCCTTGCCGGTGCCGGTCTCACCCATCACGGCCACGGGCGCGTCGCTCGCTGCGAAGCGCGCCGTGCGCAGCAGCAGCTCCCGCATGGCCGCGCTCACGGCGACGACCTGCGTCGCGCCGCTCAACCGAGGGATGACGGGTTTTAGCCCACACACCCGGCACGCCTGCTCGCACGATCCGCATTCCATATGTTCCCAAATGGAGCACGGATTGGAACATGGCAAGAGCCTGGGAACACTTAAGTTATCACTTGCTCGCATAAGCGCCAATGGCACGGCGAGTGCTTAGGCCGTCGGCATTGGAGATCCGCGGACCTCGCGTCCCGTAGTCCCATATCGGAGATAGTTGATGCTAAGCAAATCCGCCGCAAAGGCGTTCTTTCTCATCGGAACAGGCATAAGCTTCCTGGCGTTCGTTGGGCTCACCTATGACACGTTCAGGCAGATCCCCGCGCGCACCCACGCGGATCAGATCACTCCCGAGGTCGCCCGTGGAAAGGAGATCTGGGACCACAAGAACTGCATGGGCTGCCACACGATCTTCGGCGAAGGCGCCTACTACGCGCCCGAGCTGACAAAGGTGATGGAGCGCCGCGGCGAGGTCTTCGTGCGCGGCATGTTGCGCGATCCCGCCGCCATGTACCCGGGTCAGCGGCAGATGGTGCAGTACGACTTCACGGACGCCGAGATCGACGACCTGGTCGCCTTCCTGACCTGGATAGGCCATGTCGACACCAACGGTTTCCCGGCCGATCCACCGCTGCGGCAACACCTCGCGCCGGCGGCCAGCGCCGACGGTCGACCGCTGGTCTTTCAACAGACCTGCATCGCCTGCCACTCCGTGGGTGGCGCCGGCGGCAACGTCGGGCCCGCCCTCGACGGCGTGGGGACGCGTCGGGACGCCGACTACCTCACACGCTGGCTACACGATCCAAGCGCCGTGAAGCCTGAAGCCCGAATGCCGCAGCTCGGGCTGAGCGACGCGCAAGTCACGGAGCTCGTCACCTACCTCGGCACCCTGCGCACGGAGCACTAGTCATGAAGTACAAATCTCAAAAGGTCGCATACTGGTTCTTCGCTGCCTGCATGCTGCTCTTCAGTCTGCAGATCGTCTACGGCTTCATCATGGCATTCGCCCACATGGGTTTCGACGGTCTTCATCAGATCATCCCCTTCAACGTCGCGCGTGCGACGCACACCAACCTGCTCGTCATGTGGATGCTCTTGGGCTTCATGGGCGCCGCCTACTTCATCATCCCGGAGGAGGCGGATCGCGAGATCTACTGGCCGAGGCTCGCCTACGTACAGCTCATCGCCTTCGTCCTCGTAGGCGTGACCGCTGTCATCGGCTTCCATTTCGGCTGGTGGGAGGGGCGTAAGTTCCTCGAGATCCCGCGACCCCTCGACTACCTCGTGGTGATCGACGTCCTGCTCTTCATCGCCAACATCGGCATGACGATTTGGAAGGGCCGCCGCATGACGACCACCTCCATGGTGCTCTTCTTCGGTCTCTTGATGGCGGCGCTGCTCTACCTTCCAGGTATGATCGACACCAACAACCAGACCACGGACAGCTACCTGCGTTGGTGGGTCGTCCACCTCTGGGTGGAGGGTGTGTGGGAGCTGATCATGGGCGGCATCCTGGCCTTCCTCTTGGTGAAGCTCACGGGCGTCGACCGGGAGATCGTCGAGAAGTGGCTCTATGTGATCGTCGGTCTGACCTTCCTCTCCGGCATCCTCGGAACGGGTCACCACTACTATTACATTGGCACGCCCCGCTACTGGCTGATCATCGGCGGCGTCTTCAGCGCCATGGAGCCCCTCGCCTTCCTCGCCATGGCGATCTACGGCATCACCATGTGGCGCAAGGCGGGACGACATCACCCCAACCAGATCGCGCTCTTGTGGACGGTGGGCACCTGCGTCATGAGCTTCGTGGGCGCGGGCTTCCTCGGCTTCGCCCACACCTTGCCGCAGGTGAACCTCTACACACACGGCACCCTCGTCACCGCCATGCATGGACACCTCGCCTTCTGGGGCGCCTACGCCATGTTGATCCTCGCGATCATCTCCTACTCCTTGCCGCTGATGACGGGTCGCAAACGCTACAAGGGCCCGACCGCGAGCCTCGCTTTCTGGGCCTCCAACATCGGCATGCTGGCCATGACCGTCGCCTTCGGCATCGCGGGCGTGGCGCAGGTCACCCTCGAGCGTCGCATGGGGCTCGACTTCCTCGACGTGCAGAAAGAGATCCAGGTTCACTTCTTGGGCCTGGTGATCGCCGCGAGCCTCTTCACCGTCGGCGCCGGCGCCTTCATCTACGACTTCATCCGCTACGGGATGCCAAATGCCGAGCCCACGGGGAGCCCGCTCGAGGACGGCGACGGCGACCAAGACGAGTCGTCCGACGCTGAGCTCGCCCCCGAGGTCGCCGAGTGAGCACGCCCTACTACCGCGCCGTGGGAGACGAGGTCTCGATCTTCGAGCTCGCCCACGCGCGGCGGCTGCCCTTGATGGTGAAGGGCCCCACGGGCTGCGGGAAGTCTCGCTTCGTGGAGGCCATGGCGGCGAAGCTGGGTCGACCCCTCGTCACCGTCGCCTGTCACGAGGAGACGAACGCGACGGATCTGCTCGGGCGCTACCTGATCGAAGGCGGCAACACGGTCTGGCGAGACGGCCCCGTGACGCGCGCCGTGCGTGAGGGCGCCATCCTCTACCTCGACGAGATCGCGGAGGCACGCGAGGACGTGGTGGTGGTGCTGCATCCCCTCGCGGATCACCGCCGTGAGCTCTACCTCGACCGACAAGACGAGCTCGTCTCCGCGGGACCCGAGTTCATGCTCGTGGTCAGCTTCAACCCCGGCTACCGCAAGGGACTACGGGAGCTGAAGCCGAGCACGCGGCAGCGCTTCCTCGGGCTCACCTTCGACTACCCGGAGGCGGCGGTGGAGATCGAGGTCGTCGCGCACGAGAGCGGTCTCGACCCGAAGGCCGCGAAGCGCCTGGTCACCTTTGGCCGCAAGGTGCGCGCGCTGGAGGAGCTCGGGCTGGCGGAGACCGTCTCGACGCGCCTGTTGATCGGCGCGGCCTCCCTGATCGTCGCCGGCCTGCCTCCACGGCGCGCCTGCGTGGTGGGAGTCGTCGAGCCGCTCACGGATGACCCGGAGTTGATCGAGGCGTTGACGGATCTCGCCGCGCTGGCCTTCTGATGGCGAGGGCCTGAATGGGTCTCGACGACTGGGATCAGCGGCTCTTCTCCTTCGTCTGGAAGGGTGCGCGCGCGCTCGGTCGGCAGCTCGGGCTTGCTCGTGATGTCGAGCAGGTGCTGCCCGCACACGGCGCGCGGCTCGCGGATCTGGCGCCACGGCTACGGCTGCTAGCCGCCGCGCTCGCTGGCAGCGACCTCGAGGTGCGTGAGGCGGAGAGCTTCGCGGGCTATCGCGGAGACACGATCCTGCTCCCCCGCAGCGTCGCCGTGGGCACGACCGAGGCTGAAGGCGTGGACGTCTACGTGCTCGGCCTGTCGTATCAGCTGATGTGCCGACGCCTCGGGTTCCGATTGCCGAGCGAGGCGAAACGACCCGAGACCGCGAGCTGGCTCGCCATGGCCGTCGCGCTGCCGCTGCTCTCGGAGGAGCTACCCGGCTCGCGGGAGGTGCTGAATCGGTCGAAGGCCCTGCTGCTCGAGGCGCGTCCGGCGCCGAGCGCTCTGACAGGCGCGGCCTGCGCGCTGGAGCTGAGCCTGCGCGAGCTGCTCGCTGAGCCGAGCGCGCCCTGCGACCAACCCGGGGCGCTGACGTGGAACGCGAGCCTGCGAGAAGCGGCAGCGGTGGTGTCGGCGAGCCCGGGAGAGACGCTTGCGCAGGAGTTCGACTGCGCCTGCGCTCGCCTCGAGGCCTCGCTGAGAGCGCTGGGCGAGCCCTTCGACGTGCCGCCCCTGCTGCCCTTCGGCCTGCTGCGTGAGGCGGCGCCCGACAACGACGGCCAAACGACGACGCCGCTCCCCGCGTCGGCCCTGGCTTCGGGCACGGAGCACGAGGGCAAGGCACACGAGGCCGTGCGACGCGTCCAACTCGACGACCGGCCCGTCGCCGACAACCCCTTGGTCCACTCCTTCGAGAAGGTGCACACGGCGGAGGAGTACCGTGGCGGGCAGAAGGCGCTGGACGGATCGGACGAGCTCGACGACCAGCTCGAGGCTCTGGAGGAGCTGGACATCCGCGAGGTGATCCGCACACGCGAGCGCACGGAGTCGATCTTTCGCGCCGACGCTCTGCTCGACGGCGCCGCGCCGGAGCTGAGCGACGCCACGCCCACGAGGCCACCGGACTACACCTACGACGAGTGGGACGGGAAGCGACGAGAGTATCGCCGGGAGCACTGCAACCTCTACCTCGAGCGCACGCGTCCGGTGCGCCCGGCGGCCGCCGCGAAGTGGGTGAAGGAGACGCGCGCCTCGAGGCGCCGTGAGCTGCGCCGGCTCGAGCAGCAGCTGTCGCGCATCGAGCTCGAGCGTCGGCCGAAGAAGCGAAGACGCGATGGAGCCGAGGTCGACGTGGACGCCGTGGTGGACGCGCGCGCGACCCTGGCCGCGGGCCACACGCCGAGCGACCGACTCTACATCGAGCGCAAGCCCGGGCGGCCGGCCCTGAGTCTGCTCGTGCTGCTCGATCTCAGCCTCTCGAGCGACGCCTACGTGGCGGGCGAACGCGTGCTCGACGTGTCGCGGGAGGCGGCCTTCGTGGTGGGCGAGGCGCTGGGCGAGTCGGTGGACTTCGCCATCGCCGGCTTCCACAGCAACACGCGGCGCGACTGCCGCTTCGTGAGCATCAAGGCCTTCGGTGAGGCGTGGACACAGGCGCGTGGACGACTCGCGGGCCTCGAGCCGCAGGGCTACACGCGAGTCGGCGCCGCGCTGCGCCACGGGACGAACGTGCTCCGCCACAAGCACACGCGACGCAAGGCGCTGGTGGTCGTCACGGACGGTCAGCCCACGGACTACGATCGCTACGAGGGTCGCCACGGCGTGGAGGACGTGGCTCAAGCCGTGAGGGAGGCGCGGCGCGACGGCGTCGCCTGCTTCGCCCTCGCCGTGTCCAAGGAGCGCACGGCTCAGCTCGGGCAGATGTTCGGGCACGACAGGTATTCCCTCTTGCATCGGGCGGATCAGCTCCCCGAGGCGATGAGTCTGCTGATGACGGAGCTGCTGCGGAGATGAGGGCCCGCCTGCACGCGCGATCTCCGAGGGGCTCGCGTATGTTTTTTCGAGGAACATCCTCGTCCGTGGCTGCGTAAATCCACAGCATGAGCGGCGAGAATCTGCCCACTGTGGAAGATCAGGCCTACGCCTTCGCCAAGGCGCGCCAGGCCATGGAGGAGTCTCCCTTCGGCATGGCGGCACGTCTGCTGGCATTTCTCCAAGCGTATCCCGCCGGACGACACGCGCGCGAGGCGGCCGAATCCGTGGAGGTGTTGGCGGCGCAGGTGCGGTCTCGAGCCAAGCGCGCACTGCTCCTGGCTCGCCTCAGAGAGCTGCGCGACCCGCACCTGCCGACGATTCATGCATCGACCTGGGAGATGAGCGAGAGCCATCGACGGCTCTTGGCCCTCGAGCAAGGCGACGAGACCTTCAGCTCCGAAGACGCCGCAGCAGATCGATCAGCGGAGAGCTGAGCGGCGCTTCGAGATCCACCGGCGCACCATGGGTCGGGTGAGGAAAGCGGAGCGCGCTAGCGTGCAATGCGTGATGGGCCAGCCTGTCCTCGAGGCCTCCGTAGAGCGTGTCGCCCACCAGCGCGTGACCCGCGTGAGCCAGGTGAACCCGCACCTGATGGCGCCGCGCCCGCGAGGCGCGGACCTCGACCCACGCGCACGATCCAGCGGGTTTCACAGCGAGCACCTCGGTCTCCGCCTGCCAGGCGCCCGCGTGGTCGGAGTCGGCGACCGAGATGCGCGTGGGGTCCTTGGGATCCGCAGCCAGAGGCCAGGTGTAGCGCGCGCCAACGGGCGGGTGACCCGAGACGACGGCCTGATAGCGCTTGTCCCAACGTCCCGCACGCAAGGATCGCGTGAGCTGCTCGAAGGCGTGGGCCGTGCGCGCGCAGACGACGAGCCCCGAGGTGCCGATGTCGAGACGATGCACCAGCCCCGCCTCACGCCGCGCATAGCCGAGCTGCGCGATCTCTGGGTAGCGAGCCAGCAACGCGGCCACCAGCGTGCCCGTCTCGTCCGGGCGCAGGGGATGACAGGGCATCCCAGCGGGCTTGTCCACCACCACGAACTGCGCCTCCTCATGCACGACGGCGAGCGCAAGCTCAGGCGCCGGCGCTGGCGAAAATCGCCTCGCCGGCACCCGACCCAGGATCTCCACAGATTGACCCAGGCGCAGCTGCGTCCCCCGCGGAAGACAGTGCCCGTCCACGCGCACGCCGCGGCTCTTCAGCAGCTCCCGAGCGCCCGCCCGACCCAGACCAGGCAGATGACGCACGAGGAAGACATCGAGGCGTGAGCCGACCTCAGGCTCCTCGACTACGAACTGCATCTCCGCATCCTCGACCATGAAGTGCGTGTCTCACGTCTGGACCGCGGCCGCTAGCCCGACCACCTCTTGCGGCGGCCGACGGGAGACCTACACTGCGGCCCCGTCATGCAGCGTCGCGATTACTACGAGATCCTCGGCGTCGAACGCGGCGCCGACGGCAGCACGATCAAGGGCGCCTACCGGCAGCTCGCCATGCGCTATCACCCGGATCGCAACCCGGACGATCCCGAGGCGGAGGATCGCTTCAAGGAGGCGACCGAGGCCTACACCATCCTCAGCGACGAGGAGCAGCGACGGCGCTACGATCGCTTTGGGCACGCGGCCTTCGAATCACGAGGCGCGGGCGGCGTGAGCGAGGCGGACTTCGGCTCGATGGCGGAGGTGCTCGAGGGACTCTTCGGTGATCTCTTCGGAAGGCGCGGACGACGCCGACGCGGGCGTGACCTCACGTATGAGCTCGATATCGAGTTCACGGAGGCCGCCCTCGGCGCCGACAAGTCCATCGAGATCGAGCGGCCCACGCCCTGCTCCGCCTGCGAGGGCTCGGGCGCGGCGCCAGGCGCGACCAAGCAAACCTGCGGCGCCTGCAAAGGTCGCGGCGCGGTGCGCGCTCAGCGCGGGCTCTTGGGCGGCACGCGTCCGTGCACAGCCTGTCGTGGACGCGGCGAGGTGTCGGACACTCCGTGCTCCGACTGCTCAGGTCTGGGCAGCGTACGGCAGAAGGAAACCCTGAGCGTGAAGATCCCCGCAGGCGTCGAGGACGGCGCCACGCGCTCGGTCAGCGGGGGTGGCGAGATCGCGGCGGGCGGACGTGGCGATCTGCACATCACGCTCCACGTGAAACCCCATCCGATCTTCGAGCGCGAAGGCGCCGACATCCTCTGCACCGTGCCCGTGAGCTTCCCGGAGGCGGTGCTCGGAGCCGAGCTCGAGGTGCCGACGCTCGCCGGCAAGGTGCGCATGAAGCTGCCGCCGGGATCCCAATCGGGCCGCGTCTTTCGCCTGCGCGGCAAGGGCATCAGCGCCTACGGTGGCTATGGTAAGGGCGATCAGCTCGTCACCGTGATGGTGGAGATCCCCGAGAAGGTGAACAAGAAGCAGCGCCACCTGATCGAGGAGCTCGCGCAGGAGATGGGCACCGAGACCATGCCCCAACGCAAGGGTTTCCTCGACAAGCTCAAATCTCTCTTCGATTGAGCGCGCGCGCGACTATGATGCGAGCGTGGCCCTCGACGTCGACAGCCTGCTCTCTCGTCTCGGAAGCTCCGACGCCGTAGCGATTCAAGGGCGCGTGCGCTCCATCGTGGGGCTGAGCATCAAGGCGGCCATCCCGGGTGTTCGCCTCGGAGAGATGACGCGCATTCATCGGCGCGACGCCGAACCGCTCTTGGCCGAGGTGGTGGGCTTCGACGAGGACGACGCGATGCTCATGCCCTTGGGCAGCGCAGAGGGCGTGGGCCCCGACGATCGCGTGGAGCCCACGGGCGAACCGCTGTCGATCCGCGTCTCGGAGCAGCTCCTCGGGCGCGTGCTCGACGGACTCGGCCATCCGATCGATGGTGGGCCCGAGATCGAAGGTGAGCGCTACGCCGTGATGCGCGCGCCCCCGAACCCGATGGAGCGGCCGCGCATCAGCAAGCCTCTGGTGCTCGGCGTGCGCGCCTTGGACGGCCTCTTGACCGTGGGCGAGGGCCAACGTGTGGGCCTCTTCGCGGGCAGCGGCGTGGGCAAGAGCACGCTCATGGGTCAGATCGCCCGACAAGCCGAGGCCGACATCTTCGTCATCTGCTTGGTCGGCGAACGCGGCCGTGAGGTGCGCGAGTTTCTCGAAGACTCGTTGGGCGATGAAGGTCGCGCGCGTGGAGTCGTCGTCTGCGCCACGAGTGACGCGCCCGCCTTGGTGCGCCTCTCGAGCGCCTACACCGCCACGGCCATCGCGGAGTGGTTCCGAGATCACGGCAAGCGCGTGCTCCTGATGATGGACAGCGTCACGCGTTTCGCGCGCGCTGGACGCGAGGTGGGCCTCGCAGCGGGAGAACCTCCGGCACGACGCGGCTATCCGCCGAGCGTCTTCGCGGCTCTGCCCAAGCTGCTCGAGCGCAGCGGCCAAGCGCCCACGGGATCGATCACCGCCTTCTACACCGTGCTCGTCGAGGGCGGTGACATGGACGAGCCCGTGGCCGACGAGGTGCGGGGTATCCTCGACGGACACGTGATCCTCGATCGCGACCTCGGCGCCCGCGGACGCTGGCCCGCCATCGACATCCTGCAGAGCCTCTCGCGTGTGATGGACGCCGTCACGGACGAGACCCACCGCGCCGCAGCGCAGAAGCTCCGTGAACACCTCGCCATCTACGAGGCCAAACGCGACCTCGTCTCCCTCGGCGCCTACAAGCGCGGCAGCGACGCCAAGCTCGACGACGCCTTGGCACGCATCGACGCCATCGAGGCCTTCTTGAAGCAAGGCAAGCTCGAGCGCTCGAGCCTCGAGGACACCATCACCCAGCTCATCGAGCTGGTGTGACGCGTCCCTCCTTCACCTCGAAGTCCACGCGGTGTTCGTCGAGCAGGATGAACTCTGGGTGCGTCGTGGTCAGGAAGATCTGACCACCGAGGCGCGCCAAGAGCGAGAAGAGACGGCGACTCTTGCTGCGGTCTAGCTCGCTGGAGACGTCGTCCAAGAGCAGGATCGGCGTGCGCCCCACGCGCTTGGTCAAGGTGTCGAGCTCGGCGACCTTGAGGGAGAGCACGAGGGCGCGGTGTTGGCCCTGCGAGGCGTAGTGACGCGCGGATACCTGACTGACCGTGAAGGTGACATCGTCGAGGTGTGGACCTTGCGTCGTGTAGCCGCGTCTCAGGTCTTCGCTCAGGCTCGCGGCGATGGCCTCGCGTAGCTGCTCTTCTCCGCCCTCGACCCGCGGCAGATAACGCAGCTCGAGCTTCGTGGCTGCGCCGGAGATCTCCTCGAAGGCGCGCTCCGCTTTCGGATGAAGCTCCTCCACCAACGTGGCGCGCTCGCGCACGAGCTCGGCCCCTTCTCGAGCTAGAATCTCGGCGTAGGCCAAGAGCGCACGACCGTCGGGCGTCTCGTCCTTGAGCAATCGGTTGCGACTCTTGAGCGCCCGCGTGTAGCACGAGAGGTTCGACGCGTAGCTCGGTGACATCTGCTCGAGCATGCGATCGAGGAAGGCACGCCTGAGCTCCGAGCCGCCGGTGGAGAGCGCGAGGTGACCCGGATGGAAGAGCACGACCTGCACCGCCGCGTGCCAGACCGCGAGCGAGCGCGGACGCTTGCCGTCGAGCAGCAGCCGGCGCGAGCCCCGTCGAGGCAGGCGCAGGCCCAGGCGACGTGGCGCTGTGCCCGAGTCGAGCAAGGCCTCGAGGGTCGCCTCGTCCTCGTCGAGCCGGACCATGTCGGCCTTGGCGGCACCTCGAAAACTGCGACCCACGCCGAGCAGGTAGAGCGCCTCGAGCAGATTCGACTTGCCAGCGCCGTTGTCTCCCGAGAGCACGTTGAAGCGCGGCCCGGGCTCGAGATCGAGACGCTCGAGGTTGCGGAATCCGCGCGCGTAGAGGCGCATGAAGCGGAGCGCGGCCTCGGCCATTCAGATGCGCATGGGCATGATCACGCCGGCGAAGTCCACGCCATCGCCGACCGGGCGGATCACGCCGGGATCGAGCTCACCGCTGAGACCCAAGGCGACCTCGTCATGGGTGAGCGCACCGAGCACGTCGAGCATATAGCGCGCGTTGAAGCCGATGCTCAACGCCTCGCCGTCGTAGTCGACGTCGACCTCTTCGCTGCCCTCGCCCACGTCCGGATTCTGGCTCTGGATCTTCAGCACACCCGGCTCGAGGCTGAGTTGTACTCCGCCGCTCTTGTCGTTGGCGACCAAGCTGATGCGCTTGAGTGCCTCGATCAAGCGGCTGCGTTCGGTGACGACGCGCTTGGTCTGCGATTGGGGGATCACCTTCTCGAAGGGAGGAAACTGCTCGCTGGCGAGCTTCACGCTCAGCATGGTGCCGGCGTAGCTGAAGAAGGCGTGTCCGCCGGTCTCTACGATGTCTAGAACGGGCGCCTCGCCGCCGGCCTTAGAATCGGCCCTGGCGTCGTCTAGGAGCCGCCTGAGCTCGCCTACGCCGCGATGGGGCACGAGCATGGAGAAGCTCGGCTTGGGCGCGTCGGGAGGCAGGTGATGCTCGGCCTTGCTCAGCCTGTGACCGTCGGTCGTGACCATGCGGATGACGCCGTCGTCCGCCGCGAAGAGCGCTCCAGCGAGGTGCGGTCGTGTGTCGTCGGTGGACATGGAGTATTGGGTCAGCGCGACGAGCTCGGAGAGGATGGCCACGCGCACGGGCACGGACTCGGCGCCGTTGGGGTTGGGCAACGGCGGGAAGTCCTCTCCGGGCATACCGGGGATGCGATAGACGACCTTGCCGCAGCGAATCTCGCAGGCTTGGTTCTCACCCACGCTCAACTTCACCTCGCCCGCAGGCAGGTTCTTCACGATCTCGAAGAGGGTACGCGCGGCGACGGCGACCACGCCCGGCACGATGACCTCCGCGGGCACGACCGAACTCATGCCGAGGTAGAGATCGGTCGCGCTGAGCCGGAGCCCGTGATCCGGGTTCGCGTCGAGCAGCACGTTCGACAGGATGGGCATGGAACTCTTGCGATCCGCGACTCCATGGGTGCGGGCGAGACCTCGAAGGAAGTCTCGTTTCTGGAGAGTGATCTGCATGTGACCTCGATGGGGGTTGACGTGTCGCTTTGGAGGCTGGCTCGAAACGGTGGGTGCTGCGTGAAGGGAAGGCTGAGGAGATGCGAGGCGAGGTGGGGAGAAGTAGATCCAGGAGATCTTAAATTCGTCGTCGTCTTAACGCCTGTGAATTCTGGATAAGGTCCAGGAAGATGATGAATTTACTCGGATAGTTCGGATATCTGGCATCTGGATGGATCGGGCGAAAGCTTGGGGAAATCCGAGGCCTGAGGTTATCCAACGCGTTTACCCCAGCCTCTTCGAGCGTTCTTCCACATGCCTCTGAGAGGCCCACATCGCTCCCGGAAGGCTTCCAAAAGACGAGCCTCCGTATATGCAGCCCTCCCGGCGGACGCAAGTGTTCAGATCAGCCCGCAGGCGCGAGGGAGCCAGGAATGGACCTGAGCGCCGTACCGCGGCCAAGGGAGCGCGGACGTAAGCCGCTCAGCGGCCCCAGCGGAGCGCTCAGGCGAGTTTGCGCTCGATGGCGTTCAGCGCGGCCATGACCTGCGGGTCTTCGTCCTCGAGCTGGCGCGTGATCTTGCGAACCGCGCTGAGCACGGTCGTGTGATCCTTCTCGAAGCCACGCCCGAGCTCGGGATAGCTGGTGCCGAGTCGGTCACGGCAGATGTACATGGCGAGCATGCGCGGGAAGGCGATCGTACGCGTCCGGCGCTTGGACTTGAGCTCGCTCAGGCGAAGACTGAAGTAGTGGCAGACCGCGCGCTGGATATCTTCCACCGAGGTCACTCGATCTGCGGACGGCAGGATGGGCGCCAGCGTCTCCTGGGCCATGGCCAGGTCGATGGGGCATCCGAGCAGGTCGGCCTTGACCGCCAGCCGGATCAACGTGCCCTCGAGCTCACGGACGTTGCTCTTCACGGCCTGCGCGATGAAGAGTCGCACGTCCTGATCGAGCTCGATGTTCTCGTTCTCGGCCTTCTGCTGCAGGATGGCCATGCGTGTCTCGAGCTCGGGCGCTTGGATGTCGGCGACCATACCCGACTGGAAGCGGCTGACGAGTCGCTCCTCCATCTCCGCGATGCGCTGCGGGTAGACGTCCGAGGTGACGACGATCTGTTTGTCCTGATGGTAGAGCGCGTTGAAGGTGTGGAAGAACTCCTCCTGCGTCTGGTCACGTCCCGCGAGGAACTGGATGTCGTCCATCAAGAGCAGGTCGCAGCCCTGTCGGTAGCGCGCTCGGAATTCCTCGATGCGGCGGTTCTGTAGAGCCTGGATGAACTCGTTGGTGAAGCGCTCGGCCGAGAGGTAGAGGATGTGTGCGTCGGGCTTGGCGCGCAGCACCTCATGACCCATGGCGTTCATCAGATGCGTCTTCCCGAGACCCACACCGCCATAGATGAAGAGTGGGTTGTAGCGTCGCCCCGGAGAAGAGCCGACGGCCACGCTCGCGGCATGGGCGAGCTGGTTCGAGGGGCCGACGACGAAGTTGTCGAAGCGGTACTTGGGGTTCAGATCGGTCCGCGCGGCGCACGCGGTTCGCGAGCTGCGTGCTCGGTCAGGCGGGGTCCGCAGCGGCGTGGGATCGGGTCTCGGCATCAGGCTGGCGTCGACCTCCCACTCGATGGAGGTGGGCGGCGTCTCGTCTCCACCGGCCTCTCCGAGGGCCTCGAGGATCACGTCGCGGTAGTGGGTGTTGATCCACTCGCCGTAGAATCGATTCGGGATGCGCAGCTTCAGCACGTCACCGCTGAAGCCGTCACAGCGCAGCGGCTCGATCCACGACTCGAAGATATCTTCCGAGAGCCGCCCGCGAAGATTCGTGAGCGCTCGATGCCAGACTTCGTTCATCGACCCCAAACCCCAATCCTGATGCGGACGTAAAAAACCCTTGGAGGTAATCCACAGACTGTACACAGCTGTGGATACTCCTCTTCGAAGTCGCTCGATGTCTGGTAGGGGACACCGACCGAACTTCCCCAGCGAAGGGAAGACGAAGCTAGCAGCAGCCTCCCAAGTCGTCTACGACCTCTTGGGGGCAAGTCTGTAAGATCCGAAGATCGTGACGCTTTCTGGAACGTAAATCTTGGGCGATCGCGTCGCGGGGCGCCCGCTGCTCGCGGGCCTGTGGACAACTTATCGAGATCATGGACGATTCGGCGACAGCTTCGTCACGCGGCGTCACACGAATGGATCACGTTCGAGTCTCATGCGCGATCCGATCCGTTTTCCAGCAGGTGTTCTGCCGATCTCGTCCCATCTCCTGCTTCCCTTGTGCCATCCGGCTCTCGGCGCGGTCGTCGGGAAGTCCAAGCGGGCCAGCCATGGTTTATTTGGACAGCTCGATGGACGCTGCTAGCGTCGACGAAAACGGGGCGAAATGAATGTAGGCACGATGTCCGCTGGTTTTCTCGGGGCGACGAGGAGACCAAAAACCGGCGCTCGAGGGCGCCACCCATGGCTTCAGGGCGCAAGAGTGCGCGACGCTCTTCGAGGCGTTCTCTGGCGCGCGCTGCGCTGGTCGAGCCCGCTCTTCACCGCCCTGCTGATCGGCCTCGCGAGCCAGACCGCCCACGCGCAGATCACGGATCCTCCGCCCGACTCGGCGCGCTTGCCCGAGGACTCGGGCGCGACCACGCGCGGTTTGGCCTTGGGTACAGGCTCCCGCGCCAACGCCCTCGGCACGTCGGCCGTGATGTACAACGCCGCCAACCTGCCCTTGGCGCGCGTGTATCACGTCGAGAGCATCTTCGGCTATCTGGCGGGCGAGGGCGCCTACACGCTAGGCGGCGTGGTGGCAGATTCGGTCAGTAACAAGATCGCTGCGGGGCTCTCCACGCGCGCCATCTTTGGAGGAGGCGCGCGCCCCTACGACGGCTGGGACGCCCGCATGTCCCTCGGCATGCCCATCGGCGATTCCATCGGCATCGGCGTCTCGGGTCGCTACTTCAGCCTGACTCGCGCGGATCAGGACTCGAGCTTCGTGAGCCGCAAGGGCTTCACGATGGACGTCTCCGTGCGCGTCACGCCCACGGACGGTCTCAACTTCGCCGCCCTCGCCTACAACCTGATCAACCGAAACACCTCCCTCGCGCCAACGCTCCTCGGCGGCTCCGCGGCCTACTCCTTCTCCGATAGGCTCAGCCTCGGCGCCGATCTGCTCGCAGACATCACGACCTTCGACACGGTGGAGTACTTGGTTGGTGGTGGCGTCGAGCTGCTGATCGGCGACTCGCTGCCGATCCGCGTCGGCTATCGCCACGACACGGGTCGCGGTACCGGTCGCGTCACGGGCTCCATCGGCTACGTCGACCGCAGCTTCGGCGTCGATCTCGCGTTCCAGCAGACCGTCACGGGCAAGGAGCCGGGCACCCAGCTCCTCGTCTCCATCCGCTATCAGGTGCAATAGCGCGCTCAGAGCTGTGAGCGGCGGAGTCATGGGGTAAGCTCCCCGGCGGAACCCAGGACCCTCGAAGTTGTCCGGTGTGCGTGCAGGAGAACCTCGAACGCGCGACCTCAGCAGCTTACTTTCACGAAGCCATGTCGGACGCGGACGAAGCCGAGCTCGTACAACGCCTGAAGCGTCAGGACGAGCAGGCGTTCAACCAGCTCGTGACGGTCTATCAGGGGCGCATCTATCGGCTCGTCTACCGCATGCTCAACGATCAACAGGAGGCCGAGGATCTGGCGCAGGAGGTCTTCGTCACGGTCTTCAAGTCGATCGGCAACTTTCGCGGTGACAGCAAGCTCTCGACCTGGCTGTATCGTGTGGCGGCGAATCACGCGAAGAACCGCCTCAAGTACCTCGGTCGTCGCGCGCGTGGTCGCAAGAAGCAGTTCGACGAGGTCGGAGATCGGGACGCCATCGAGAGCGCGAGCATGAGCACGAGTACGCCCATCGCCGGGCCCGAGGCGGTGATGCAGGGACGGCAGATGGAGGACTTCGTGCGCCTCGCCCTGTCGGAGCTGCCGGATGAGCAGCGGGAGCTGGTGGTGTTGCGAGACATCGAGAGCCTGACCTACGGCGAGATCCAGCAGGTGACGGGGCTGGCCTCGGGGACGGTGAAGAGTCGGCTGCATCGCGCGCGCTTGGCGCTCGTGAGCCGGGTCAAGGAGCTTTCAGGAGGGCGGTCGTGACCAAGGGCGATGCCAGAGATCTGTTCAGCGAGGCCTACGACGATGAGCTAGACGCCGACGCCCGGGCTCGCTTCGACGCTGCGCTCGCCGAGGACGTGGACCTGGCCGTGGAGTTCGCGGAGTTCTGCGATCTGATCGACCTGACGCGCGCCGACGCGGCCAAGGACGCCGAGCCTCCGGTGAACCTGCTGCCGGCGATTCAGCGCAAGATCCGCGTGCGCAGCGCGGGCCGCTTCTACCGCGACGGATTCAGCGAGCGCATGGGCAGCAAGACCCTGATGCCCCTCGTACTCTCCGTGCTGATGCTGCTGCTCTTGGCGATCGCGCTGATCGGCCTCTCCTTCATCCAGATCGACCAAGACACGACGCCCTCGAGCGACGCAGGAGTGACCCACACCGCTCCCTGACGCGCTGAGCACGGCCCCGGAAAGCCACTACGGTCCGACGTTGTCCCAGCTGGCGTCGTCTTCCACCAAGCGCCGGATCCACTCGGCGAGGGTCACGCCGGCGACGGTCGCGGGGTCGCTCTCCATGCGGCGGCCGAGGAAGGTGTGGAAGGTCTCGCGCTTGATGAAGAACTTGAAGTTGTCGTGGTCCGCGAGGATCACGTCGCGCTCCTCGAGCAGGCCGGCTTCGTAGTCGGCCGCGGGCATGTTCACGGGGAAGTTGCAGCGGCCCGAGTAGCCATAGCCGTAGAACTGACGGATCGTGGAGTCGCCCGTCGTGCTCAGGATGGCCATGCGCAGCGTCGGATGAGTGGTGGCGAGGAAGGGGATCATGTTGCCGAGTCCACCTCCGTCCGCGCCGCTGCACTCGGGACAATCCGTGAAGAGCGGCACCGAGCTGAGGCCGAAGGCGTCGCGGATCTGCTGCTGAAAACACGGCTTCAGGTAGGTGTCGCTCATGGGCGGGCCGGCGTCGTCGAGCAGGTAGAGCTTGGCCGTCGACATGCCCTCGAAGGCGCCCACCGCTTGATGGAAGTTGGCGATGGCGCCGAAGCCGCCTGCGCTCGAGCCCGTCACGAGCACCTTGGTCGCCGTGGGGAAGGTCGGGACGATGCGCCCGAAGAATTGCGTCGTGTTGCTGCGGCCCATGTAGGCGTTGCCGCGGAAGCCCGAGGCGAGGTTGCCCGAGTGGATGTCACCCGAGCAGTAGGGCACGAAGATGAAGTTCCAGTCCGCGACGGGGTTGTCGGGATCCGAGCGGTCGAAGAGACCGTTGCGCAGCGCGTTGACGGCGGAGTTGAGCTTGGACCCGCGGAAGCCGTCCGCGTTGGCCACGGCGATGCAGCTGAGCGCGTCGAAGCAGAGGTTGCCGCCCTGGAAGTAGATCACGACCTTGTCGCTGGCGGGGTTCAGGTTCAGCCCGAGGCCCGTGGCCGATCCGTCCATGCAGGTCGTGCCGGGGAAGTCCACGAAGGTCCAGCTCATCTCCGGCGCCGTCATCGGGTCGCCGTAGACGATGCCGGGAGGCGGCGGCGGAGGAGGACCCGAGTCGGGTCGTGGCCGTGTCGCGTCAGGCGTCGCCGAGTCTGCCACGCTCGAGTCCCACGCGCCCGAGTCCGTGGCTGCGCTCGAGTCGACTCCAGAATCCATGGGGCTCGTGCCGTCATCGCCGCAAGCGAGGGCGAAGAGCAGGCTGACCAACAAGATCGAATGCACGGGACGTAGCAGAAAACGCATGGACAACTCCTCCGAGGGCCGGAGGATAGCGTTATCGGCGGACGATGACAGCCCCCTCCCGAGGACTCAGCTCTCGCTGTCGCCGTTCTTGCGTGCGTGGCGATCCACAACGGCGAGGATCTCCTCCTCGCTGAGGTTGTGATCGCTCTCCTTGGCCACCTTCAGGATCGACGCGACGAGCGCCTCGCCGGGATGGATGCCGTGATCTTGCAGCCAGTAGGTGACGTTGCTGACCCCGGACATGGGTCCGACGCAGATCTCCTGCTTGCGGCCGACCATGCTCGCGGGCACGCCCGAGTAGACGCGGTCCGCGAGGAAGTCGTCGCCCTTGCTCTTGGCCTTGATGATGGCCGCCGCGTGCACGCCCGTGGCCGTGCGGAAGGCGTCCTCGCCCACCACCGGGTAGTTGATGGGGATCGGGAAACGCGTCGCCTTGGAGACCAACTGCGCGATGGCCGCGAGCTTCGTCAGATCGCGATCCGGGATGATCCCGAGCAGCTTCAGGTTGATCAGGATGAGGTCGAGCTGCGCGTTGCCGACGCGCTCGCCGATGCCGAGGATCGTCCCGTGCACGCGGTCCGCGCCATACTCGAGGGCGTAGATCGAGTTGACGAGCCCGAGACCACGATCGTTGTGGCCGTGCCAGTCGATGCCGACCTTCGCGCCCGTGCCCTCGATCACGTGGCGCGTGTAGCCGATCAGGTTCTTCACGCCGTCGGGCGTGACGTGGCCGACCGTGTCGCAGAGGCAGAGGTTCTTCGCGCCCGCGTCGATCGCTGCGCGGAAGAGCGGCGTCAGCAGATCCGGACGCGAGCGCGTCGTGTCCTCCGTGACGAAGGTGACCTCGAGGCCCTCCTTCACGGCGAATTCGATGGCCTTCACCGAGCGCTCGATGATCAGCTCGCGTGACCAATCCTCAGCCAAGCGCCGAATCGGTGACGAGCCGATGAAGGTCATCACCTCCACGGGCATGCCCGCCTTCTGCGTGATCTCCACCATGGGCTCGATGTCCGAGACCAAGGTGCGACCGGCGCAGGTGGGCTTGATGCTGAGCTTCTGCTCGGCGATCTCACGCACCATGCGCAGCACGTCGTCGAAGGCGCGCGGGCCCGCGCCCGGAAGGCCCACGTCCGTGCTCTCCACACCGAGCTCGTCGAGCAGGTGCACGATGGCGAGCTTGTCGCCGATGCCCGGGTCCACCACCGACGGGTTCTGAATGCCGTCGCGTAGCGTCTCGTCGTGCAAGGCGAACTTGCGCTTCAAGAGCACGGGACCGCGACGGTCCACTTCGTTCCAGTCGTAGATCAGCTCGTCGGCGGTGAGGGTGTCGGTCATGGCGCTCAGATCATCTCGAGGACGAGGGCGATGCCCTGACCGCCGCCGATGCAGGCGGAGCCCACGGCGAACTTCTCGCCGCGCTTGCGAGCAGTGTAGATCAGGTTGGTGGTGATGCGCGCACCCGAGGCGCCGAGGGGATGACCGAGGGCCACGGCGCCGCCGTTCACGTTGGTCTTCTCCTCGGGCAGGCCGAGCTCCCGCTGCACGCCGAGGAACTGCGAGGAGAAGGCCTCGTTCACGTCGAAGAGGCCGATGTCGTCGATCGTCAGACCGGCGCGCTCGAGCCCCTGCTGAATCGCGGGCACGGGACCGAGACCCATCAAGGTCGGCTCCACACCGGCGACGCCCCACTGCACCAACTTGGCGAGGGGCTTCAGGCCCTGCGCCTTGCCCCACTCGCCATCGACCACGACCATGGCGCCGGCGCCATCGCAGATGCCGCTCGCGTTGCCCGCCGTGACCACTCCGTCCTTCTTGAACACGGGCGGCAGCTTGGCGAGGCTCTCCAGGGTGGTGTCGGGACGCGGATGCTCGTCCTTGTCGACGACGATCTCCTTGCGGCGCTTGGTGATGGTGACGGGCGCCATCTCCTCGGCGAAGCCACCTGACTCCTGCGCGGCGGCCCAGTTCTTCTGGCTGCGCAGAGCGAAGGTGTCGGCGTGCTCGCGCGTGACGTCGTACTTCTCGGCGATGTTCTCGGCCGTCATGGCCATGGGCGTGTCGCAGTAGCTGTCTGTCAGCGACTCCCAGAGCGTGTCCACCATGGGCGAGGGGCGCCCGAAGCGCTGCCCGCCGTCGCGCAGGCCGTAGATGGAGTGGGGCGCTTGGCTCATGTTCTCGCCGCCGGCCGCGAGCACCGCCTTGGAGTCGCCGAGCAGGATCTGCTGCGCCGCGTTGATCACGACCTGAAAGCCCGAGCCACAGAGGCGGTTGACGGTCAGGCCGGGCACCTCGATGCCGAGGCCCGACTTGAGGCCGACGTGGCGCGCGCCGTAGAGAGCGTCCGTGCTGGTCTGCAGCACGTTGCCGAAGATCGCGTGGTCGAACTCCTCGACCGGCACACCGCTCTGCGCGATGGCGGCCTTGCTCGCTACGACGCCGAGGTCGATGGCGCTGACGCCGCGCAAGGCGCCGCTGAAATCACCGAAGGGGGTGCGCTTGGCGCCGACGATCCAGATTTCCTTAGCGAGCTTCTTCATGCTTCCTCCGGTGGAGTAGTTCCGCGACCGACAAGAGTCGCATCAACCCTCTAGATCCATGTGGGCGGATGTGCTCTGCGATTAATCACGGTGCGGGCCGCGTGTGGTGAGGATTGGGGCGCTAGCCACGCGAGCAGCGGGCGCTCCTGGATTCGTGACCATATCCTCTGCGAATTTGTAACCCTATGATTTTACACGGAACGCGGGTTAAAATACCAAACGCTTAGTGTCTGGCGCGGCAGGCGCACCTTACCCATTGAAGCGGAAGAGGAAGCCGTCGAGCGCACCCACCGAGCCGCGTCCACTGAAGCCGCCCACGATGTAGACGCCGCCCCGTGGGCCCACGGCGATGTCCCGAGGGTAGTTCTGGTTCACGGTCCAGAAGCGCCGCGTCCACAACACCGTTCCTTCGCTGTCGTAGGCGCGGACGAAGTTGAAGCCCGTTCCCTCCACGGGTGACCCATTCCAGGCGCCGTCTGATCCTCGGGTGGTCCCGGCGATGTAGAAGCGTCCATCCGCACTCGCGCCCATGGTGTTGACCCCGTCCGAATCGGAGCCGCCGAATTGATGCGTCCAGGCGTCGGCTCCGGTGGGCGTGAGCAGCTCGGCGAAGCTGTCCACCATGCCAGCGCTGGTCTGGCCCGGCAGCGCGCTGTCGGTGCTGCCTGCGAGGCAGGTGTCTCCGGCTCCGTCGACGGCCATGAACCCGGGAGGGTCCTCTCTCGGGACGAAGTCATTGGCCCAGAGCAACGTCCCCGCGCTGTCGTATGCGCGCACCGAGAAGCTCAGAACGGCCACCGCCGGCGGAGCGGCGGCACTGCTCCATGCGAGCACGTAGACGTTCCCGCTCGCGTCCGCGGAGACCTCTACGGCGTTGTCGGCGTCGGCCGTTCCGAATTCCCGGACCCAGAGCTCTCTGCCCGCGCTGTCGTATTTGCGCACGAAGGCGTCACGTCCACCCGCGGAGGTCTGACCCGGCAGAGCCTCGTCCGTGCCGTCCACCAGGTAGAAGTCGCCGCTCGGGACCACCTGCAGGGCCATGCTCCTCCCCGCCTCCACACGGACCGATCGCGTCCAGAGTTCGCGACCGCCGCTGTCGAACTTATGGATGGAGGCGTCCGTGAGATTCCTGGTCGTACCCACGTAGACGTTGCCGAGCGAGTCGACACCGACGGCCAAGCCGAGATCATCCCCCGCGCTGCCGAACTGACGCGTCCAACGCAGGTGGCTGGCTTTGTCGTAGCTACGCACGAAGGCGTCGCGGCCTCCCGCGCTCGTCTGGCCCGGAAAGGTACCCAGGGTATAGCCGGCGACATTGACGTTGCCCGCGAGGTCCACGGCCACGGCCATGGCACTGTCTTCCGCCGCGGAGCCGAAGTTCTGGGACCAGCCGCTCACCATGCACACGCGATCGCTGGTGGCAGAGCCGCCGCCTTGGTCCACGTCGATCGGTCCACATTCGGTAAAGAGAGTGCACGCGCTGGCGTTGGCGTGGTCGCTGAAGCTGCCGCTCGCGCAGGGCTGGCAGACGCGATCGTGCGTGGCGTCTCCGGAGGTCGCGACGAAGGTACCTGCAACGCACATCGTCCAAGGCACGCACGCCGTTGCCGGGTCGTCGTCGTCGTCCCAGGTCTGGCCGCGGCAGGGGATGGGTGGGGCGTCTCCGCCGGCGCAGTACTCGCCGACGCTGCACGCTTCGCACACGGGACCCGACGTGGGCGTGGCCGGAGCGGTCTGCCATGTGCCCGGAGCGCAGGCGCCCTCGGCGAGGCAGACGGAGCGATTGGGCCCGTCGCTGAACGTGCCCGCAGCGCAGGCGGCGCACTGACGATCCACTGCGGCGTCGGGCGCCACGACGACGTACTCGCCGGCGACGCAGGCGCGCCAAGGGGCGCAGCTCGTGGCGTTGTCAATCGCGCTGAACGTCCCGGTGGTGCAACCGAGGCAGACGCTATTCGTGGTGGGCGTAGCCTCGGTGGCGACGTAGGTCCCAGGCCCGCACACGCGAGCCGCTGCACAACGCGTCGCGGGGTCGGCGTCATCGTCCCAGGTCCCGGCAGCACATGGCAAGCGCGGCTCGGACGCACCTGCGCAGTACTCACCCACGTTGCAGGCCGCGCAGATGGGTGGCGTCGAGACGCTGCCCGGCATCGTCTCGTACGTGCCAGGCGGACAGGCCGCGAGCGACACACAGCTTGGCTGATTCTCGCCCCAGCTTCCCGTACCCTCTGGGCAGGGCGCGCATTGCCTATCCGTGGTGGAGGTGCCCACGAGCGACACGAAGGTCCCGAAGTCGCAGGCGGACCAAGCCTCACAGCTCGAGGCGTTGACGGAAACACTGAACGTGCCGGCGTCACAAGGCGCACAGACGCGCTCGCTAGTCGAGCTGGGCTCCGCAGAGACGAAGCTCCCGGGCGCGCAGTCCGTGGGCGCGGATCCGCTGTCCGGTGCGGTGTCTGCGTCCGCGGCGCTGTCGGATCGCGTGCCCGCGTCGCAGCTCGCCAGGCCACCTTCACACTCGGGTAGCCGATGGCTCGCGTAGCAACCCAGGCCGAGCAGCGTTGCTGCGATCAGCCAAACCGAACGCCACATGCCATCCTTCTTCCGTCGATCTCCCATCGCGCCTCCCGCTACGCAGACCTAGCACCATGGGCTTCGGAGCGCTCACGCAGCAGCGGGCTCAGCGCGCATAGGTCGTCGTGCAGACCCAGGAGCAAACTGTAGACTGGAATTTTCTCGCTCGCCACAAGCGTTCGCGGGCCTTGGACGATCGAAAGCATGACGGCGAGGTGGGGGCGCGCTGCTAGTCTGAAGGCTTAGCGCCCAGAGGCATGTCGCTCAGTCGATCTCGGCCCAGGAGTTGGCGACCACGTATTCGCCGGGGCGCTCCTTGGCGGAGGCGCGGACGATCACCTTGCCTTCTTCCTTCCAGCCTTCGGTGATGATGGTGTCGCCTGGGAAGACAGGCTTGCGGAACTGCCCGTTCAGGCTGCGCAGGCGCGCAGGATCGCCATCACAGACGTTCTTCAAGATCGCGCGCCCGACGTAGCCATAGGTGCAGAGGCCGTGCAGGATCGGGCCGTCGAAGCCCGCCTGCTTGCCGATGGCGGGGTCCGCGTGCAGCGGGTTCCTGTCGCCGTTGAGACGGTAGAGCAGCGCCTGCTCGGGACTCGTCGCTTCTTCGACGATGAAGTCAGGCTCGCGATCGGGCGCGCGCGCCTTCGCGCTCTTGGGCGGACGCTCGCCGTCGAAGCCTCCGTCGAAGCGATAGAGGATGTTCCACTCTGTCTCGCACACGAGCTCGCCCTCTTCGTCCCGCGTCTCGGAGGTGAAGATGGCCTGTGCCATGCGCTTCAGGTCATAGATCGCGGCGACCTTGCCCACCGTCTTCAGCGTGCCACGTGGCGCGAAGCTCTTGTGCAGGCGGATGCCCTGCGCGCCGTGGACGACGCCGAGGAGATCACCGTCCACCACGTTCAGCAGCGCGCCGACGACCTGAAAGGTGGGCACGACGGCGTAGGTCGGCAGCACCTTCGGGCCGAGCCCCTCGTAGAGAAAATCGAGCTCGTCACGCGTGGCGCCGACGCTCAGGGCGTAGAGGATCGCGTCATTCTCGTCGTAGCTGTGGACGAGTTCTTCGGTCTCGTGACCAACGCAGTCAGGGTTCAACGCCATCTCGGGCCTCGCTTTCGGTCGCACGCTAACGACGCCCGACGACGCGGGTCAATCCTCATCCGCGAGTGGTCCACGTCCCACTCCAGCGGCACCGCGGTGGACGTCAGCATTCAGTGAGTTATCAGTTTGCTCTCCGGTATCCTGGCGCGGGTGCCGCGCGGCGTGGAGGGCTCGGTGCTTGCACCCGCCGAAGCCGGGAGTAATCTCCGGCTGCCATGACGCATCGCGTAATCAACTTCAACGCCGGCCCCGCCACCCTCCCGCTCTCGGTCCTCGAGAAGACGCGGGACGAACTGCTCGATTTCGAAGGCACGGGCATGTCCCTGCTCGAGCACAGTCACCGTGGAGCCGCCTACGCGGCCGTTCACGCGGAGGCGAAGTCGCTCCTGAAGGAGCTGCTCTCGATCCCGGACGACTACCACGTGCTCTTCATGCAGGGCGGAGCCAGCGCGCAGTTCGCGCTCGTGGCCATGAACCTGCTCGACGGCGGCAGCGCCGACTACGCCGTCACAGGCACGTGGAGCAAGAAGGCGCTCGCGGAAGCCAAGGTGCTCGGCGGCGGTCGCGTAGCCTTCGACGCCAGCGCCGGTGGCGGCGGCTTCACGCGCGTGCCCAAGCAGGAGGAGCTCGATCTCGACCCGAAGGCTCGCTACCTGCACATCACCACGAACAACACGGTCGCGGGCACGCAATACCACTACATCCCGAAGTCCGACGCGCCCTTGGTCGCGGACATGTCGAGTGACATCTTGAGTCGCAGCCTCGACGTCTCGAAGTTCGGCATCATCTACGCCGGCGCGCAGAAGAACCTCGGACCGGCGGGCGTGACCATCGTCATCATCAAGGACTCCTTGGTCGGCGAGGGCAACGCCGCGCTTCCGAAGATCTTCCGCTACCGCACCATCGTGGACGGCGACTCGCTCCAGAACACGGGCCCCACCTTCCCCATCTACATGGTGCGCAACGTGCTGCAGTGGGTGAAGGCGAACGGCGGCGCGGCGGGCATGGAGCAGCGCAACAAGGCCAAGGCCGCCCTGCTCTACGCGACCATCGACGGCAACGCCGACTTCTTCCGCTGCCCCATCGAGCTCGAGTCGCGCTCGCTGATGAACGTCGTCTTCCGCCTCCCCACGGAAGACCTCGAGAAGCAGTTCATCGCCGAGGCCGCCAAAAACGAGCTGATGGGCATCAAGGGTCACCGCTCCGTCGGCGGCATCCGCTGCTCGATCTACAACGCGATGGAGCCCTCTAGCATCGAGAAGCTCGTCGGCTTCATGAAGGACTTCGCCGCCAAGAACGGCTGAGCCTCTTGGTTACGGGTCAGGAACATTTCCAGACGCGCCGACGTAGGATCGAGCATGGCCTCCAGAAGCTACTCCTCGGCGCTCACCGGGCTGATGCTTCTGCTGATGGCATGTGGCGGCTCTGAAGTCGCGCCCACGCCGGTCGCGCCCACGCCGGTCGCGCCCACGCCGGTCGCGCCAATCGTGCCCGTCGAAACGCCTGCGCCAGCTCGCGCGGTGAGCGTGGTCGTCCTCAATGACACGGACGCGTCGGTGGTGCTCGAGCGCAGCTTCGGGCCAGCTCAACCGCTGTCGCTCGCACGGCTCGACGGTCCCCTCGACGCATCCGCGCGGCTGGATCAACAGGACGACGCGCTCTCCCATCGCTGGGTACAGACCTGCGAGTGCTACTGCCCCGGTCCGTGCGCCGAGTGCGAGCCGCCCATGCAGGTCAACGTTACGCTCGCGCCCGGTGAGCGCTACACCATGGCCTGGAGTGGCATGCTGCGGCAGCCGGCTACTGGCGCAGACTGCTTCGAGCCCGTGGCGCCCCAAGCGGGTCACTACGTGTTCAGCGTATGTACCAAAGATGATATGTGTGCGACTCGGGACGTGACACTACCCGCAGCACGAGACATCGAGCTTCTGCTCAGCCATCGAGAGTCGGTCACCCGCTGTGGGGGGCTGAACAGCGCGGTCGCGACGCGCCTTGGTCGCCGTGTGCGAGACAGCGTCGCGCGCACCTTGCGCGATCGGCCCGTGTCCACTTGCCCCAGCGCTCCAACCTGCGTCGAGCCTGCGAATCTGCCGAGTGTACTCGCGCAGACGCGACCAGGTGAGTGTGCGCTGCTCGCGATTCCTCGCGGGAACGAGGTCGAGTACCGGGTCTTCCTGCCGCTGCCAGCTACTCA
>JAADHO010000099.1 GCA_013151775.1 Deltaproteobacteria bacterium | reverse complement strand
ATCTGCGGCACGGACGTGCACATCTACAACTGGGACGAGTGGTCGCAGCGCACGGTGCCCGTGCCGATGATCACGGGGCACGAGTTCGCGGGCGAGGTGGTGGAGCTCGGCTCCCACGTCGCCGGGCTCGAGCTTGGACAGCGCGTCTCGGGGGAGGGCCACATCACCTGCGGGCACTGCCGCAACTGCCGCGCGGGCAAGCGCCATCTCTGCCGCAACACCGAAGGCGTGGGCGTGAACCGGGCCGGCTGTTTCGCCGAGTATCTGGTGATCCCTGCCGGCAACGCCTTCCCCCTGCCCGACTCCATCTCGGACGACGTCGCCTCCTTCCTCGATCCGCTCGGCAACGCGGCGCACACGGCCCTCTCCTTCGACATGGTGGGCGAGGACGTCTTGATCACCGGCGCCGGGCCCATCGGCTGCATGGCGGCGGCCATCGCCCGCCACGTCGGCGCGCGTCACGTGGTGCTCACCGACGTGAACGACTATCGCCTCGAGCTCGGTCAGCGCATGGGCGCTTCACGCGTGCTGAACGTCACGCGCGAGAAGGTGGAGGACGTGATGGCCGAGCTCGGCATGACGGAGGGCTTCGACGTCGGTCTCGAGATGAGCGGCAACGCCTCGGCCTTCAAGAGCATGCTCAGCGTCATGAACAATGGCGGTCGCGTCGGCATCCTCGGCATCCCCCCGGGGGAGGTCGGAATCGACTGGAGTCAGGTGATCTTCAAGGGCCTGATCCTCAAGGGCATCTACGGCCGAGAGATGTTCGAGACCTGGTACAAGATGCGCAGCATGCTCGAGAGCGGCCTCGACGTGACGCCGATCCTCACGCACCACTTCCACGTCGACGACTTCCAGCAGGGCTTCGACGTGATGCGCTCCGGCAAGAGCGGCAAGGTCGTCTTGGATTGGAGTTGAGGGTTGCCGGTTTCCTCTCGCGGCAGGGTTGGTCGTACACCTTCGCTCGAGCTTGCGTTGACCAGACCAGATGACCAGACTAAGATCTCTTGTGAGGTTTCCATGATCGATCGAACCGTGAATGTTCAGGAAGCGAAGACCCATCTCTCTCGGCTGCTTCGGGCCGTGGAGGCGGGTGAAGAGATCGCCATCGCTCGGGCAGGTCGAGTCGTGGCCCGCTTGGTCCGGGCCGAGCAGGCGCAGCCGCGCGCTTGGGGCTGCTTCGAAGGCCAGGTGCGGATGGATGACGACGCATTCGAGCCTCTCTCGGATGAATCGGCTGCGGATTGGGATGGGGCTCCGGTCAGCCCGTGACACGCATTCTGCTCGACACCCACGTCTTCGTCTGGGCGCTCGCCGAGCCAAGGCGTGTCTCCGAAGAGGCCTGGCTGCTGCTTCGGGATCCGTCGCGCTCCCTTGCCCTGAGCATCGCGAGCGTGTGGGAGCTCGCCATCAAGTCGGCGCTTGGGAAGCTCTCCCTGCCCGCCGGAGTTGAGCCCTTCGTCGCCGAGGGTTGTCGCCGTACGGGCGTGACCTTGCTCGGCGTGGAATTGGCCCACGTCGCCGAGGTCGAGCGCCTGCCGCATCACCATCGAGACCCCTTCGACCGCATGTTGGTGGCGCAGAGCCGGGTGGAGGGGATGGCCTTGCTCTCCTTCGATGGCGCGCTCGACGCCTATGACGTGAAGAGAGCCTAGGAGTCGCGCTCGCGTCTAGGAGACTCGCCCCGCTACTCCTTCGCGAGGAACGGGTAGCCGTGGTCCCGCGGCGGCACGAGCGTCTCCTTGATCGAGCGCGGGCTCAGCCAGCGCAGGAGGTTCGACGCCGAGCCCGCCTTGTCGTTGGTGCCGCTGGCGCGCCCACCACCGAAGGGCTGCTGACCGACGACGGCGCCCGTGGGCTTGTCGTTGATGTAGAAGTTGCCGGCGGCGAAGCGCAGCTTCTCCATGGCCTTCACGATGGCCGCGCGGTCGCGTGCGAAGATGGCGCCCGTGAGCCCGTAGGGCGTGGACGTGTCGGTCAGCTCGAGCACCTCGTCGAACTTCGCGTCGTCGTAGACGTAGACCGAGATCATCGGGCCGAAGATCTCCTCCTTCATCAAGCGATGCGCGGGGTCGTCGACCTGCACCACGGTGGGCGGGATGAAGTAGCCCTTGGAGTCGTCGGGCGCGCCCTTGGTCAGCACCTTCGCCGTCTCCTGCGCGAGCTTGAAGTAGCCGTCGATCTTGTCGAAGGCGCGCTTGTCGATCACGGCGCCCATGAAGTTACCGAAGTCGCGCACGTCGCCGACGCGCAGCTCAGCGGTGCGTGCCAAGACGTCGTCGCGCACGCTGGGCCACAGTGACTTGGGGATGTAGGCGCGCGAGGCCGCGGAGCACTTCTGTCCCTGGTACTCGAAGGCGCCGCGCACGATGGCTGTGGCGAGGGACGCGGCGTCGGCGCTCGGGTGGGCGACGATGAAGTCCTTGCCCCCCGTCTCTCCCACCACGCGCGGGATCGAGCGGTAGTGCTCGAGGTTTTGGGCGATGCCCTTGTAGAGCGTGCGGAAGGTCTTGGTGGAGCCCGTGAAGTGCAGGCCGGCCAGGTGCTCGCTCGCGAGGGCGGCGTCACCCTGCACGGGGCCCTCGCCGGGCAAGAAGGAGATCACCCCGTCGGGTAGTCCTGCCTCGCGCAGGAGCTCGTAGCCGTACCAAGCTCCCAAGGCCGAGGTGTTGGCCGGCTTCCACAGCACGCTGTTGCCCATCAGCGCGGGCGCGGTCGGAATGTTGAGCGCGATGGAGAGGAAGTTGAAGGGCGTGACGGCAAAGACGAAGCCCTCGAGGGGCCGATGGTCCGTGCGGTTCCAGATGCCGGGCGCCGACTCGGGCTGCTCTTGGTAGATCTCTTCGGCGAAGGCGACGTTGTAACGCCAGAAGTCGACCAGCTCGCAGACAGCGTCGATCTCGGATTGGTAGCAGGTCTTGCTCTGGCCGAGCATGCAGGCGGCGTTGATCTGCGCGCGGTGGCGACCGGCCAAGAGCTCGGCGGCGCGCAGGAAGATGGCGGCGCGCTCGGCGAAGGGCATGGCGCGCCACGCAGGAGCGGCCTCTTGGGACGCGGCGATGGCGTCGCTCACGTCTTGGGCGCTCGCCTGATGCACGTATCCGAGGACGTGGCCGTGGTCGTGGGGCATGACCACGGGGACCTTCTCGCCAGCGCGCCGCTGCTCGCCCTTCACCACCACGGGGATCTCGACCTCTTCGCTCGCCATCGCGTCGAGGGCCTGCTTCAGCTCGGCTCGCTCGGGGCTGCCCGGCGCGAAGTCGAGCACGGGCTCGTTGGTGGGGAAGGGGACCTTGGCGTGCGAATCGATCATGGCGGCTCCTGGAGTTCGCCCTCGTCTTACCACCAAGGCCCACACGGGCGGAGCCTCCCCCCCATGAGAAGGCTCACGTCGCGTGGGTCAGACCTGAAGCGGCCAGCTCAGCGCTTCGAGGGTGGGCGCCACGCGGTCGAGGGCGGCGCGCACCTCGGGCATGCTCGCGCGCTCGCGTCCGTTGCGGCGCAGGCAGCGACGCAGCACCTCGGCGAGGCCCGACGTGCTGGTCAAGGCACCGACCCGCGCCGGCATGCCGTCGTGGCTGACGTGGGAGGTGATCAAGGCGAGCTCCGTGGGCGCGCTGAAGAGGGTGCGGGTCGTCAGCACCTCGTAGCAGAGGCAGCCGAAGGCGTAGACGTCCGCGGGGGCCGCCTCCGCGTCGCCCTGATCTTCCCCCAAGCCCCAGATCTCGGGCGCGCCATATTCGCCCGTGCCGCAGCCGGGGCGCAGGTGTCGCCCGGCCAAGCCGAAGTCCACGAGCACAGAGAAGGCGTCCGCCTCCGAGCCGCTCGCGCGCATGATCACGTTGGAGGGTTTCACGTCGAGGTGGGCGACGCCCACGCCATGCATCGCCTCGAGCCCGCTGGCCACCCCGAGCAGGATGTCGAGCGCGGCGCTCATGTCGAAGCCGCCCTTCTCGAGGAAGCGCTCGAGGGTGGGGCCCTCGACCAGCTCCATCACCAAGATGGGCTTCGGGCGCGCTCCGGCGTCGAAGGTGACGAAGGAGGCGAGGTGCTCGTTTCGTGGGACGGCCAAGAGCGCACCCGCCTCCTGACGGAAGAGGTCGAGGAACTCCTCCTCCGAGAGCGTCCTCGCCGCGGCGCCGCTGTAGTCCGGTACCTTCAGCGCCACGCGCTCGGCGTTCGCCTCGTGTCGTTCCTCGGCGCGCTCCGCCACGAACACGGAGCCCACGGCCCCGGAGCCGATGGCGCGCAGCACGCGGAAGCCGCCGAGGGTGCGGCTCGGGGGCATCCACGCGGGCAGCGGAGCCTCCTTGGGAGGCGCGGGCAGGAAGCTCGTGAAGCTGCGGCGGGGTCCGTCGTCCGGGAGCTTACGCAGACGCTCGAAGGTCAGCCGAGCGACGTCCGCGATGGCGCGGGGCAGGTCGCGTGCCACGGCCTCCTTGGCCGCGTCCGCGGCCTCCTCGAGGGCCGCACGTGAGCCGCTGCGGGCGCGCTCGAGGCAGATCTCGAGGTAGCGCACGGCTGGCGGCGACTCGGGCTCTTCGTCTCGCATGCGTTCGCCGAGCCGTCGCCGGGCGCCGCGCACCAAGTGGGCCAAGGTGTGGATGGCGCTGGCGAAGCTGTCGAGGGGCGTCTCCCCAGATCGCTCGCTCAGCTCCGCGAGAGAGCCCGAGCTGGCCACGTTCTCCAGCGCGCGGGCGAAGTCGAGCAGCGCCGCGCGCAGCGCCTCGACTCGCGGCGAGCTCGCGACGGGCAGGTCGTTGGCCAGCTCGAGCAGGGCGTCGAGGGCCTGTCGGAGCCCGCCTCCAGAGGCGGACGCATCGCGCGTGGCCTGCGAGAGCCGCGCGTAGGCGCGCAGGGCCGTGTCGATCTCGGGCACCATGGACGCCTCCGCCATGGTCATCAGATCCACCTGCTCCTCCAGGTGGGAGCCGACGCTCAGGAGGACATCGGAGACCTCGGCCAGGTCTTCGCGCACCAGAGCGTCGCCCGCCCGGGACGCGGCGGCGCACAGGGCTCGGCGCAGAGGCGTGCGTGCGTCCTTCTTGGCGCGGCTGTAGAGCACGCGCGCCGTCAGCAGACGCCGGCTTCGCAAGAGCTCCGGGCGCTCTTCGACGTTCGGTCCGTCCGCGTCCACCAGATGCAGGAGCGTGCGCAGGCGCCGTAGACGCAGGGTGAAATGCGGCACGTCTCCCGGCTCGAGGATGGGGTCGCCTTCGTAGAGCACCAGCCATTGGGTGAGGCGCTGAAAGAGGTCTCCGAGGCGCTGATCGCGCTCGCCTCCACCCAGGGCGAGCAGGCTCTCCAGCGTGTCGGTTTCGAGCACGGCCAGATCGAGCTCGCGCAGCGCCCTGAAGGCGTGCTGTCGGCCATGCTCCTCTTCGTGGGTGACCTGCTCGAGCATGCTCACGCGCCTCAACGCCTCTTCGAGCACCTCGATGGCGGCGGAGTAGGCGGCGTCTGGTCCTTGGTCGACGAAGCGTCCGAGGGCCAGCAGCAGCTCCTCTCGCAGCGTCCGGGTCTTGCGCTCCTCCGGGTCCCGCAGCTCGTCGATCAGGCTGCGCATCAGCGCGAGCTTGCCGTCGTCCTCCCCTCGCTGATCGGCGAGCTCCTCAGCCGAGCGCCCGCGAGCCGCGACGCCCAGGCCGCCACCTCGCTGCCCACGCCCTCGCGGCGCAGATCCACCAAGGCCTCGATGGCGTCGATGCCGCCACGCCGGATCAGCGTCTCGAGCAGCTCCGTGACCGCCGCAGGCTCGGCGTCCGCGGCGCGCGGCAGCCCGAGCACCATGGCCGCAGCGATGCCCCGATCCAGTGTGAAGACCTCGGACTCGAGCAGCCGCTCGCAGGCCTGTCGTGCGCCCTGCGGTCGGACGGCGATGCTGCCGGCGAGGGAGGCCGCCGCCCGGCGCCACTCGGTGATACCGCGGGAGGGCTCGAGGTGGGCGTGGATCTCACGATCCATCTCGGGCACCGCCATGCACAGCAGGCCCCGGGCCACGGCGACGTGGCGCCAGACCAGAGACTCGCGGTCGGCGAGCAGGCGCGTGTAGGCGTCCTTCACGCTCGGCGTCTGGAACACACGCACGCCGCTGTCGTCGCCTTCGGCAGCGCGTTGGGCAGCCTCTCGCGCCGCGCGCTCGAGCAAGCGGGCCGCGAGCCGGCGCG
>JAADHO010000251.1 GCA_013151775.1 Deltaproteobacteria bacterium | reverse complement strand
CATCCGCATCCGAGGCTGAGGTGGCCACTCGCCTGGCCTGCGTCTCCGTCGATCTGGACGAGATCCCCTGCTACACGGCGATCCACGGGCTGGCGGCGCCGGAGGACGCGCGACGCCACGCCATCTACGACAAGGCCCTGCCGCGTTTGGTGGAGCTCTTCGCCGACGAGGGCGTGCCGGCGACCTTCTTCGCCATCGGACGCGACGCCGCGGACAACGCGGAGCGCCTGCGCGCGCTCGTCGACGCGGGTCACGAGCTTGCGAACCACAGCCAAGACCATCTCTACGATCTGACGCGGCGCCCCGAAGCGGAGATGCGTGCACAGGTCCGGGACGCGCAGGACGCGCTCGAAGACGCGCTAGGCGAACGCCCACGGGGCTTCCGCGCACCCGGCTACACCATCACCGACGCGCTCTTCGAGATCCTGGCGAGCGAAGGCCTGCGCTACGACTCGAGCGTCTTCCCGTGTCCCGCCTACTACGCGGCCAAGACCGCCGCCATCGCCGCCATCGCCGCGCGCGGGCGACGCAGCCACAGCGTGGTGGACGACCCGCGTGTGCTGCTCGCGCCAGCGGATCCCTACCGCGTCGGCAAGCCCTATTGGCGCCGCGGCGACGGACTGCTCGAGCAGCCCATCGGCGTGACTCGCGGGGCACGCCTGCCCTTCATCGGCACCTCCGTGGCCCTCGCGGGAGAGCGCGGCGCGGATCTGCTGGCACGCCAGATGCACGGCCGCAAGCTAGTGACGCTGGAGCTGCACGGCATCGACCTCTCGGACGCCGCCGACGACGACCTGAGCTTCCTCGCGCCGCATCAGCCTGACCTGCGCGTCACGATGACGAAGAAGCGCACCGCCCTGCACGCCGCCATCTCGCGCCTGCGCCGCATGGGCTACGCCTTCGTCACACATGAGGAAGCCGCCGAGCGCTTCGGCTGAGTCGGAAGACCGTCCAGTTGCACACTTGGTGAACGTCGTTTAGTTTGCACTCATGAGTCACGAAGTCCTGGAGGTTCAGCCCAGAGCCAGACGCCGTCAGGCGAACCTCGCGCGGATCCTCGACGCAGCGACGCATATCGTGATGGCCGAGGGCCTCGAGGCCCTGTCGATCAAGCGCGTGGCCGACGAAGCCGACTACACGGCGGGCGCCCTCTACCGCTACTACCCCTCCAAGAACGCGCTGCTGACGGCCGTGGTGATCCGCGTGATCGGCGAGTTCGAGACGCGTCTCGCGACTCTGGCTCGGGCGCTGCCGCCGGACGCGCCGCTGACGCACGTCTTCGCTCAGGTGCACAGCTATTGCCGCTTCAGCGTCGAGCAGCACAACGCCTACGCCCTACTCTCGCGCATGGCCGCCGAGCCGCGCGTGCTGCTCGAAGATCTCGAGGACGCCGCCGCCATCATGGTGGCGATCATGCGCGCGCTGACGCCCTTGGCTCAGGCCCTCGAGGCGGCGGCCACGGCGGGTGCGCTCGCGCCCGGCGACGCCACGGAGCGCACCATGCTGCTCTACGCGGGCCTGCAGGGCGTGCTTCAGCTGCGCAAGCAGGAGCGCTTGGCCGGCGCCATCGTGATCGACGCGGACCACATGGCCGCTGTCCTCGTGCGCACTCTGCTGCGTGGCTGGGAGGCCACGGACGAGGCGCTCGACGCCGCCGAAGCCGAGGCCCGTGCGCTCTCGGAGAGGCCCGCGAGATGATCCCCCGCGTCCTCGTCGCCCTCGCCCTCGGCGCCCTCAGCTGGTCTCTCTTGGAGTACGTGATCCATCGCTGGGCCGGTCACGACAGGCGACTGCGTGGCAACATCTTCGAGAGGGAGCACACGCGCCATCACAGCCGAGGCGACTACTTCGCCGCGAGCTGGAAGAAGGCCGGCGCCGCCGCCCTGCTGATGGCCTTGGTCATCGGCCCGGCGATCCTCGTGGCGGGCCCCGTCGGCGGCATCACCTACGCCGCGGGTCTCGCGGGTTTCTACCTCTACTACGAGATTCTGCACCGGCGAGAGCACACGCACGAAGGCGTCGGTCCCTACGGACGCTGGGCTCGACGGCACCACTTCTACCACCACTTCGTGGACCCGAGCATGAACCATGGCGTGACCTCGCCCGTCTGGGATCTGGTGTTCCGCACGTACCGCACGCCGGGCGTCGTCCCCGTGCCCAAGAAGCTCTCGATGCGCTGGCTCACGGACGAGAAGGGTCAGGTGCGAGAGCACCTCGCGGCCTTCTATGCGCTCCGACCCGGCAAGGGCACGGCGACGAAATCCACGCCTGCGGGCTCGGCTAGCGCAGCGCTTGCCTGACCAAGAAGGCGCGGTGCACCTGACGTGGAGCCGGGGTCGCTTCGAGGCGGGCGATGGCGTCGATCTCGGCGTCGCTCAGGAAGTAGAGCAACACATCGCTCGAGGCGTCGGCCCCGAAGCGCCCATCCGTGCTCAACCTGTCGAGAGAGGTCTCGTCGGCGACGGGCAGTACGTCGGCCGTCGGGAGCACGGGCATGTCACTGACTCCGTCCTCGTCCGCCGCGCCCGCGTCCAGATGGAAGAGCGAAGACCACCACGCTCGCTCGAAGGCGCCGCGCTCCGCGGGTGTCATGCCGAGGCGCGCGAGCTCTCCATGCGCCCACGCGGCCGCCTCTTCCACGCTGCCGGTCGGCGTCGCGCCGAGGTCAGTCCCAGCGGCCGAGAGCTCCACCCGCTGCGCGTGGGCGACGCCGCCTTCGTCGATCTGGACACGCCACGCCGTGCGCGCCGCCGACGCGCGCACGCGGCCCGCCTCCACCTGCACGGGCAGGCGGCCCGTGACGGCAGGATCCGCGGCGCGTAGACGGTAGAAGAGCAGGGAGGCGTGGGCATCTCCGACCTGCAGACAGGACGAATCCGCGGCCTCGTAGCCGGCGAGCTCCCGTACCTCGCAGTAGCCATCGGCGCTGCGGCATGAGCTGGGATAGGGCGTCTGCGAAGTACAGGCACCCGGTTCCGCGGCCACCTCCCAGACGATCGGCGCGCCCTCCCCCGGCCAGCGCTCCGCCAACTCGTAGCCCGCTCCCACGGCCACGCGCAGCGAGAAGCGCGTCGGCTGCGAGTTGTGGACGTAGACGATGGGCTTGTCGACGGTGATCCCCATGTCGGGGCGCAGCTGCGGTCGCCCGGGACCGGCGGCGAGCTCGACGCTACCGTCTCGAACGGAGAGCAGGCCCCACTCGTGCAGGTCATACCCCCCCGAGGACGTCGCCGCCGGAGTGGGCGCCGTCGACGGCTCACTCGTCTCCAGCGCGCGCGTACTGCCGCATGCGGCGAGACACGCGACACACAAAACCCCAACCTGAACCCTCATGCTCTGCTCCTCCGGATCGGCACACGCGCCGGGACGTCCGCGGGAGCAGCTTCGCCCCAGCGTCCGCGCATGACCAGACCCTCGGTCGCCGACATCCTTGGCGGTCCGAGGGATTAGGCCGGCGCGCAGCGGGCGCGCTCCCGCGTCCACTCGGTCATCCAGCGCAGGTTCGCCAGGCGCGCGCCGGCACGGCCACGGAAGGGCAGCGGGTCCACCGGCGTCGAGCCCGACGCGAGCTGC
>JAADHO010000343.1 GCA_013151775.1 Deltaproteobacteria bacterium | reverse complement strand
GGAGGCCCGCTCGGGCTGAGGGGCGCCTCCGAGGGCGGGCAAGGTCGCGGCCAGATGCGCCAAGGCGTCGAGAGCCTCAGAGGAGATCTCCGACCCGGCCTCCGCCGAGGCGTCGATGCGCGCGATGCCCTCCTCGAGAGCGCTCGCCAGAGCCTCCACGCGGAAGACTTGGGCCGAGGCGTAGAGAGCCTGAAGCCGGCGCCTCAGCGCGTCACGCGGCCGGGCCTCACCGGGGGTGCCTGCGACCAGCGCCAAGGCGCCCGAGAGCTCCTTGCCCTTGCGCGCGAGCCCCTCCACGAAGCGCGCCCGGGCGACCCCGAGAGCCGTACGTTCCTTGCCAGCCGTCATCGCGGCGGAGTGTACGCGCTCCCCACGATGCGGGCCACGCCTTCGCGCGCCCTGTTGGCCGGGCGCCTCAGTGCCAGATGCCGAGGCCGAGGCCGAAGTCGGCGTAGCGGGGGGCGCCGTCGATGGTAACGGTGCCGCGCAGGGTGTAGCCGAAGACGCTGAAGAGGCGAAGATCCATGCCCGCCGTCACGTGGGGCCTGGGCGAAACGTCGAGCTGCCGTGCGGGCTCGACGTAGAACCCAGCGCGCAGCTTCAACCAGTCGGGGACCACCTCGGCCTCCGCGCCCAGGCGCACGCCAAAGGAGATACGTCGACCTCGCGGGCGGCGCTCTTGCTCCAGGAAGGCGTCGAGACCCACCCCGTTCCGCGTGCGGCCGATCAGCAAGAGGCTGCCGCTGAGCAAGAGGTAGCGACGCCTGAGAGAGCGGCTGCGCACCCGCGCCTCGCGCTCCACCTCGGACTGAGCCCGCTCGGCGGCGTCCTCGGCCCCCGCCTGTCCGGCCAGCGCCCGCAGCACCCGAGGCTCCGCGCGCTTGTAGCGCAGGTAGCGGGAGTTGAGCGGCTTGGGGCCGAGCTGCCAGGCGAAGCCGGCCTCGATCTCCCAGGGCAGATGCACGCTGCGCGGCAGGAAGAGCCCAGCGACCTGAGTGGTACCCGCACCGACGGCGTCGGGGGCGACCCGGGAGTCGACGGGCATTCGCGCGCTGAGGCCGACGCGAAAGGGCATGTTCGCCAGCCCGAGGATGGCGCCCACCTCGGCGCCGGTGCCGGTGAAGGACACCAGGCTGTCGTTGCTGCCGAGGCGCACCACGGCCACGTCCATGCTGGCCACGCGCGCGCCCAGACCGACCGTGAGCTGACCGTCGAGCAGGCCATAGGCTGCCGCCACGTGCGCCGTGATCAGGCTGACGTTGAAACGCGTGCCCGTGCCGAGTGGGACGCGGTAGTTGAGGGTGCGGACCAGCAGACCCGCGCCTGCGTTTCTGTACTGAAGACGCCCGCCGATGTCGGCGAACTGGAAGCCCGAGGTGTCGACGCCTCGGCGGCCGTTGTCGAAGAAGTCGTTGGCGCCGCCGACGCCGGGGAAGAAGTAGCTCAGGGTGAGGTCCCACGCCCAAGGCTCGTACTCGTAGATCTCGCGCGCCGCGAAGGCCGCGGGGTTGAAGGGAGCGCCCGAGGCGCCCGAGGCCAGGGCCGTGTAGGCGCCCGCCATGCCCACCTCACGGCTCGAGCCGAGCACGGGACCGTCCACGGCGTCGACCTCGAAGTCGTTGCCCGTGATGGGCTGGGCGCGGACGCTCAGGGGCAGCGCGGCGAACACCAGCAGGCCCGCCATCCACGCCAACGCGCGCAGGCGGCGCGGCCCTCGGCGAGGGCCGCGATCGCGGGACGACGGAGAGGCGTGCGCGCGCACCATCGGCGCAGCATAAGCCAAAGTCGTGGCGACGATCACTTGCCGAGGGACGCCGCTCGACGTACGCCTCGCCGGTGGCTTTCGTCGATCAGGTGGAATTCGAGATACGCGGCGGCAAGGGCGGCAAGGGCGCCGTGGCCTTCCGCCGTGAGAAGTTCTTGCCCCTCGGAGGCCCCTCGGGCGGCGACGGAGGCGACGGAGGCGACGTCTTCCTCGAGGCACGCTCGCGCCTCGGCACCCTGCTCGACCTGCGCTACCGACGGCTGATCGCGGCGCAGAACGGCGAGCCCGGGCGAGGACGCGATCAATTCGGCGCGGGCGGGGACGACGTGACCATCGGCGTGCCCATCGGCACTCAGATCTTCGACGCGGAGAGTGGCGTGCTCTTGGCGGATCTGGCCGAGGACGGGCAGCGCATCCTGATCGCCAAGGGCGGCAAGGGCGGGCGCGGCAACATGCGCTTCGCGACCCCTTGGGATCGCGGCCCACGGCGCTCAGATCCGGGCGAAGAGGGCGAGAGCCTGCGCCTGCGCCTCGAGCTGAAGCTGATGGCCGACGTGGGCGTGGTGGGCTTCCCCAACGTCGGCAAGAGCACCTTCATCGCCGCCGTCTCGAGGGCGCAGCCGAAGATCGCCGACTACCCCTTCACCACCTTGGTGCCCAACCTGGGCGTAGCGTCCCTGGGCGACGAGCGCAGCCTCGTGATCGCCGACATCCCGGGCATCATCGAGGGCGCCTCCGAGGGCGCCGGGCTCGGGCTGCGCTTCCTGCGCCACGTGGAACGCACGCGCGTGCTGCTGCACGTGCTGACGCTCGATCCGGATCCCGAGCGCGAGCCGCTGAAGGATCTCGAGACGCTAGAGCAGGAGCTCGTGCGCTTCGACGCGAGCCTGGCGGAGCGCCCCTCCGTGATCGCCCTGAGCAAGCTCGACCTGCCGGAGGTCAAGCAGGCGGAGGCTGAGTTGAGGAGCGCCCTCGAGGCGCGAGGCGTCACGCTCTACGCCTTCAGCGCCGCCACCCGCGAAGGCGTCGACGAGCTGCTGCTCGAGCTCGAGCGTCACGTCCGGAGGCTGGATCCCGCGGTCGCCAAGACGCCGACCCGACGCGCCGAAGACAGGCCCCACGGCGACGCCAAGGGATACGCCGAGGCGCCCGAGAGCCAAGACTGAGGGACGATCTGCGTCATTGCGTCATTCGGGTCCCGAATGACGCAATGACGCAGATCGTCCCCCAATCTCCTCGATGGCCCAGCGCGCGGCCTCGCGTACGACCTCGCTAGCGTCGCGGGTGGCGTCCCGAAGCACGGGCAGGTGTCGCGCGTCGCCGCTATTGCCGAGGTTGAGGGCGGCGTTGCGTGCCGCGCCTTCGCGGCCAAGACGGCGCGCCGGGCTGCCCTCGGAGAAGGCGAGGTAGGCGTCCTCGTCCATGCGCAAGATGTCCGACGCCTCGAGCCGCGCCCAGCGCTCGTCCGCGCGGTAGGGCGACGTCGCGTCGGGCTCGGGCAGGTGGCCGCGGTTGTAGGGGCAGACGTCCTGACAGGCGTCGCAGCCGAGGAACCAGCGGCCGACGCCGCGCCGCAGATCGGCGTCGATGGCGCCTTCGTGCTCGATCGTGAGGTAGGAGACGCAGCGGCGGGCGTCGAGCTCGCGGGGCCCGAGGAAGGCGTCCGTGGGGCAGGCGTCGAGGCAGGCGCGGCACTCGCCGCAGCGTTCGGCCATGGGTTCACCCGGGGGCAAGGGGGCGGACGTCACGAGGGTCGAGAGCACGACATGGGAGCCGAGCCCGGGGATGATCAGGCAGGCGTTCTTGCCGATGAATCCCAAG
>JAADHO010000207.1 GCA_013151775.1 Deltaproteobacteria bacterium | reverse complement strand
TAGTGCTCGAAGCTGGCGGACGCCAGGGCGGTGGCCGACAGCTTCTCTCCGCGCAGCTCGTAGGCCGAGCGCAAGAAGACGCGGCGGCTGCGGTTATCCGTGACACGCGGCCCCAGCCCGGCCTCACCCAGAGCGTCGGCGAAGGTGTCCTCGGAGAACTGGGTCGAGGCCGCCAGGGCGAGGCGATGTCCAGGGCCCTCGGCGTCGCCGTCTTCCTGAGCGTAGGAGAGCGCCCCGAGGACGCGCAGGCGTGTCTGGCGAGCGCGCGTCGGCTCCTCGACGGGTGAGCCCGTGAGCCCACCCGTGCGTCCGAGGGCCGTGAACAGCGCGGCGACCTCGCCCCCGAGGGCGCGGGCCCTGAGGTGCATCAGGCCGTAGCCCTCGTCCACGCGGCCGTTCTGTCGTCGTCTCCGTCGGTCGTCGCTGGCGTCGAGGCGCGTGCCTCCGTCGTCGAGGTAGCCGTAGTCGCCGCGCGTGTGCCGCAGGCCCGCGACGCTGACGAGGGAGAGGTCGCGGTTGCCCGCGCTCGCCATCAGCCGTGCGCCGCGGGAGCCGAAGGAGCCCACGTCGAGGCGCTGCGAGCTGCCCACACCGACGCTGCTGCGCGGGATCAAGCGCAGCACGCCGCCGATGCCGCTCGCCCCGAGCCACAGGGGCGCGCCTCCGCGATACACCTCTACGGCCTCGAGGGTGGCGAGCGGGATGGTCGAGAGATCGAAGGCGCCGCCGCCCGCGGGTCCGAGGGGCAGCTCCCCGAGCAAGACCTCGGTCTGGTCGAGGGACGCGCCACGCAGGGAGAGGCCCTGAAAGCTGCCGAGCCCGCCGAAGCTGCGCGGGCTCGCCCCGGGCACCTCGCGCAGCAGCTCGCCCGTGTCGTCGAGGCTCTCGGCCCGCACGTCGACGGGCACGCGCGTGGAGGCGGCCGTGGCGTCCTCGTCCGTGCTCGCCGGGATCGGGCGCTCCACCACGGCGTCGGCGCCATAGACGAAGTCGTCCTCCGCATCTGCGTCCTGCGCCGAGGCGACCGTCGCCACGAAGGCGCAGCTCAGCCCGGCGAGGCCGCACAGGCCAGGGACAGAGAAGAGGATCGCGCGCAGCAGGAGCATCGACCGTGAGCTATTCCCGAGCTCGAGGAGGAGGTCGCTGTAGCGGGGCAGGTCTACGGGCTCGCGGCGTCTTTCACGGTCCCTTCCCGGCTACGCCAGTGGATCGACCGAGCTTTTCTACCGCTTACCGTGGCGGGTCCGCGCCGGTCTCTCACCGGCTTCCCTTCTGGCGAACGTCTACCAAGACGATCGCTTTTCGACCCCGATACGTAGACGGCAATCCCACGCACCGGGCGCGCTGTCAACGCTGGCTGGCCGCTCGCGGCCGCTTGCCGTGGGAGGTGGTGCGGGCAAGAGTGGCCTCGATGTCCGACGTCGACCCCGCTGCCGATCAGGCGCGACGCTCCGATTCGTCCGCGCGGCGTTGGCCCGCTGGGACGCGCGTCGTGCTCGCGCTCGTGCTCGTGCTGACGCTGGTCGCCGTCGGCAAGCTCACGGGGCTGGATCGCCTGCTGGACCGCGAGCGCGTGAAGCTGCTGGTGGAGAGCGCGGGCGCCTTGGGGCTCCTGGCCTACATCGCCATCTTCTCCGTCGGTCAGCTGCTCAGCGTCCCCGGGCTGGTCTTCGTCGCGGCGGGCATCTTGATCTACGGCAGGGTCTACGGTGCGGGCGCGAGCTTGCTGGGCGCGGTGGTGGCGGTCACCGTCAGCTTTCAGATCGTGCGGGCCGTGGGCGGGCAACCCCTCGGGGCCGTGCAGAAGCCCTTCATGCGTCGGGTCATGGCCCAGCTCGACGCGCGCCCCATCCGCTCCATCGCGCTCCTGCGCATGGTTTTCTGGCTGGCGCCGCCGGTGAACTACGCCCTGGCGTTGAGCCGCGTGCGCTTGCGCGACTTCGTCATCGGCTCCGCGCTGGGCATGCTGGTCCCGATCGGCATCGCCAGCTGCTTTTTCGACTGGCTCTTCGGCTAGACGGGTTCCCGAGTCCCGCGCGACTCGCCGCGTTGACGACGCTCTCGTGGACGCTTATAGGTGCCGCGTCGGAATTCTCCGGCATTGAAAACCAAGCGCATGCGGTCACCACTATTGGTGCTTTGAGGGAAGTCGGTGCAATGCCGACGCGGCCCCCGCCACTGTGACCGGGGACGAAGGCGAGCGATGAGCCACTGGCTGAAAAGCTGGGAAGGCGCTCGCCCTAGGATGATCCGGGAGCCAGGAGACCTGCCGTGTGCGCTACGAGCCAGCGTCGGGGGACGTGTGCGAGTCGTGTCCGTCGGGCGCACTCCGTCCTTCCCTCCTCGTTGACTCCACCACACGCGCGGGTAGGCGCGAGGAGTGCGAACGATGAAGAACTGGATACTTGTGCTGACAGTGGCCCTCGGGCTCGCGGGCTGCGGCGATGATGCGTCTCCGATGGACTCCGGCGCGGATGGCGCCACGCCTGACGGCAGCATGGACGCGGCGCCCGTGGATGGCGGAGACCTGGACAGCGGGCCCGCAGACGCCGGTGATCTGGACGCCGGGCCCACGGACGCGGGCACGGACGCAAACATGGACGCCGGGCCCGCGGACGCAGGTCCCGTCGGCTGCGTCCCGTCTCAGGTCCTGGCCATCACGAGCGACTACCTGACGGGCGCCGAAGGGGCGCTCTTCGATCCCATGGCGGGCAGCTCCACGAGCCTCGGCATGCTCGCGGATCAGGACAGCGTGCCGGCCTTCGCGGGCTGCGGCTCCTACGTGCTCGAGCGCGGCATCGGTCACCTGCTCGCGCTCGACGGCGTGACCACGAGCCTCGACGTGGACCTCAACGAGTCCGGTGTCACGGACTCCTACGCGGCCAACCCGCAGGCGGTGATCTCCATCTCGGACACGGAGGTGTGGGTGCCGCTCTCGGCCCGCAACGCCATCGTGCGTGTGGACCCGACGGCCGACGCGGCCAGCGCCGTGCTCGGTGAGATCGACCTCTCCGCCTATGTGGACGCGGCGGACACCGACGGCCTGGTGGAGCCCACGAGCGCCCTGGTGCTGGGCGATCGCGTCTATCTCGGCCTGAGTCGCTACTACTTCGACACGAGCTACGGCATCCACTTCGACGCCGGCAGCCTGATCGCGGTCTTTGACGTCGGCACAGCGGCGCCCATCGACATGGACGACTCCATGGCGGGTATTCAGGGCATCACCGTGGGCAACAACCCCTGGCGCGGCATGGCGTACGACGCCGACTCGAACCAGATCTGGGTCGGCGCCGCGGGTGACTCCTTCGCCCTCGACGGCGCCATCGAGGCCATCGACCTGGCGACGGGCGCCTCCGCGGGCGCGCTGCTCACGGAGACGACGCTGGGCTCGGAGCTGAAGGGATTCGCCGTCGTCAGCCCGACGCGCGTCTACGTGCTGGCGGGCACGGACGTGGTGCTCTGGGACTCCGTGACGGGCGCCATGCCCGCCGCTGCGGTTGCGAGCGAGGTCGACGGAATGCTGTTGATGGGCGACACGCTCTTCACCTGGTCGCGCATGGGTGAGGGCATCGGGCTCCACTCCTTCGAGGCCGCCACGGGAG
>JAADHO010000072.1 GCA_013151775.1 Deltaproteobacteria bacterium | reverse complement strand
ACGTCGTTGCCGTCATCACACTCCTCGACGCCATCCTGCACGAAGCCGTCTCCGCAGGTCGCCGTCACGCAGCTCACGAGGCAGCCGTCCGTCTGCTCGCCGTTGGCGTCGTCGCACTCTTCGACGCCCGCCTGCACGAAGCCGTCTCCGCAGCTCGCGTTGCGACAGCTCGCGAGGCAGCCGTCCGTGTCGAGCTCGTTGCCGTCGTCGCAGGCCTCCGCGCCCGTGCGCACGAAGCCGTCACCGCAGCCTGCCGTCAGGCAGGTGTTCAAGCAGGAGTCTAGGTTCGAGGCGTTTCCGTCGTCGCACTCCTCTCCCACCTGCACGCTGCCGTCGCCGCACGAGGCGAGGGCGCAGATGCTCGAGCAGCCGTCTCCATCGAGGGTGTTGCCGTCGTCGCAGGCCTCGACGCCCGTGCGCAGGAAGCTGTCGCCGCAGGTCGCCGGCACGCAGCCCTCGACGCAACCGTCGTCGTTCAGGCTGTTGCCGTCGTCGCAGCTCTCCACGCCCGTCTGCAGGAAGCCGTCGCCACAGCGCGCGTCGCGGCAGCTCGAGGTGCAGGCGTCCGCGGGGTCGGTGTTGCCGTCGTCGCACTCCTCCGTGCCCTGCAGGATACCGTCGCCGCAGGTCGCGAGCGTGCAGGCGTTGGAGCAGGTGTCGTCGTTGATCGAGTTTCCGTCATCGCAGGCCTCACCCGCCTGCACGATGCCGTCGCCGCAGGCCGGAAGCCTGCAGGCATTGGAGCAGGCGTCGTCGTTGACCGAGTTTCCGTCGTCGCAGGCCTCGCCCGGGCCCACGATGCCGTCTCCGCAGCGCGCGTTCTGGCAGGCGTTGGTGCAGGCGTCCGCATCGCTGGCGTTTCCGTCGTCACATTGCTCGACGCCGGCCTGCACGAAGCCGTCGCCGCAGGTGGCCGCCGCGCAGCCGACGCAGGCGTCCGTGTTGTCCGCGTTGGCGTCGTCGCAGGCCTCGACGCCGGCCTGAACGAAGCCGTCTCCGCAGGTCGCGGGCGCGCAGGCCGCGCAGGCGTCCGTGTTGTCCATGTTCGCGTCGTCGCAGAGCTCTACGCCCGCTTGAATGAAGCCGTCTCCGCACGTCGCGTTCACGCAGGTCGAGAGGCAGGCGTCCGTGTTGTCGCCGTTGGCGTCGTCGCATTGCTCCGGCGGGCTGTCCGTCGCGCCGTCTCCGCAGCGCGGACCGAAGCCCGTGCAGCTCGCGTTGCATTGCCCATAGCCGCCGTTGAGCGCGCCGTCGTCGCAGCTCTCGCCTGCGCCGAGGATGCCGTCGCCGCACACGGTGGCGAGGGCGAATTCATACGCGCCCATGTCCTGCTGCGCGCCGCCGATGCCGTTGCCGTCGAGCGGACGTGTCGTGCCGTCGAGGTCTTCCGTCGGCGCTCCCGCGGCGCCACCGGCGTCCACGCAGCTCGAGGTCGAGGTCAGGCGCAGGTCCCCGGGGGCGCCCGCGTAGAGCGGGTTGATGGCGAGCATGCCCGCGCCCCTGATGGTCGTGCCCTCGTAGTTCGTGCCGTTGCCCCACACGTCCGAGTACGAGATGTTCACGCTGCCGCCGTTGCGATCGATGCCGTCGTCCGCGCTGTCGGTGATGATGCAATTCAGCACGTTCACACGGCTGCCGCTCGACTGCACGAAGAGCCCGTCGAAGTTGGCGTAGAGCGTGCTGCTCGTCAGGTCGAGGGTTGCGCCCCCGGTGACGTATGCGCCCGCGTAGCTGTTCGACTTCAGCAGCCCGTTGTCGATCTGCAGGCTGCTGCCCGCTCCCAGCCACACGCCATAGGTGTTCGAGCTGAAGGTCACGCGGTTGACGACGCCCGGCGCGGCCGCCTGGTTGTAGAGGCCGTAGCGGGCGCGGTTCACCAGCAGCCCTTCGAGCGCGTTGCCCGTGGAGCCCGCGTAGAGGTGAAGCCCTCGCCACGAGCCCACGGTGGTGGTGGCCGACGTCAAGGTCACGAGCGCGGCCGCCGTGCCCTGCGTGATCAAGGAGCCGAAGACGCGCAGCTCGGAGCGAGTCGAGTCCTCGTAGGCGCCCATGATGTCCGTGGACAGGAAGCGCAGAGTGGTGCCCGCCTGCAGGGTGAGCGTCACGCCCGGCGCCACCGTGAGATCTCCGGCGACGTTGGTGCTGCCCGCGCCCACGACGAGGTCACTCCAGAGCGTGCCGTAGAGTCCCGGCGTGGGATCGCTGACGTAGGGCAGGGCGCCCTGATCGCTCGAGTCGATCGCCCCGAAGCGCGAAGGGGAGTTGTCCGTGAGCCGCAGGTTGGAGGCGCTGACGTAGAGCGGGTTGGCGGCGAGCATGCCGGCGCCCCTGTTGCTGGTGCCCTCGTAATTCGTGCCGTTGCCCCAGACGTTGCTGTGGTCGATGTTGACCGCGCCGCTGTTGCGATCGATGCCGTCGTCCGCGCTGTTGGTGATCACCACGGCCGTGAGCGTGGTCGTGCCGCCGATGCTGTAGATGCCGTCGAAGTTCCCGTAGACGGTGCAGTGGTCGAGGTTCAGGGAGGCCGTGTTGAGCACGTAGCTGCCGGCCGAGCCGTTGTTCAGGAGCTGACACTCGCTCAGCCCCAGGCTGCCTGAGGAGGCGAAGACGCCGTACGTGTTCTGCTTCAACGTCAGCAGCCCGAAGGTCCCGGGATCCGCCGCCTCGTTGTAGAGCCCGTAGCGCGCGCGGCTCACCTCCAGGCCGCGCACGACGTTGGCCGTGGAGCCGGGGTAGAATTGCGCGCCCCACCACGAGCCGACGGTGGTGGTCGCCGAGGTCAGGATCACCGGGCTCGCCACGCTGCCTTCGGTCACGAGCGTCCCGAACACCCGCAGCTCTCCGCGGCTCGAGTCCTTGTAGGCGCGCATCAGGTCGGAGGTAGCGAAGCGCAGGGTCACGCCCGCGTGCAGTGTCAGCGTCACGCCCGCCGCCACCGTGAGGTCGCCGGCCACCGCGACCTCACCGGCGCTCACGACGCGGTCGCTCCAGAGCGTGCCGTAGAGCCCCGGCGTGGGATCGCTGACGTAGGGCAGCGCGCCCTGGTCGGTCATGTCTCCGGCGCCGAAGCGTGAAGGCGAGTTCTCCGTGAGCCTCAGGTCGCTGCTCGAGACGTAGAGCGGGTTGGCGGAGAGGACGCCCGCGCCCCGGTTGGTGGTGCCCTCGTAGTTCGTGCCGTTGCCCCAGACGTTGGCGTAGTCGAGGTTGACCGCGCCGCCGTTGCGGTCGATGCCGTCGTCCGTGTTGTTGGTGATCACGACGGCCGTCAGCGCCGTCGTCCCAGAGAGCGTGAAGACGCCGTCGAAGTTGCCGTAGATCGTCGAGTGGTCGACGCTGGGCGTGGCCGTCCCCCCCACGTAGAGGCCCGCCGAGGTGTTGGAGGTGAGCACGCAGCCCGTGACATTCGGGGCGCTGCTTCCCGTCGCGTACAGGCCGTAGTTGTTCTGCTGCAGGGTCGTCCCCACCAGGGCGGGGCTGCCGCTCTTCACGTAGACGCCGTAGCTCGCGCGGGAGATGCGAGCGCCCGTGATACTGATGGCCTCCGCCGAGTCCGCGATGATGCCGTACCAGCTGCCCGTCGTGGTGGTGACGGAGGTGAAGAGCGCCGGGCTCGCCGCCGTACCGTTCACCGTGAACCGGCCGTTGATGATGATCTCCACCCGGCTCGTGTTCGTGCCGGAGCTGACCGCGTCGCTGCTCGAGGCGCGCACCTCGACGCCCGCTTCGATCGTCAGGAAGGCGCCCGCCGGCACCGTGATGTCACCTTGCACCAGGTAGGGGCTGCCCGCGGTGGTCCAGGTCTGGTTGATGATGTTGCCGCCCGGAATCGTCGTTTGCGCGTCGGCCGAGGTCGGCGCGAGGGCGAGCAACGCGAGGGTGACGAGGGCCAAGAGCGAAGCGCGGACGTGGAGCATGGGCAGGATCCTCGGGGTCATGGCCTGGTTACGCAAGCCGCGCCTGAGACCTTCCCGAGGCGCCTTCGATTCAACGCCGCGGGCCCGGCGAGCGAATCAGTCCGCCCTCCCTGCGTCTACGGCATGGAAACACGGCCCGGAATCGGGGCCGATTCGGGCTCTCGTGCTAAGATCAAGAGCCGTTCCGAGATCGCGTTGGAAGAGACAAAAAAGGCACAAAAAAAGCCTGGATTGCGCCATGACAGGCGTGCGCGCTGGGTTGTGCGCGGAGTCGCCCTGACGCTCTTGGCCGGCGTCGGGTTGAGCGTGTGGGTGACGCAGACGGATTGGGGGCGCGAGCGCATGCGTCGCCTGGCGGTGAGCGTGATCCAGCGCGAGCTCGGGCTTCAGGCCACGCTCGGCGAGGTGCGCGTGGACCTCTCGTATTTTCCGCCTGGCGTCGCCGTGCACGCCACCGACATCGCCCTCGATGATCCGGTCTACGGTCACTTCGTCGAGGCGCAGGAGCTGACCATCGAGCCGTCCCTCGAGGCCTTCCTCGCCGGGGAGCTCGATCTAGAGACGATCCGCATCGATCACCCGACCATCCACTTGGTCGTACGCGACGGAGAGGTGCGCAACCTGCCTCGCACGCGCAGCACGCCCGAGGGCGAGACGCACCTGCCCTTCTCTCGCATCGAGGCCACCTCCGCCACCGTGATCATCGACGCGCAGCCCTTCGCCGACGCGCGCATCGAGGATCTCGATCTGAGCCTCAGCGTGGAGGCCGGGCGCAGGGTGTCACTGCGTGCGGACGCGAGCGGCGGCGAGATCGTCCACGCTCTGGGCACGGAGCATCTGCAGCGCCTTCTGATCGACGGTGAGGTCGATCCCGACGAGGAGATCGAGCTGCGCCGCTTCGTCTTGCGCACGGGGCACCTGCGCGTGGGCGTCAGCAACTTTCATCTCCCGCTGCCCTTCGACTCGACCTGGGCGGGCGAGGTCACGACTCGGGTGGACCTCGGACACCTTCGGCACCTACCGCTGGGCGTCGACCTGCCGCCCATCGACGGTCTGCTCGAGCTACGCGCAGACGTGAACGGGACGACGGATGGACCCATTGGTCAGGGCGACCTGCGGCTGACCAACGCGCACATCGACACCTATGGGCTGGGCGATCGCGTGGAGCTGGCGGTGGACTTCGATCCCCACGGCGTGCGCGTCCCCGCGGGCGACGTGCACCTGATCCGCGACGGCGGCGTCGTGCACATCGAAGGAGGTGTCTCCTTCGACGGCAGCATGGCGGTGCACGCACAGATCGGTATCGAGCATCTCGAGTTCGCGAAGCTGATGGCGCAGCTCGGCGTTACGCCGGACGCCATCGTGCAGTGGGATCTCTCGGGGCCCATCGCCCTGTCGGGCACGCTGAATCCGTTGAACATCAGCGGACCCATCGCCATGGACACGCGCAACCTCCGCATCACTCAAGACGCCTGGCACGTGCGCCCTCAGCGCCACGTCTTGAAGGTGAGTCGCGCGCGTCTGGAGGGCGGCATCTCGATCCGTCCGGACGGTCTGCGCTTCGAGCACCTCGAGGGCGACACCCCGCGGAGTCACATCTCCGGGCACGTGCTGCTCGGCTTCTCGGACCACATCGAGATCGCGGCGCGCCTCACACAGCTCGACCTCGAGGACGTCACGCCTCTGCTGGCGTTTCAGCTCGCCGGGCGTGGTGAGCTGAGCATCGACATCGAAGGTCCCTACGGCGATCCACAGGTGCAGGGACACACCCGCCTGGCCGGCTTTGTCTTTGGCGGTTTCCCGCTGGGCGACGTGGAGAGCGACTTTCGCCTGGAGGGAGGCGGCTTCATGGCGCGCTTTCCGTCGATCGTCGCGGTCAAGGGCCAGAGCCACTACCGCATGGACGACCTCTTGCTCGACTTTCGCGACCACCGCTTCGCCGCGACCACGACCATGGTGGCCACTCGCGTCAGCTTGGCGGACCTCTATCGTATCTTTCACTTCGACGGAGATGAGCGCTTCGAGTCTTATCAAGCGATCGGCTCCGGGCGCGTGGGCATCCGCTTCACCAACGACTATCCCGGAGACGGACCCCACGGGACCATGCTCGCTGACATCGACATGGACGTCAGCGAGGCCGACATCGACGGCTATCACTACACCGACGGCGCCTTCGTGGGTCGTTGGCGTTGGGTCGATTGGCAGCGTGGCTACGAGGGCGGTGTGCTGACCATCGACCACGCGCATCTGCACAAGAGCGACGGGGTCGTCACCCTATCGGGTGAGATGGGACTCGACGGGGAGTTGCGCCTCTCGGCCGTCATCGACCAGATGCGCCTGCACGACGTCGAAGGTCTCCGCGACAACATGCCGGCCCTCGACGGGACCATCGGGGCCGCGGTGGAGGTGCGCGGGACGCCCGACTCTCCGCGTGCGGACATGGACGTCACCATCACAGGGCTGACCTGGGCCGGCACCTTGATAGGCGATGGCCGCACTTATATCCGGTTGACGGACGAGGACGACCCCTGGGTGCGCGCCGCTCGTGGTTGGGATCCCGCGGCGCCGCCCCCGGACGAGCCCTGCGCCCACGCCCGCGCCGGCTTCGCGCGCGCACGCTTCCGGCCCGATCCGCCCTACAGGACTTCCCGAGGTCCCGTCCCTCGTTCGCCCAAGCAGAGTGCCTACATCGTGTGTGGCGAGGGGGCGAACGGTCAGATCGTCGTGGACATGGCCTTTGGTCGCACCTCCGTGATCCCCCTGCGAGGCCTGGTGCGCTTCGCAGGCTTGAAGCTCGACAGCTTGCTCCAAGCTCAGGCCTCGGACGAGACCTTGAGAGGAGAGATCAGCGGAGATCTGCTGCTGACCGGCGGCGCCATGTTTCAGGATGACTCTCTGGTCGGAGAGCTGCGCCTGCCGCGCCTCGCGGTCTCGGCCGGCGCCGTCTCGGTGCAGAACGTCGGAGACGTGGTCGTCGCCTTGAACGGACGACGGGGCTTTTCCGTGGAGCGTGCGCGCTTGAGCGGTTCGGGCTCGACTCTGGACGTCTCGGGCACGGGTCTGATGCGCGGGGGCCTCGCCTTGCGTGTGGATGGCGCGCTGGACCTCGCACTCTTGGCCACGCTCTCACCGCGCCTCACGCGCGCCTCGGGCGCCGTGGGGATGCAGGTGAACATCACGGGGGCCTTCGACGATCCTGCCGTCTTCGGTGAGGCGAGGGTGGAGGACGCGAGCTTTCATTTCGCGGACTTCCCGGCGCCGATCCGAGAGCTCGACGGTCAGGTGACCTTCAGCGCCCACCGCATCCTCTTCGAGGACTTCGAGGCGCGCTTCGCGGGCGGGAGCCTGTCCTTGGGAGGCTCCGCGAGCCTGCGCGCGGGGGGCATCGACCGCTATGCCTTCAACGTGGGCCTCTCGGGGCTCTCGCTCAGCCCCGAGCCTGGGCTCGAGCTCGCCTTCGGTGGGGACACCCGGCTCACCTGGCATCGGGGTCAGCGCCTGCCGCTGCTGGACGGAAACATTCACCTAGACCGGGTGCGCTACACCAAGCCGGTCTCCCTCTCTCCCACCATCGGAGAGCTGAACCATGCGTCGCGCCTCGAGGTCGACCGCTACGATCCCGACGCGGACAAGCTCTCCCTCGATCTCAGGCTCACCACGCGTGCGCCGATCCGCATCGAGAACAACGTCTTCGACGCGGACGTGGTGATTCAGGACTCCGACATTCCTTTTCGTATCGTGGGCACGGACCAACGCTTCGGCGTGGTGGGCGCCCTCGGCGTGCCGCGTGGTCAGGTGCGCCTGCGTGGCACGGAGCTGTCGATCCAGCGGGCGGACATCGACTTCGACGATCCGACGCGCATCGATCCGCAGTTCGACGTCACGGCCACCACCGAAGTGCACCGCGCCACGGATCCGAGCGCTCCCAACTACCGCATTCAGCTGCGCGCCCATGGTAACCTCGACGGCTTTCGCCTCGATCTCTCGAGCGACCCCCAGATGGGTCAGGAGGACATCATCTTGCTTCTCACCTTGGGCATGACCCGCAGCGAGGCGGAGCAGCTTCAGGCTGGAAACATTGGCGCCGCGGGTCTGGAGGCCCTGAGCAACGTCACGGGGGTGAACGACGAGGTGACGCGCGCGGTGGGCGTGATCGACGAGTTCGGTATCACCACATTCTACTCTCAGCGCACGGGCCGGCCGGAGCCCTTCGTCAGCATCGGCAAGCGCATCTCCGACCGGGTTCGACTCACGGCGGCCACGGCGCTCACCGGCAACGAGCGCGACGTGCGCGCGTCCGCCGAGTGGCGTGTGGGTGACCAGACCAGCGTCGAGGCGGTATATGACAGCGTCAACCGCCAGGGCACGACCTTCGGAAACCTGGGTGTGGATCTGCGGTGGCGCCTCGAATTCGAGTGATCGCTCTCACCCAATCGCGTCCGCATCGCCGCCCCTGGGCTACGCCGCGCCTCGTCTTGCGAGGCCTGCGGCTGGCCCTCGCCTCGTGCGTGCTCGTGGCGTCGTGGTCGCCGGCGGCTCGGGCCGACATCCCCCCTGAGCTCAGGGGCGCGCGCGTGCTCGATGTCCGCGTGGAGGGTCGTGGTGTGGCCACGCACGCCGACCAGACGACCGAGCGCGCGGTGGGCATCCCCGTGGGCGCTCGCTTGAGCCGCGGGCTCTTGCGTCAGGCCACCTTGCGGCTGCTGGCCACAGGTCGCTACGCCGACGTCGCCTTCGACCTCGTGCCCGTGCGGGGAGGTGTGCGTCTGGTGGTCTTGGTCGAGCCGCGCATCGTGCTCTCGCGGGTGGATCTGCGCCCGGGTCGCGCCCTCGAACAGCAGGAGCTCGCCAGCATCATCGGCGTGCGCGCTGGAGAGCTGCTCGATCGCGCCAAGTTGGTGCGCGGACGCGACGCGACGCAGCGCGCCCTGGTGGAGCGAGGCTACGACGACGCTCGGGTCGAGGTCATCCTGAGGGACACGGACGACCCGACCCAGAAGGTGTTGGTCGTTCAGCTCGAGCCCGGGCCTCGCACCCACATCGCCGCCCTGCACATCGAGGGCGAGGCGCTCCCCGCCTCACGTGGTCTGATGCGAGGGCTCTACCTCGATCCCGGAGACGCGCTCGATCGTCGACGCCTCGCGGGGGATGTGCGCAAGCTTCAGACGCGCCTGTGGAAACGCGGCTGGCTCGAGGCGGAGGTGACTCTGGCCCGAGTCGAGCGGGCCGGCGCTCTGGCCACCTTGACGCTGACGACGCGCGTGGGCCCGCGCTACGAGGTCCGGGTGCGTGGCGAGGCGCCTCTGGAGCGCGACGACGTGATCGATGCTCTGCGCTCCGGAGAGGATCGCGTGACCGCCCCGGGCGTGCTCGAGGGCATGCAGGAGCGCGTGCGTCAGACCTACGCCAAGGTCGGCTTTCACGACGCTCAGGCCCAAGTTCGGCGCGTGCGCGGGCGCCGACACGGGCAGGCCTTCCTGCTCGTGCACGTCTCGCCCGGCAGGCGACTGCGGGTCATCGGCACCTCCTTCCCTGGCGCGCGGCACTTCGACTCCGCCACGCTGCGTGAGCAGGTGCAGAGCTACCTCGACGAGGATCTCGCCTCGACGCGCATCACCGAGCCCGTCGACGCGGAGACGGCGCGGCTCTTGGTCGAGAGCACGACGCCGCGTGTGCGCGAGACGCCGCCGCCCTTCCGTGTCGATCCCCACGAGGTCTTCTACGAGCCGACCTACGAGCGCGCGACGACCCATCTTCAGGAGCTGTATCGCGCCGAGGGCTACCTCAGCGCCGTGGTCGGACCGGCGCGCCTCGACGTGCTCGCTCCCGGACGCGCCATCGCCGTCGTCCCGATCGTCGAAGGTCCGCGCTCCATGCTTCACGCAGTGGACATTCGCGGGAATCAAGCCATCGGCTCTCGCGAGCTGCTCGAGGCCGCGGGTCTGCGCCGCGACATGCCCTTCAGTCACCTCGCCTTGGAGCAGGCACGCTCTCGCGTCATCGACCTCTACCAAGAGGCGGGCTACCTCTTCGTACAGGTGGAGCCAGAGGTTCGCTTCAGCGGAGATCGCACTCGCGTGGACGTGATGTTGCGCGTGGTCGAGCGCTTCGTGGTGCACGCCGGAGAGATGCGCATCGAAGGCGCCGAGCGCACGTCGGAGGCATTGATCCGCAGCCTGATGGCCCTGCATCCGGGGGACGTCTATCGTCCGTCGCTCGCGCGAGAGACGGAAGACGCGCTCTTGGCGTTGGGCATCTTCACCGGCGTCAACGTGGGTCCGGAAGATCCGGGGCTCGCCGCGCGCGTGAAGTCCGTTTTGATCCGGGTGACCGAACGCAAGACCCAGTTCCTGGATTTTCATCTCGGCCTCTCCACGGGTGAGGGCGTGCGCTCGGGTTTCGAGTACGGCTACCGCAACCTCTTCGGCTACGCGGTCGGCTTCGATCTGCGCGTGCAGTTCGCGTATCAGTTCTTCGTGTTTCAAGACTCGACCTTGCAGCGCCGCCTCCAAGATCTGTCAGTCTCGGACCAGCTCGAGCGGCAGGTCTCCTTGAGCCTGTCGTTCCCCTTCGTGGGTCTGTCCGACGTGCGCTCGAGCCTGACCGCGGCTCACCTGCGCGACAATGAACGGGACTTTGGCTACACCAAGAACAGCGTCGAGCTCGCGTTCATCTACACGCCCATGCGCCAGCTCTCGAGCACCCTCTCCGGCGGTGTCGAGAGCAACGACATCGGGCTCTTCCCCGAGGTCAGCGAGAGCCTCTCGCAGCTCCTGCGGACCACCACCGACACCCGCCTCCGGAAGCTCTTGTTGGTGCCCGAGGGCCGCACCAGCCTCGTCACCTTGGCGGGTGGTGTCCACCTCGATCTGAGGGACAACCCGTTTACGCCCCATCGCGGCGTGCTCCTGGATCTGGGCGGTGAGTGGGCGCGAACACTGCGCACCCAAGGCGTAAACGTAGCCGGTGTGCGCGAGGAATTCTTCAGCCATCACATCAAGGTCACCGCCGGCGTGCGCGCCTATGCGCCCTTGAGTCACGACGTCGTGTTCGCCGCGCAGCTTCGCTTCGGGCGCATCGTGCACCTGTCGGCGAATTCCGAGACCTACCCCAACCGCCTCTTCTTCATGGGCGGCGTCGACACCATGCGTGGCTACCTCGAGGACGCCATGGTGCCGCAGGATCTGGCCGACCAGATCGAACGCAGCCGCGACCTGACGGTGACCGACGTGGTGCGTGGCGGAGACGCCTTCTTCTTGCTGCGCGGCGAGCTGCGCTTTCCCATCTACGGGGACATCGCCGGAGGGGTGTTCGCCGATCTGGGCAACCTGTGGGCCGACGCCGGAAACTTCGATCCCTTCGCCCTGCGGCCCACGGCGGGCATCGGCCTACGCATCGCCACGCCCATCGGACCTCTGGCCTTCGACTACGGCTTCGTGCTCCTGCGGCGCCGGGCCATCAACGAGGGCTTCGGCGCCTTCCACTTCAGCATCGGTCTATTCTGATCGGTCGAAAGGATCCGGCGGCGTCGGCTCGGGCTGTGTCGGCAGCACGAAGTCTGCGGCGGCGAAGAACACGTCCGCGTCGTGCAGCTCCCCGCGCGAGTCCGCCTGCTCCGCGAGCGTCTCGAGCATCTGATGGTCGAGCCCTCCGAAGGCAGCTCCGACGAGCGTCGCGCCTTGGCTGCTAGCCAGGGAGACCCACACGACGATCAGGATGCGCGCGATCAGCAGGGCGAACACACCGACGCCGAGCGGGAGCACGGACGCAGCGCTGGAGCGCCAACGAGGGGGCGGCGCAGGGCGAGGGTAGCCGGGAGTCGTGCCCGCCGCTGTGAGCCTGTCGTAGAGGTGCCCGTGGACGCCGCCTCTGCCGCGCGTCACGGCGGGCGATTGATTCGCTCGATAGAGGCGCTCGAGGGCGCGGGCGTAGGTGCCCGCGTCTCCTTGATGTGCGTGTGCCACGTGGTCGGCGCGGCTCTCCATGCGGCGCGTGGTCCGGCCCAGGGCGACCATGCTGAAGAGAAACCCAGCGATCAACAGCGCGACGGTGCCGATGCCGAATTCTCCCGCGATGGGTCTCGCCGCGCACAGAGGGAGGAAGAGCATCAGCCGGAGGATCCGCAGCGAGCGGACGCGCCTCGACTCGGAGAGGTGACCGAGCTCGTGCGCCGTGATGGCGGCCAGTTCGTCGTCGTCGAGGACCTCGAGGGCGCGCGACGTCCACAGCAGCTCGCGGCCAATGATCAGGATCCAGGCGTTGGCCAGCCCCGTCTTGGCGACCCACACGCCGCTCGGAGCGCGTCCAACGGAGGCGGCCACGCGATCGACGATCGCCACCACCCTCGCGTCGGCGTGCTCCACCAAGCCGACCCAGCGGCCGATGGAGATGTTCGCGCCGAAGCTGAGCGCCGCGAAGCACACGCCCGTGACGCCGAGGACCAGGGCGCTGCGCGCGCCGAAGCGGTCGTCTGCGGCGAGGTTCGCGAAGAGGATCAGCAGCAGCGGCCACAAGAAGAAGAGCCAGCGCACGAGCGTCCCCGAGACGAAGAGCCGCGCTGTGAGCGCGCCCAGGATGCGGCGCTCCACGCGATAGCGCACCACGGCGCAGCCGAGCCAGGCGCTGACGAAGGCGAGGGTGGCGAGACCCGCGCTCCCGATGGGCAAGAGGTAGCCCGCGAAGAGCCAGGCGATCATGGCTGCAAAGAGAGGCAGAAACGTCGCCAGGAGCGCCGTTCCGAGGCGCGCCGGGTAGGCTCGCCGCGCCCGCTCGACCCAGGAGTTGGGCGCCTCCTCTTGCGTGCGCGCCGGAGGCAAGCCGCCCAGGGCAGCGCCCGCCGCCGTGAACACCAGCGCCCACACGAAGATCAAGGGTAGGTAGCTGTAGAGCGGACCCCAGATCACCCAGGCCGGGAGAATCTCGCGCGCCGCCTCGAGGGGATCCATCGCGGCATCATACGCTGAGCGGCGGTCTTCGTTCCTTTGGAGCACTCCACGGCACGATTGCGTTCGCTCAACTGTTCCGAAGCAAGCTCACGAGGGAGCTTGAGCGCGCGGCTACCCTTCGCTAGCCCTTGGCTTCCTCCTGCGTTCGCCTCCGGCGGGCCCACTGATATCATGGAAACCATGACCCTCCAGAACCTGTCGCTCTCCATCGTTCTCCTCTCGATCGCCGCCGGCTGTACCGTCGAGACGCAGGCCGAGCCCGCCGCGGCCGAGCCCATGCAAGCCAGCGCGGGCGGCAGCGTGGTCGTCGAAGGGCCCGAGTCCGCCTCCGTTGGGCAGCCCATCAGCTGCGGCGCGAACGACGACGTCAACCTCACGAACGTCACGCTGAACGCGGGACAGGGCAGCGCCATCGTCGCCGACGGCAACTGCACCTTGACCATCGACGGCTGCAACCTCTCGGGCGGCAACGTGGTGCGCGTCAGCGACAACGCTACGGTGAACCTCACCGGCTGCAGCATCTCCGGCATGGTCGCCATCGACGCGAGCGGACAGGCCGACGTGAACCTCACGGGCGGCTCCATCAGCGGGACTCAGGCCGCGGTCGTAGCCACCGACAACGCGGGCGTGAGCCTCAGCGGTACGGCGGAGAGCGGCGCCATGCAGGCCGGCGAGAACGCCGACATCAGCCGGGAGTGAGGCGTGGCCTCAGCCGCCGAAGCAGGCGTTGGCTGAGGCGCAGTCCGTGGCGGCTAGCTCGCAGGCGGTTCGGACCGGGTCGGCTGCCGCGACGCAGAGCAGGACGCATCGCTCGACGTCCGGGAAGGTCGCGGGGCAGATCTCCGCGCCATGCACACAGGTGGCGCGACACTCGGCCATGGCGCCGCCGTCAGCGCCGGAGTCTACGGCTGCGCCCGAGTCCACGGCTGCGCCGGAGTCAGCCGTGGCGGAGTCGGCGAGCGTGGCGGAGTCAGCTGCGCCGGAGTCGGCGAGCGTGGCGGAGTCAGCTGCGCCGGAGTCGGCGAGCGTGGCGGAGTCAGCTGCGCCGGAGTCGGTACCCGAGTCGGCAGCTGGAGCCGAGCCACCGCAGGCCAGCAGCGCGATCGCGGCCAGGGATAAGAGCGATCGTGTTCTCATCATGAAGCCTCCAGATCCTGAGGGCGCGAGCGTCTGAGGACGTCGCTGGCTACTCGCTGAGCGTGACCTTGATCATCTTCACGGGCGTCTTGGGCTTGTCGCCGTGACCCGTGGGTGTGTTCTCGATGGCGCCCACGATGTCCATGCCCTCGGTGATGTGGCCGAAGACGGGGTGCTTCGAGGGTGTGCTGCTGTCGAAGAAGTCCAAGAAGGCGTTGTGCTTCGTGTTGATGAAGAACTGCGCGCCGCCGCTGTTGGGCCGACCCGTGTTGGCCATGGACAGGGTGCCCACCTCGTTGCTGAGCTTGTGCTCCGCCGGGTGCTCGTCCTGGATCGTGCCGAAGGGCGAGTTGCCCGTGCCCGCGCGTGGCGAGTCGGGGTTGTCCCGCGTGTTCTCGCAGCCGAACTGGATCATGAAGTTCGGGATCACGCGGTGGAAGTGCAGGCCGTCGTAGAAGCCCTCCTTCACGAGACGGATGAAGTTGGCTGACGTGATCGGCATCTTGTCGGCGTAAATCTCCGCCTGAAAGCTGCCCATGGAGGTTTCGAAGGTTGCGATGGGGTTCGACATGGCGCCTTGCTTAGCCCATGTGCGCGATTTCGTCGACCCGGAGTAGACCTCGGTCTAGGCGGCGCGTCGCTGGCTGCGCAGCGCCTGCACCCGCTGGTACCAGGCCTGGACCTTTGGGCGCCGCATGATCTCTTCGAAGGCGGGGAAATCTTGGATACAGGTGAGGCAGCCGTGGGCCGCGGCGTCGCCGATGCACAGCTCGGATCCGCCGATGAAGTCGTCGTCGCCGAGCCACTGCTCGAACTTGTCCATCTCGTCGTCGAGCATCTGCTGGGGGTTCTCACCGCCGCGTCGTGCGACGATCTTCTTGGCCACCTGATGCATGATCAGCGAGCCGCCACCTCGCACCACGGCGTTCTGCACCACGCCAAAGTTCGAACTCTTGGCGACCACCTTTGCCGCGCGCAGAGCGTCGCGCCACTTGCCGTAGATCACCGCGGGCAGCACCTGCGCGAGGTCCTCGTCGACCCAGGCCTCGACCTGCTGGCTCTTGGACGTGTCATTCGGCTCGTCGCCTCGAGAGCTCAGGGAGTAGGGCGCCTGGTACTCGTTCTCGAGAAACGCGAGGATCGCCGAGGAGTCCGCGATCAGCCGGCCGTCCACGTCGATCACGGGCACCTTGCGCTTCTCGTTGCCCTCGAGCTCGGGCAGCTCTTTCTTGGTCATGGGGTTCACCTCGACCTTCACGAAGGGGATGCCTTCGAGCTCGAGGGCAGCCTTCACCTTGTGGCAGAAGGGGCAGAGTTCGAATTGGTAGAGTGTGATGGGCGCTGACATGCCCGCCCTATAGGGACGCGGCGCGCCAACCGCCAGTGCAATTCCGAGTCGCGTCTGGACTTACCTCGCTCCGCCTCGCTCCGTTGCTGATCGTCGCCCGCTCTGAGAAGGTTTCGGACGCGCTCGCGGTATCACCGTGGGCACAGGGAGAACGTGATGAGCATTCAGGGCATGAAGGTCGAGATGACGGGTAAACTCAGCACGCCGTTTCCGTCAATCCTCCCTAGGCCCAGAGACGGCGAGTTTCGCGAGCGGTGGCCCGGCACGGAGGTCGTGAAGAAGCGAGGCACGCTGAAGGCGGGACGCTGGCACGGACGTTGGGAGGGCTTCTTCGCCGACGGCCAGCCCCACTGGATCACCGACTACGTCGACGGACTCGACCACGGCGAACAGCACGACTTCACCCCGAGTGGTCAGGAGATCTGCTGCGGGCGTTGGGAGCGCGGTGAGCGGCGTGGCGACTGGATTCGGCGCTACCCGAGCGGCGCTCACAAGCAGACCCTCTCGTACGACGACGAGGGCAAGGCACATGGCCCCTTCTCGAACGACGCGGAAGACGGCTCCCCCGAGGCGCGTGGCGAGTTCTGGCATGGTCAGCGTCACGGCCTCTGGACCTGGTACGGCGGGCCTGCACATGAGCGCGTGGTCTCGGGCTACTGGCGCGGCGCGCGCGATCAGGAGGAGGCTGCCTGGTACCCGGGGGGACAGCTCGCCTACCGGCGCTTCTGGCGCAGGGGCGTGATGGTCGGAGACTGGGAAGAGTACTATCCGGGCGGTGCGCCCAAGCTGAAGGTTCGCTACGAGCGTGGCGTCATCGCGGGCCCGAAGACCACTTGGGACGAGCAGGGCAAGGAGACCGTCGAGGTCTACGTCGACGGTCTGTCGGAGAAGCTCGCCAAGGACGAGAAGAAGCTGGCGAAGATCGCGGCGAAAGTCGTCAAGAAGCGCGACGAATACGCCAAGCGTGACGCCCTGAACGCCGCCTGCGGCTACCCCGAGGTGGGACCGCTCTTGATGCGCCTGTGGCGAAGTGGCCTGCTCGCGTTGGAGCAGGAGCAGTCCCTGTGGCAGGTGCTGGCGGAGCACCACGCGCTGGTGAAGGCTGACGAGCTGCTCGGGCTGCTCTCGAAGGTCACCGCCGTGAGCGAGACTGTCTACTGCGGGCATCTCCCCGGTTGGCCCCGGGACCTCGACACGCTCGTGGCCCACGTCTACGACCTCGAGCCCGCGCCCTTCGAGGCGCGCTTTGGAGATCTGCCCACCGACATGCGCCGCGGCGTGGCCTTCGTGCTGGCCCGGGCCGGTGTGGACGTGGGCGAGGCCCTCGATGGTCAGCTCGACGAGCTCACGAGCAAGCACGTGGACGACTACGGGATGGAGGATCGCATCCTGTGGTGGGTCGACGGTGAGCTCGAAGAAGTGCAGCTCTACGACACGCTGCCCGAAGAGGGTCACCGCCGTGAGCCCAACGCGCACTTCTATCAGCTGGTCGAGCTCTTCGGCACACGTGAAGAATGGGCGCAGGCGCTGCTAGAGCGTGTCCTCACCAAGGCCGAGCGCGAGTCCACGGTTCCCTGGGACCAGACCAAGGACGCGCTGCCTCTGATGACCGAGGCGCAGCTGGTCGAGCTCTTGAACTTCTCCGGCTACGAGGGTCGCGTCGTGACCGCCTTCCGCGAGTGGCGCGCCGACGACGGAGAGGCGCTGGCCAAGCTCGCCGCAGCTTGTGACAAGGGGCGCGGAAAGATCGTGGCGAACCTCGCCGTGCAGAAACTCGCCTCCGAGGGCAAGGACATGCCGCCGGCCCTGCTCGAGGCCATGGACCTCAACCCTGGGAGCCCGTCTCCGGACTGGGTCGATCAGGAGCTCCGCGCCATGCCCGAAGCCTCACGAATGGATCCGGCCTTCATCGACGCCGCCGTCGACTTCACGCGCGGCGACGTGCCTTGGTTTCCCAGCAGCAACGGGCTCTTCGAGGCCCTCGCGTGTTTGGATGAGAGCGACCGTCAGAGGGTCTATCAGCAACAGCTCGAGGACGAATACGCCAGGCACTACGTCGCGAGCGTCCTGCCCTTCCTCGATGACGCCGAGATCTGGCCGAAGGCCCTCGATGTGATCGAAGACCCTAGCGGCTCCGCGGCCTCTGTGGCGTTCAGCCTCGGCATGCTCCCGGCCCGAGCCCTGCCCCTGCTCGTCTCCCGTCACGCCGGGCAGAAGAAGAAGGACGAGAAGGAGATGCTTCACCACGCCATCCTGTTGATGCTGGCGCGCATGGCGGATCGCGGTGAGGCCTGGGACGCGAAATTCGACGTCTTGATCCGCACGAACGCGGTGCGGAAGTCGTACGAGTATCGAAACATCATGCCCATGCTCCAGAAGATCGTGCACAGGTTGCCGGCGGAGCGAGCGGAGAAGGTGCTGCTGGCCAACCTCGACACACAGAAGAAAGTTCGCTTCTGTCGCGCCTTCCGCTTCATCGGGAGTCACCCCAGCGCGCCCGTGCTGCAGCACGCCTTCGCGGGTTTGCTCGATCTCGAGCCACCACTGAAGCAGGAAGAGCAGAACGAACTTCGCGCGGGTCTGCAGGGCCTCACGGACAAGCGCGTGTGGACCGCGTGGCTGCTACGCAACGGAGTGCAGGGATTGAAGAGCGTCTTCGAGCAGGCGCTCGGGCATCAGGACTACACCAAGCTCCTCGAGGAAATTCAGCAGCAGGGGGTCGAGGCGCCGAAGGAACTCGACGCCATCGAGAAGGCCGCCCTGCTCGCGGACAAGGCGCTGCAGAAGGGAGGCACCGCAGAGATCATCTACCTCCTGCGCCCCAAGGAGACGTCGGATGCGGGCACGTTCAACCTGCGCGGGGGCAAGCCGCCGGGTGTCGGCGACGAGCGCTGGCCGAGCTTCGACGACGAGCCGATGGTGCACCTCTTCAGCCTCGACCTCACGAGCATGCCCGAGCTCGCGAGTCGCTACCCGAAGCAACGAGTGATCAGCGTCTTCTGTGCCAACCCGGACATGAACGAGGCCTTCGAGCCCTACTCGGGGCAGACCGCCATCGTGTTCTCCACCGCCGAGCAGGCCGGGCAGACGCTCGAGCCGCCCGATGAAGTGGAGCTGCGACACGCGCGTGGCTTCGAGGTCGTGAGTCTGCGCGTGCCTGTGGACGTCTGGTCCGGCGAGGGCGACCTCCACGGTCAGCTCTTCACCCAGAGCGCGCGTGTGCTCGGCAGCAGTGGGTTCAGGGAGACGAGGGCAGCGGGCGCTTCATGATGCAGTTCGACGAGAGTTTCGTCGACATCAACCTCGGCGACTCCGGCGTGATGTACGTCTACGACGACACCGCCTTCTGGCAGTGCTACTGAGCCCCGCCGGAGCACTTCAGTCGTCGTGGCGCTGGCCCGGTCTTCATCTTCATCACCCGCTGCAGACGCGCGCGGAGCGGTTTCGATCTGCCGATTGCTCGAGGCGGCCCGAGGCGGCGCCGCTCACCATGCGCACCTCGGGCGCATAGCGTATCGTCCTGCGCGTGTCGTTCGCTTCCGACCTGAACCCACCGCAGCGCGAGGCCGTGCTCCACGAGGGCGGCCCGCTCGTGGTCTTTGCTGGCGCGGGCAGCGGCAAGACCCGCGTGATCACCCATCGCGTGGCAGACCTCGCCACTCGCCGCCACGTGCCGCCGTGGCGCATCCTGGCCGTGACCTTCACCAACAAGGCCGCCGGCGAGATGCGCGAGCGCCTGGCACGTTTGGCGCCCGGGGTCGGAGAGCGCGCCTGGATCGGCACGTTTCACGCTGTCTGCGCGCGACTTCTGCGCATGAACGCCGAGCGCGCGGGCGTCTCCTCGAGCTTCACGATCTACGACGATCAAGATCAGCGTGCGATGATCAAGCGGGTGCTGCGCGACCTGCGCCTCGACGAGAAGCAGCACCGGCCGAAGGAGGTGGCGCACTTCATCGGCGAAGCGAAGCAGCGCATGCGACGGCCCGAGGATCTCTCGTCGAGCGGCTATCGAGAGGCCACGCAGGTGCGGATCTTCGAGGAGTACGACAAGGCGATGAAGCGCGCCGGAGCCCTGGACTTCGGCGATCTGATCTACCGTCTGGTCTTGGCGCTGGAGAAGGACGAGGCCTTCCGCCTCGAGCTCGCCGGACGCTTCGAGCATCTGTTGGTGGACGAATTTCAAGACACCAACCACGCGCAGCTGCGCCTCGTGCGCGCTCTGGCGAGCGTCCACCGGAATCTCTGCGTGGTCGGTGACGACGACCAGAGCATCTACCGATGGCGTGGTGCTGAACGACGAAACATCTTGGATTTTCAGCGCGACTTCGAAGACGCAAAGGTCGTGAAGCTCGAGCAGAACTACCGCTCGACGCAGCGCATCCTGCAGGCGGCCTACGCGGTGATCCACAACAACGTCGATCGCGAGCCGAAGCAGCTCTGGACCGAGAACGAGGAGGGGGCGCCGCCCGTCGTGGTGCAAGTGCGCGACGAGTGGGACGAGGCGCGCGTGTTGCTCGAGCTGGTGGAGCAGTCGCAGCAGGATGGCCTCGCGCTGGACGAGATCGTCACCTTCTATCGCACGCACGCCCAATCACGCGTCTTCGAGGAGGCGCTACGTGGCGCTGGCGTGGGCTACCGCATCGTGGGCGGTCAGCGCTTCTATGACCGCGCCGAGGTGAAGGACCTGCTCGCCTATCTGCGCGTGATCGACAACCCGGACGACGACATCAGCCTGCTGCGTGTGCTCAACGTGCCCGCTCGCGGCATCGGCAAGACCACCGAGGGGCGCCTGCTCGAGGCCGCCGGGCGTCGCGGCATCTCCGTGCGTGAGGCGCTCGGTCTGGCAGGACCCGAGGAAGGCGTGAAGGGCAAGGCGCGCGAGCGCTTGCGTGCCTTCGGGAAGCTGCTCGATGATCTGACCCGTTTGAAGGACGAGGGCGTGGGCCTCGGTGAGCTCGGCGAGGCCGCGCTGAAGGGCAGCGGCTACGGGCTGAGCCTCGAGCAGCAGGACAGCCCGGAGGCGGAGGCGCGGCTCGAGAATCTGTGGGAGCTCGTGGGCTCGATGCAGAGCTTCGAGCAGGCTGCGCGGGCGGCCCAGCCCGACGACGAGGCGGAGCAGCATCAGGAGCAGCCCGGCGAGGAGCCCCTCGCGCCGCTCTTGGCGGACGCCTCCCTCTCCTCCTATCTCGAGCGAGTCAGCCTCGAGACGCAGGCGGACGAGGCCCCCGAGGGCGAGCGCGTGACCCTGATGACCATCCACGCGGCCAAGGGCCTGGAGTTCGACACCGTGCTCGTCACGGGGCTCGAGGAGGAGCTCTTCCCCATGTCGCGCCCCGGGTTCACGGATCCCGATGACATCGAAGAGGAGCGCCGCCTCGCCTATGTCGCCTTCACGCGTGCGCGCCGTCGCCTGCTGATGAGCCACGCCCGCGAGCGCCGGCTCTTTGGACGCTATCGCCGCTGTCAGCCTTCGCGATTCCTGAGCGAGCTACCGGCGGAGGACGTCACCTTCATCGGCTGGCGGCCGCGCGCGTCGAGCGCTCGCGGGGTGACACGGCGTGAGGCCGCATACGATCCCTTCGGAGCCGACTCCCACGCGAGCGTGCAGGCTGAGGCGCAGGTCGCGCCGGGACCGCCTCCGGGGTCTGCGCACGACGAGGTCTGGCTCGACGCGAGCGACGGCTGCGATCCCGAGGCCGGACCACAGCCGGGCATGCAGGTGCGCCACAAGAAGTTCGGCGTGGGTCAGGTGCGCGGCGTGGAGCCTGGCTCACCTCCCAAGGTGCGTGTGCGCTTCCCAGGTCGCGGCGAGAAGGTGCTGCTCGCGACCTACCTCGAGCCGGCGTAGCTCGCAGCCGCTCAGTCCTTCTTGGCGGGACAGCTCGCGCAGGCGTCGCTCGCCGGCGCCTTCTCCGACTTGCTCGACGCAGGCTTGGCCGAGTCGGAGTTCTTGGATCCGGACTTCGCGCCCTTGCCCGAGTACCCGTCGGCGTACCAGCCACCACCCTTGAGGATGAAGTTCGACGAGCTGAGCATGCGGCGCGACTTCATCTTGCCGCACTTCGGGCACTTCTTCAGGGGTTTGTCCGTCATGCGCTGTTCGCGCTCGAACTCGTGACCACAGGCGTCGCAGGCGTATTCGTAGGTAGGCATAGTCCTCGGCTCGTCGGCCCAAGATGAGTTCGGCTAGGGGCATCGTCAAGCGGTGTCAGCCACCGATTTCGCGTTGCTTCAGCTCCGCGAGCGCCTCCTCGAGCTCGGCCATCTCATCCTCGGAGATCTCGTCGTCCTCGGTCTCGACACGCACCGCCGGCGCCGGCTCGGGCTCGGCTTCCACCAGACCCATCTTGATCTTCAGCGCCTCGAGCTCTTGGTCGGCGCCCGCAGTGGCCTCGAGCTCGCGGAATTTGTGGCTGAGCACGTCGCCCGTGTACTCCTCGGCGAGCTCGGCGCCCGCCTCGGCCTCGGCCTCCATCTGATCGACCTTCTCCGCCATGCGATCGAAGGTGTCGAAGGCGCTCGTGTCCGAGAGCCCGCTCATGGTCTCCTGGATGCTCTTCATCGCCTCGGCGCGACGCGCGCGTGCGATCAGCACGTTCTTCTTGCGCTTGGCCTCCTCGATCTTGCTGTTCAACGCGCGCAGGGCGAGCTTCAGCTGATCGGTCGCGGTCTTCTGCTTCTGCCATTGGTCGCCATACGTCTCGGCGAGGGAGTCGTGCTCCTTCTTGCGGAGCAGCGCCTCCTTGGCGAGCTCTTCGTCGCCGGCGCGGATCGCCATCATCGCTTTGCGCTCCCACTCCGACGAGACGCTCGCCTCGTTGTCGCGCTGCTTCTTCAGGCGCTTCTCGTCCGCGATGGCGATGGCGACCTGCTTCTTCGCCTCGATGAGCTGCTTGTTCATCTCGATGATGATCTGGCTCAGCATCTTCTCCGGATCTTCGGAGCTGCTGATCAGATCGTTCAGGTTGCTCTTGATGAGCGTGGCCAAGCGGCCGAAGAACCCCATGGCGCGCCTCCTAGGCGGCGTCGCGGAAGGCCGCGAGCTGTTCGTAGTGGTTGGTGAAGGCGAGGCTGAAGTCGTCGATGACGCCTTGGAACTCGTTGTAGTCGAGATTTTCGAGGCGCAGCGCAGCGATCAGCACGACTGCGTCCTCGGCGATGCCATATGAGCCCTGAAGCATGTCCGAGGCGTTGATCCGCAGGAGCGCCTCGAAGAGCTCCTCGCGGCGCGCGACGCGCCCGAGCTCCATGACCTTGGCCCGGAAGATCACCACAGGCCCCGCGAGGCGGACGATGATCTTCTCGGTCGTGGCGGGTTCTCGGACCAACCACATGTCTTTGTCACCGATGTTGTCGTGGCCTAGGCCCGACCGCATCAGATAGGATTCGATGTCTTCTCGCGTGCGCATAGCGGCTCCCGTACGAGGCGCTTTCATAAAGGCGCGCCCGGGTCGCGGTCAAGCGCGCCGCGGGGCGAGTCGGGCGCCTTAGGCGTTTTCTTCGCCCGGCATCAGCATCTTCTGCGTGAAGAGGATGGCGTCCTTGCGCTCCCCATCGACCTCTAGGGCCGAGGCCAAGAGGCCCGTGCGCCGGTAGCCGGCGGCGATGAAGGCGGTCGCGAGCTGTTCGTCATCGCTGGGCGCGAAGGAGAACATGGAGACGATGTCGAACTCTCGCAGCGCCTCGCCGATGCGTCGGAGGGCCTCCACGATGGCGACGATCTCGTTCTTGGATCGTGGTGCCTCGAGGATCTCGATCAGGGAGTGGCCGAAGCAGTCCTGGTATTCCGCGGAGAGCGTGTGTGTCTTCGAGCGTTTGTAGGAGGCGTCGTAGTAGAGGCGCGTGGCGTCGCGACCGAAGGACTCGAAGGAGCCGAGGGGGCTGCCCTTCTTCCAGATGCGGTCACGTTCCTTCAGCGCGTCCTTCTCATTCAGCTCGTGGAAGGAGGAGCCACGGATCTTGTCGGAGACGTCCTTGGCGGCCTTTTTGGCGGCGTTGAGCGTCCGCTCGGAGAGCTTCACGCCGGCGTCACTGACCGTGACGGAGGCGGTCTTGTCGCCGATTACGCAGCCGCAGAGGTGGCCGTCGCTGCGCTTGTAGAAGCCGGGCACGGTGCCCTCGCGCACGAAGCCCACTCGGGTCCAGGACGAGACCTCGTCCTTCTCGACCAGCGTGATGACCTTCTTCACCCCTTCGCGCTTGGCGACGGATTGGATGTAGAGGCGCTTGGCGGGGATCGCCCCGACGCGGAAGTCCACCACGCGGATGAATTTCGTGCGGCGGTTCAGCAGCAAGCAGAGGTAGGCGCTCTCCGTACGGAAGTAGAGCTCCTCGACCATTGGCTCGGCCTTGGCTTTGGTGCGCGGCTTGGCCCGCGCCCGCGTCTTGGTGGCACCGGTCTTGGTGGCGGCGGCTTTGGCCATCGTCGTTTCCTCGCGCAAAATGCTATAACCCACCCTCGGAGCGGCGCAGCCTACGACTCGCCCCCTGGGGTGTCAAACCAGCGGCCAGACGCTCCACACGGCCGGCTCAGCGAGCGGTGGCTTCCTGCAAGCCGCGGTCGATGGCGCGCTGGAAGGCCTCGAAGGGCTGTGCGCCTTGCAGCAGGCGGCCGTTGATCAAGAACGCGGGCGTGCCGATGTGCGCACCGGCTGCACGCATGGGGTCCATCTCAGCGCCGATCTGGGCTCGACCTTGGCTGTCGTGGATCGCCCTGCGGACGCGCCTGCTTCGGATCCCGCCGAGCTCCCGAGCCCACTGCACGAGGTTGTCTTCCGTGAGATCGTTGGAGTGAGCAAAGAGCAGGTCGTGGTAGGCCCAGAATTTCGCGTTGCCCCCTTGGCGGTAGACCTCCATGGCGGCGAGGGCGGCGGGCATGGCGTTGTCGTGGAAGGGCAGAGGGTAGTTGCGCCAGACGAAGCGGACGCGTTCGCCATAGACCTCCCGGATGCGCGCGAGGGTGGGCTCGACGCGGGCGCAGAAGGGGCACTGGAAGTCGGCAAATTCTTGGATCACCACTGGGGCGTCGGCGCCACCGCGGCTGGGCGCGTCGCTTGGGATGGCGATGTCGTACACGCGATCGGGGTCAGGCGCGGGACGCCGCGCGCTTGGTGCCGGTCGAGCCGGGGCTTGCGTCAGCCCGTCGCGCGTGAGCGCCTCGTAGACCGCGGCGCGTGGTGTGCCGCGCTGGATCTCCCCGCGCGCCTCGAGCAGGGCAGCGTCGATCGCCGTCACGAAGGTCTCGAGGGGTTGGGAGCCGCGCAGCGGGCGGCCGTTGATGAAGAAGATCGGAGTTCCAAGCACTCCGACGCGTGCTCCCAAGGCGAGGTCGGCGTCGATCACGGCGTCGTGTGTGCCGCGCTCGACGGCTCGGCGAAGCTTGTTCAGGTTTAGCCCTTGCTGCACGAAGAGGGACTCGAGGTTGGCGTTCTCGAGTTCACGCTGGTTGGCGAAGAGCGCATCGTGCAAGGCCCAAAAGCCCTGATTGCCAGCTTGCTCGTACGCCTCTAGGGCCGCCACCGCCGCGGGCCGAGCGTTCGGATGAAAGGGCAGGGGGGTGTTGCGCCAGACGATGCGGACGTCGTCTCCGTAGCGCTCACGCACGGCCTCGAGGGTTGGCACCACGCGAGCGCAGAAGGGGCACTGAAAGTCGGAGAACTCCACGATCGTGACCAGAGCGTCCGCAGGCCCACGGCTGGGCTGGGCCCCGACGGGTACACGAAAGCGCAGGTCGGGCTCGGGATCCCGCGGAGGCGCTGCGGGCCGTTCTTCGCGGGTCGTCCGCGACGCCCCGCCCGTGATGCGCCGCGCGTAGAGCCCTCGGCGGTCGAGGCCTCGGCGGGCCTCTTGCGTGGCCAAGGCCAGCTCCTCACGGATGATGGCGTTGAAGGCCTCGTAGCCCTGTGCGCCGACCACGGGCCGGCCGTTGATGAAGCTGGTCGGTGCGCCACGGACAAACGCGCGGCCATGCGCGCCGAGGCCTCGACTCGAGCCGTGACGGTTCCGTCGTCGAGCCGCTGGGCGACCTCGCTTGGGTCGAGCCCGGTGGCGGCGGCGTAGCGCAGCAGATCCGGCCGCTCGAGCTGGCGCTGGTTTTGGAAGAGGAGGTCGTGGACGCGCCAGAAGGCGTCGTTTCCGCCGAGATCGAAGGCGACCTCGGTGAGTTCGGCCGCCTCCTGCGCGTGCTCGTGGGAGCGCAAGGGCAGGTGACGGAAGACGACGCGCAGGTCGTCGGGATAGGCAGCACGTAGGCGCGCGAGGGTCGGCTCGAGGCGACTGCAGAAGGGGCATTGGAAGTCCGAGAAGACCACGATCGTCACCGCCGGCAGCTCGGCTCCTCGCCCCGGTGCGCCGTCGATCGGCACGGCCACGCGCTCCACGTCCGCGGCCGGTGGCGCTCCGTAGTCGGGTGCCAGCATGCCGCGCAGCTCGTCCGCCGTCGCCGAGCGGCCGAGCACGCCCTGCACCGGCGCGTCGTTCGTCGCGGTCTCCTCGGCGCCGGAGGTTGCGCTGGTCTGGCTGGAGTTCTCGGGAGCCGCGCACGCGCCCAGCAGCATCAACAGGGCCAGTGCGAACTTCGGGGGGAGTCTCTTCATGGCAGCCGTCCTAGTCGGCCCAGGGACGGAACGCAAAAGGCCGACCCGCATGGCGGATCGGCCCTCGGCATGAACCCAGGATCGCCGTTAGGCGCCCTGGGGTGTCATCAGTTCGCTTCGGCGAGCGCCCGATCGATGGCGGTCTTGAAGGCCGCGAAGGGCTGTGCGCCCTGCACGAGGCGACCGTTGATGAAGAAGGAGGGCGTTCCGATGCGCGCGCCCGCGGCCGTGACCGCCTGCTTGTCGGCGTCGATCGACGCCTGATGCGTGCTGCCGTCGATGGCGGCGCGGAGCTGCGCCATGTTGATGCCGCCGAGCTGCTCGGCCCAGGACTCGAGGTGGGCGCGATCGAGGTCGGGCTGGTTCGAGAAGATCAGGTTGTGGTAGGCCCAGAACTTATCGTTTCCGCCCTGACGGAAGACCTCCATGGCGGCGTTAGCGGCCGGCGTGGCGTTGGGGTGGAAGGGCAGCGGGTAGTTGCGCCAGACGATGCGCACGCGGGTGCCATACTCGCGCATGATCTGCTCGACGGTCGGCTCGACGCGCGAGCAGAAGGGGCACTGGAAGTCGCTGAACTGCTGGATCACGACCGAGGCGTTGGCGTTGCCCTTGCTCGGCGCGTTGGCGGGCACCGGGATGCGGTAGACCTGATCCGCGGGGGGAGCCGCGGGACGGGCCGGAGCGGCCGGAGCGTTGCCGCCGCCGACGAACTGGGGCGAGGTGGCGCCGTTGGCGATGGTGCGGGCGTAGACCTGGTTGCGAGGCGTGCCCGCGGCGACCAAGGCGCGGGCCTTGGCGAGTTCCTGATCGATGACCGCGGTGAAGGCCGCGAGGGGCTGGGCGCCGCGCAGGTTGCGACCGTTGATGAAGAAGGCCGGAGTGCCGCTGGCGCCGAAGGTGCGAGCGATGCCCTGGGTGCGGGTGATCTCGTCCTCGTGCTCGTCGCTGTCGAGGGCGGCGCGCACCTGCGCCATGTTCAGACCGACCTGCTGTGCGTAGGTCTCGAGGTTCTCCCGGGTGAGCTCACGCTGATGTTCGAACATCAGGTTGTGCATGGCCCAGAACTTGGCGTTTCCGCCCTGCTGGAACGCCTCGAGGGCGAGCTTCGCGGCGGGCTTGGCGTTGGGGTGGAAGGGCAGGGGGTTGTTCATCCAGACCACGCGCACGTCGTTGCCGTAGCGCTCCTTGATCTGCGTGATGGTGGGCTCGACGCGCGAGCAGAAGGGGCACTGGAAGTCGCTGAACTGCACGATGGTGACCAGCGCGTCTGCCGGGCCTGCGCTGGGCTCGTTGCCCGTGAGCTGGACCTTGTAGACCGCGTTCGGGTCGGGCTGGCGGCGCGCTTGGGCGGGCGCCTGCTTGGCGGGCGCCTGCTTCTGGGTCGGACGCCCGCGCGTGAGCGAGGCGTAGACCTGGGCGGCGGGCGTGCCGCCACGGACGAGCCCCTGGGCGCGGGTGATCTCCTCGTCGATGATGGTCTTGAAGGCCGGGAAGGGCTGCGCTCCCACGAGCGGTCGACCGTTGATGAAGAAGGAGGGCGTGCCGTTGGCACCGAGGCGCGTGCCGAGCGCCTTGTCGGCGTCGATGGCGGCCTGATGGGTGTTGTTGTCGAGGGCGTTGCGCACGCCGGTCATGTTGAGGCCGAGCTCCGTGGCGTAGCGCTCGAGGTCCGGGCGATCGATGGCGCGCTGGTTTGCGTAGATCTTGTCGTGCATGGCCCAGAACTTGTCGGAGCCACCCTGTGCGAAGGCCTCCATGGCCAACTCCGCGGCGGGCATGGCGTTGGGGTGGAAGGGCAGGGGCTGGTTGCGCCAGACGATGCGGACCTTGCCCGCATACTCGCTCATGATGCGCGTGGTGGTCGGCAGCACACGACTGCAGAAGGGGCATTGGAAGTCGCTGAAGATCACGATGGTGACCAACGCGTCCGCCGGGCCCTTGGCCGGCTGAGCGGAGGTGACGGGGACGTTGTAGCGTTCGATGCCGTCCGCCGGCGCCGCCGGGGCGTTGGCTGCGGCTCCTGCGGCGGCCCCTTGGTCACCTGCCAGTTCGACCGCGGCGACCTCTTCTCCAGAGGTATCCGAGTCGCCTGATGTAAGATTGCCAACGGCGAAGCCGCCTACAAACGCGATTAGTATCGCTAAAATTGCTGATGCCTTGTTCATTGCAAAAATAACCTTTCCGGCGTCCTACGCCGGTGAATCATGTGGATGGAAACAATGGAGGCCGCAGGTCTCGGCATGAGACCCTCGGCCACGGACGCGCGCGCCGGCGTCGATGGACACCGGACGCGCTCAGTGTTTCGGGGGCCGATCGAGGCGGCGTCGATGTTCTGCGCGGGCGCGCTCGGCCTGCGGAGATTCGAAGGGAGCGCGCGTCGCTGTGGGCGGCGCGACCGAGAACGGCGAGGTCGTCTGGGAGACCGGCGCGGGCACGCTCGGCACGCTCGGGCTGCGCTCGCTCTGGTGCATGGGCGCGCAGCGAGGATCGTCCGAGTCTTCGCACCACAGGGGCTCGCCCATGGCGTGCGATGGCGCGACCCCCACACTCCTCGGTTCGGGCGCCGCCGAGAACCCGCCGCTCAAAGGCGCGGGCAGCTCAGGCAGGAAGCTCGAGCTGAAGCTCGCGCGCAGCAGGCCCGAGGACGAGACGCAGCTGCAATCCTGCGCGCGTGCGTCCGAGCTGGATGCGAAGAACGAGGCCACGAGGGCCGCTACGAGGAGAGCGCGCTGCATGAGCGGGGCGGAGTCTACAGCTGACCCAATAGACTGCAAGGCCCGCACCTAGGGATGCAGGCCTCGCAGAGGGAGGGGACATGGAAAGGGAATAATCGGGGGAAGGGGCTGCACCGGCAGGAGGGTGGAGAGGACGGCGTCGGTGCAGCTCCAACCCCCGATGTTCATGGGTGCAACACGCAGACGTCGGAGACATTCCACCTGGCTCGCGATTTTTCCTCGTCGACCCCATTTCGGTCCCACCGCTGCGGCCCTTGCGCAGGATTCGAGCTTCTCGCGAGGCTTGGGGTATGGTCTGCTCATGGCCATGAAGCCCGGCGCAGGTCGTCCGCGCATGCCCCAAACGGGTCAGCTCTTGGCGAACCGTTACCGCGTGGGCGGGCGGCTGGCTGCGGGCGGCATGGGCGCGGTCTTCGAGGCGCACGACGAGCAGCAGGGAGAGGACGTGGCGCTGAAGCTGCTGCACCCGGAGCTGTGCGTCGATCGCGAGATGCATCGGCGTTTTCGTCGCGAGGCCTCGATTCTGGCGTCCTTGGTGCATCCGGCCGTCGTGCGCGTGCTCGATGTGGGCGAGACGGCCGAGGGCTTGCTCTTCACGGTGATGGAGCGGCTGCGTGGAGAGACTCTGCTGGCCCGCATCGAGCGCGCCGTCTTCACGGATCCCCGTGAACTCTGGCCCATCGTCGAGGACGTATGCGCGGGTCTGGCCGCGGCCCACGCCCACGGTGTGCTGCATGGGGACGTGAAGCCGGCCAACATCTTCCTGGTCGCAGACGGCGAGGATGCGCCGCGCGTCGGCGCGAAGCTGGTCGATTTCGGCACCTCCAAGGTGCACGGTCTCGAGCGCCTCACGCGCACGGGGGAGGTCGTGGGCACCCCGATCTACATGGCCCCCGAGCTGCTCACGGGACAGGGCGCCATCGACTCGCGCATGGACGTCTACGCCATGGGCGTCGTGCTCTACGAGGCCCTCGTCGGTTGCCCTCCCTTCGTCGAGCGGAACCCCGGGCGGCTGATGTTTCGCATCGCCACGGGCAAGGTCGATCCGCTGGCCGAGGCGCTCCCCGATCTCCCGTCCGCCGTGTGTCGCGTGGTCGAGCGCGCCATGGCGCCCAAGGCGCAGGAGCGTTTCGCCACGGCGGGAGAGCTGGCGGAGGCCTTTCACTGTTCGGTGTTTCCGAGCGCGGTGTGCTCGTGAGTCGCCGCAAGCCCAGCCGAGGTCGCACCAAGGTCCCGGTCTTCGAGGCCGCTCGCGACGCACCCTCGATCGCCTCACTCGCCCGAGCCGAGGACGTGCCCTTGGACGAGTCCCAGCTGCGCTCCCTCGCGAGCTACGCCGCCCTGGTGGCGACCTGGACTCTGCGCGTGGATCTGGTGGCGACCCGTGGCGCCCGCGAGCTGGTCGAGTTGCTCTTCCTCGACGCCTTCGTGCTCGCCAAGAGCGGCTGGATCTCCGAAGGCGCGCGCGTGATCGACGTGGGCGCGGGCGGCGGAGCGCCGACGATCCCGCTGGCCTTGCTGCGACCCGACCTCAGGGCGCTCTTGGTGGAGCCGCGGCAGAAGCGTGGCGCCTTCTTGCGCACGGCCTGTGCGAGCCTGGGTTTGCTGGAACGCGCAAAGGTCGAGCAGTCGCGCATCGAGCCGGACAGCCCCGACGTGGACGCGAACGACTTCGACCTCGCCCTCTCGCGCGCCACCTTCGCACCGGAGATTTGGGTGCCCCTGGGCCTGCGTCTCGCGCCTCGCTGCGTCGCGCTCCTAGGCTCCGCGGAGTGGCCAGCGGACCAAGGCGCGCCCGTCGATGCACGCGACTACGTCGTGCCCAGCAGCGGCGCCAAGCGTCGCGCCCTGCTCTTCGAGCGCTAGCGCCGTCGGGACTCGGCGTCGAGCGTCTGCAGGCGCTTGTAGAGCGTGCCGCGGCTGAGGCCGAGCAGCCTCGCCGCTTCGCTCTTGTTGCCCTGCGCCACTCGCAGCGCCGCTCGCAGGCGCGCAACCTCTGCGTTTTCGTCGAGCGCGTCTCGCCCGAGGGCTCGGCGCACGTCTTCGGCGCCGAGCTGTGTTGGACGTGTCAGCCACAGGCGCGTGGCCACGGCCTCTAGCTCGCGCACGTTGCCTGGCCAAGCGTGGGCCGAGAGCTCCACCAGCGCCTCATCGCGCAGGTCAGGAGGTTTCTGATCGTGCTCGAGCGCGAGCTGTCCAAGGAAGAGGCGCAGCAGCGCCGGGATGTCCTCGAGGCGCTCTCGCAAGGCTGGCAGCCGCAGCCGGAAGGTTGCCAGCCGGTAGAAGAGATCCTGCCGGAAGCGGCCCTCGACGCAGGCGCGCTCGAGATCGGCTGCGCTCGTCGCCAACACACGCGCCTCGAGCGAGCGTTCGGTCACGCCGCCGACCTCCCGGTATCGGCCCTCGCCCAGGGCGCGCAAGAGGGCCGCCTGCCCGCGAGCCGTCAGGGCGTCCACGTCGTCCAGCAGGACGCTGCCTCGGCCAGCGCGCGCGAGTACACCAGGGCGTCCGTGGCCTGCGCCGGTGTAGGCGCCCGCCGCGACGCCGAAGAGCTCCGCCTCGAAGAGCTCGCTCGGGATGGCGCCGCAGCTCAGCTCCACCAGAGGCTCGTGACCCCGCCCGAGGCTATGCAGGTGGCGCGCCACCCGGCCCTTGCCCGTGCCCGTCTCCCCCTCGAGGAGCACGGAGGCGTCGCTCCCGGCGACCCGCTCGAGGCGCTCGAAGAGCTGCTGCATGGCCTCGCTCTCGCGCACGAGATCGGTGTCGGCGTCGCTCGCGGGTAGCGCCCGAGCGATGGCCGCCAGCACACGCTCGCGCTTCACGGGCTTGGTCAGGAAATCGCGCGCTCCTCGCCGCACGGCCTGCATGGCGAGCTCCACGTCGCCGAAGGCGGTCAGCAAGATCACGGGCAGCCCCGGTCGTGAGGCGCGGAGGGCGTCGAGCAAGCCGAAGCCGTCCATCCCGGGCATGCGCACGTCGCTCAACACGAGGGCCGGCGCCCAGCTCCGAAGCTCGCCGAGGGCCCGCTCGGCGCGCCTCGCGCAGCGCACCTCGTAGCCCGCCTGCTCGAGCAGGGAGCTCCAGCCCTGGCAGCCGCTGCTCGAGGCGACGTCCGGGGAAGCCGGCACGGCAGGCGCGCAGGGCGCGCTCGACGACCTCGGCGAGCACGATCCCCCCTGGCACGGGCTCGAGCTGCAGCAGTCGTCGATAGCGCGCCTCCTGCAGCGACAGGCGCTCGACCTGCTCCAGCAAGAGCGTCAACATCTGGCCCTCCGTGTCGTCCGGGTCGACCTCACGCCGCCGCCGCTCTTCCATCAGGTAATCGAGGGCGCCCTGCATGGCCATCAGCGGCGTGTTCAGGTCGTGGGCGAGCTGTCGGCTCATGCGCCCCGCGTAGCGCAGGCGTTCGTCTCGACCGCGCGCGAGCAGACGCGCGAAGCCCCAAGCGCCCGCGAAGAGCAGCGCGAAGAGGCTCGAGACCAGCACCAGCGTCGCGCGCATGGCGAGCGCTGATGGCAGGAGATGCTGAAGGCTCAGAGCCGAGGCGAGGACCAGCCCGCAGGCGAGCAGCCCAAGCCAGAGGCCCACGCGTCGGCGCGGCGCCTCGAGCAGATCGGCGCCGAGGGTCAGGCCGCCGAGCAAGAGCGCGACCACGAGCGTCGCCAGGGCGCTGAGGCGCGGTGAGGCGTAGCCCATGTCGGCGAGCAGATCGGACGCACCGAGCGGCAGCGCGGCGGCCAGCCCGATCACGAGGCCGAGGGCACGTCGACGTTCCTCTTGCTCGCCGACCTGCGCGCGATAGCGCAGCACGCGCCCGAGGGCGAGGGTCACCGAGGGCACGAGCCCCACGAGGTAGCTCACGGGCCAGGCATCCGAGGCGACGAAGAGCCTCGCCGGAGCCCAGATGAAGGCGAGGCAGGCGGTCAGCGAGAGCGCCCCGAAGAAGAAGGCGGCGAGCAGCAGCCATCGCCTATCACCCCGCAGGTTGCCGGTGAAGCCGAGCACGAGCGAGAGGCCCAGCACCGGCGCCCAGGGTGAGAGCACAAGGTCCAGGAGGCGGAAGGCGTCGACGTGATCCGGCGCCTCCAGCGCCTGTGCCAGGGTGAAGCCCGCGAAGTCGGCGCACAGCCAGGCGAGGATCCAGGCGAAGCGTGTGCGCCGAGACGCGGAGAGCGCGAACACGGCCACGCCGAGCAGCGCCGCGGCGCTGAAGATCGAGAGCGTGGACGAGACCATGGCGGGCGATCATAGCCCAGGCCCACGCCGGAGGGCGCGGACGAAGGAGCGGCTCCGGGTGGGTCGAGTCATGAGGTGGGTGTCGTGGCCGGCCTTTCGTATCGCGGTCATGGGAAGGTCACGATGTTGGGTTCGGGTGGGGGGCGGCCCGAGGCGTCGAAGTCGAAGGGCTCTTCGGGCACGAGGGTGGGCTCGTCGGCGAAGTCGGTGGGCAAGTCGGGCAGGTTGGGGATCGTGACGAGCTGCCCGCCGCCGCACTCCTGCGGAAACCCCACCTCGGGGGGCAAGCCGCCGTTGCAGGCCACTTCGCCACTCTCATGGAGTATGCAGATACCGCTGATGTCAGTGCTGAATGAGAGGACGTCGTCGGCACCCGGTATGGCGTAGGGCTCCCAGCGGCTGCCGCCGCAGTGGCCAGTGTCGAAAAAGCGCGAGAACCCCCAACAGACGAGCTGATGATCGTCCCGAAGTGCGCAATTGTATCCCGAACCTGCGCGTAGATCGACAATGTGCTCGAGGCCGCCAACGCGCCGAGGGATCGAATATATCCTATCTCTATAAGGATCGTAGTCGGGTTCCTGGTGATCGAGAATCCCACTCAGGCCCCAACACCACACCTCTCCGTTCTCGCGCGCGGCACACTTGCTTGGCCCATTGGCCGCGAGCGCGATGGCGTCGTCGATGATCACGACCGGGCTGTCCGGCGTGTCGCCAGGGTAGTTCCCCAAGTGCCCGAGACCCCGCTGGCCTACGCCGTTGTAGCCCCGGCAATAGACGTGACCATGATTCAGCTCGCAGTCTTCCGTGAACCGCGTCGGTGTGCCCAACGCCTCGTTCGTGATGTCCCGCAGCGCGCCAGGCTCAATACGGTAGACGCGACCCTCCTGCGTCAACACCGTCATTCCGTGGGAATCCGGGATGAACCTCTCGGCGCGCTCCAGCCCAGGCACGGGCTCGGGTACTGCGGCGGTCGCGCGCGGATCGGCGATGCCTGGCTTCGCCAAGAGCCTGCTACCGGATGGTGTGACGCCGTCCTTCCAGCCCCAGCACCAGACGGAGTCGTCGGACCGCAGCGAACAACAGGCGGCGGCACTGCAAGCCATGTCCCGGACATCGAGCATTCCAGGCACCAGACGCGCGGCGCGGTGGGGGTCGCTCGAATAGAACCCGAATGAGTCCAGGTGTGATGGAGATGGCTCTTCATCGCGGCTGCTTCCGTGGACGTCGCCCCAGCAGATCATGGCGCCGCCTGCGTAACGTACGCAGGTCTCCAAGCGGTCGATCTCCACCTGTACCGGGTGACCCGCGCAGTAGCGCCCGCAGACGCGGGCCCAGTCCTGCGGGTTGGGCCCGCCGCAGGCCGAGACGAACGCGGTCATCAGCAGCCCAAGGGCTGCCCCCCGGTGAAGTCCCCGCCCTGTGCCCAGTTCATCTCGTGTTGCTTCCATCCTGACTCACCTCTCTCTTGCTTGCGCCATCTCGGCGCCTCGCGGCGCGCGTACGGGCGGTACAGAAAGCAGGACGCGTGCCAAGACTGAAAAGTGGCAATTCTCCGCGCAGTTCGCTGATTTCGACGAATTCGGAGTTGTTCAATTGTGTTCAGCGAATTCGACAGATCGGGCGGATCCGCACACCTGTGGGGTCACGAATCGACCTCGCGCAAGGCCCCCACGGGCGCTGGCGCGAGCTGTCCGAGGACGCGAGCGACAGGCTGTGATGAACCGCTCGTTCGCTCGTGGCCAAGCCGGAGACGCACCTTGCGTATGGCCAAATGTGGGTCCATATTATGTCCACCATGTCGCATATCGAACCCATCTCCAGCCTGAAGCGTGCGGCCGAGCTGGTGCAGCGTGTTCGTGAGAGCCGCGCCCCGATCTACATCACCCAGAACGGCAAAGCGGCGGCTGTGCTGCAAGACGTGGAGAGCTATGAAGAGCAGCGGCGAGCCTTCGCGCTCTTGAAGATGTGCCTCGATGGGGATCGCGCGATCGACCAGGGAAGATCGAAGACGCTCGCGCAGCTTCGCCGGGCGCGCCGCGCGACGTCCCGCTGAGTTGGAGCGGTGAGCTACCGGGTCCGAGTCTCCGACGAGGCGGAAGCCGACTTGGCTGCGTTGGTCGACTTCATCGCGGTCAACGACAACGTGACGGACGCACTTCGCGTGGAGGCTCGCATTCTGGCGGCGCTGACCAAGCTAGAGTCCGCTCCACGGATCGGCCGGATCGTGCCCGAGCTGCAACGCCAAGGTGTGTCCCAGTACCGGGAGATCGTCGAGTCGCCCTGGCGGATCATGTTTCGAGTGGTGAAGCGGGAGGTCCGCGTCGTGGCGATCATCGACGGACGCCGGGACGTATACTCCACGCTCCACGAACGGCTTCGGCGATAGCGCTCGCGATCAGGCATCGAGCAAGCCCGACAGGAAGGCGCACGCTCCGCCCGGCCAGCGCTCCTGGCGCTGATCCTCAGCGGCGTCGACCGCGGCCGCGGCTGCGCGGCTGCTCGCCGTCCGCGGGCATGATCTGGATTCGGCGCTGCATGCCCTGGCCGTGGGAGGCCGTCGTCACGCCCTCGAACTTGGCCAAGGAGAGGTGAATCACGCGCCGGTCACGTGCGCTCATGGGCTCGAGGGTCACGACCTCGCCTTCAGTCACCACGCGCTTCGCCTCTCGGCGCGCCATGCTGATCAGCCCATTGTCGTGGCGCTCGCGGTAGTCACCCGAGTCCACCACCACGTGACGGCGGCCGTCCGGGAAGCGGTTGACGATCTTGTTCAGCAAGAACTGCAGGGCGTCGAGCGTCATGCCCTTCTTGCCGATCACGCGGCCCACGTCGGGACCGTCGAGATCCAACACGATCTTCTCGCCGTCTTCACGCACGTCGACGTCCACGTCGAGATCCATGCGATCGAGAATTTCTTCGAGGATTCCAGCGGATTCCTCGGCCTTACCATCACCCGACTGGCCATCCTGTCCGGTCGGCGCGCGCTTGGCGTCCGCGTCGTCCAGCAGAAGGGCTCCGTCGCGCGCTTCGTTTTTACGCTCGTCCACGGCGTTTCCTCGTCTTCGTTCGCTTGGGGGTTGGGGCACGCTCATCCGTGTCGGCGGTCTTGGCCTCGGCCTCGGCCGCCGCGGGCGACGCTTGCTCCAGCTTGTGCTGGATGTAGCGCTGTTGCCCGATACCCAAGGCGGAGTTCGTCACCATGTAGAGACAGAGTCCGGCGGGTAGGAAGAGCATGAAAACTGTGATCATCAACGGCATGAAGTACATCATCATCTTCGCCTGGGCTGCGTCCATGGTCGAAGGCGTGAGCTTCTGTTGCAAGAACATGAGCCCTCCCAGCATCAGCGGGAGGACGTAGATCGGGTCGGGCGCGGAGAGGTCGGTCCACCACAGCGTGAAGGGTGCATGGTACAGCTCGATGTTGGTCGAGATCGAGCGGTAGAGGGCGAACCATATGGGCATCTGTAGCAGGCTCGGGAGGCAACCCCCCAGAGGGTTGATCTTCTCCTTCCGATACAGCTCCATCATCGCCGCGCCCTTCTTCTCGCGGTCGTCGGCGTAGAGCTCGTTGATGTGGTCCATCTGCGGCTTCACCAGCCGCATGCGCGCCATGCTCTGGAAGCTCTTGTGGGTCAGCGGCAGCAGCACCAGCTTCACCAGCAGCGTCAGCAGGATGATCGCGATGCCCCAGTTGCCCACGCCGCTGTGGATGAAGCGCAGCAGGCTCGTGAGGTACTTCCCGATGAAGGTGAACCAGCCCATGTCGACCAGCCGGGTCAGCCCGTGGCCCGCCGTGGTCAGGGATCGCAGGTCCTTGGGGCCCACGTAGAGGGCCGTCCGGTGGAGGCTCGACTCATGGGGCGCGAGCTCATCGCGGGGGTAGATGAGGCGCGCCTCGAAGAGCGTCCCGTCCGCCTCCGACCCTCCGGCGAAGCGGTCCTCTCCCTGCACGCGGCAACGCTCCGCGGGCGCCCCGTCCGGCGTCATGGCGAAGGCGAAGTAGGTGTTCTCGATGGCGACGAGCTCTACGTCTGGCCCGAAGCCCATGGGGTGCTCGAGCTTCTTGCGGTCGAAGCGCTTGACGCCGTCCTCGCGCGTGGCGCAGACCGTGTGGGACGCGGCCGTCGACGGACGACCGATGAAGCCGCCGGACTCGTCGCTGCGTCGCACGTAGTGGTTCGCCGAGAGCTCGAGTCGCACGGGGCGCGTTCCGTCCGAGAGATTCGTGACCCGCGTGGTGCTCCAGAGCTCGTAGTCGGCGCGTCCCGCCTCGACGCGCTGAGCGACCTCGAAGCCGTCACCTCGCCAGGTGAAGCGCACGGCGGTGTCCGAGAGCTGTTCGCCTCGCCAGGTCGCGTCCGCCGGGATGTGCGCGCCGCGTATGGTGGGCCGGAAGGGTGTGTACTGCTCCTGATCCGTCGACACCAGCTCCATGGGTCGACCCTCGTCGTCCTGGAACTGCGTGCGCTTCAGCTTCACGCTCGTCACCCCGGCCGTGAGGTCCGTGAGCGTGACGTCCATGGCCTCGGTGCGAATGTGGAAGGTGTGCTGGCTGGCTTGGCGCGCTGCGAGCACCTGTTCGCTCAGGCGGGCCGCGGGCTCCGGAGTCGCTTGGGCGCTGGCCTCGGAGGACCCGGCCGCAGCCGCACCTGCGTCCACGCCAGCGTCTGCACCCGCAGCGCCCGCATCCGCCGTGGCGTCCGCTGCGCTCGGATGATCTCCGCCGAACGTGTCCATCAAGGCGAAGCCACCGGCGACGATCGCGGCGATCATCAAGAGGCGCGGGAGGTTGACCTTGCCGTCACCCATGGGCGCGTCCTTCGTGTATGTCGGCGACCGCATCCGCGTCCGGGTTTTCAGCGGAGCGCGCGAGGGAGGTCGGCGGTGGATCGTAGCCGCCCGCGTGGAAGGGATGGCAGCGACACACGCGCTTGACCCCGAGCCAACCACCGCGGGCGGCGCCGAAGCGCTCGATGCAGGTGGCCGTGTAGCGAGAGCAAGAGGGCTCGAAGCGGCAGACTTGGCCGATCAGTGGTGACAGGGTCCACCAGTACACGCGGATCAACAGGAGCAGCAGGCGGCGCATCATGCGGGCGCACCCTCAGGACCCTGTGGCGCCGCGACCGGGTGGCGCCTGAGGGCCTTGGTCATGGCGCGCCGCGCCCGGCTGAATTGCCCGAGGATGTCCCCATAGCTGAGCTCCACGGCGCCGCGCTTGGCGATCACGACCACATCGGCGCCGCTCGGGAAGAGCGCACGATGCTGTCGGAAGACCTCTTTGACGCGGCGTTTGACGTGGTTTCGACCCACGGCGGAGCCCACTTTCTTGGTGACGGTGACGCCGAGTCGGCGCGCAGGATCCCGTCCATGCTCGATCAGGATGAGGAAATGTCGCGTGTGCACGCGAGCTCCTCCCGCTTGAATGCGGCGATATTCGTAGCGTCGGCGGATGCGGTCGGTGCGCCTCAGGCGGAAACGGGCTCTGGAGATCTCACACGCGGTGGACTCCATGGGAGCGGACACTTCCGTCGAGACGCGGGCCATCGCCGCTGCGAGCTTACTTCTGGTACACGCCCACGGCGAGACGCTTGCGACCCTTCCGTCGGCGGTTGGCGAGCACCTTGCGGCCACCGCGGGTCTTGAGGCGGGCACGGAATCCGTGGGTACGGGTACGGCGCCGACGGCTGGGCTGATAGGTGCGCTTCACTGCGAATACTCCAACGAAATCTCGGGGGCCGGGAAATAAGCATGCGCTCGCGTGGGTGTCAAGCTGGCGTTCGGATCGCCAGGGCGCTCGGCAGCCGGCTCCGGGTGCCGCTCGAGCCGCGCGCCGAGGGTTCGCACTCCATGCAGGATGGGAGGAGGACTCGGTTCGGGGCCACCGCTCAGCAGCAATAGGGTCAGGAAGAACGGGTTCATCATCTCTCTCCTCCCGGCAGAAGGCCGGCGTCGGCGAAGCTGAAGGAGCCCTCGCGGGCGAGGATCACGTGGTCGAGCACGCGCACACCGACCAGCTCACCGGCGCGCTCGAGGCGGTCGGTGAGCGCGATGTCCTCCGGGCTGGGTGAGGGGTCTCCGCTGGGGTGGTTGTGGATGAAGACCACACCCGAGGCCGCCGCACGCAGCAGGCTTCGGAAGGCGTCCGCGGGCGAGACGGGGCAGGCGTGGAGTCCACCCTTGGCCAGCTCGATGCGTCCGATGGGGCGGTTGCGCGCGTCTGCGGGGATGGCGAGGAAGCGCTCGACCTCCGAGTCGGCGAGCAATGGCGTGAGGGCGGCGACGATGTCGCGACTCGAGCGCATGGGCGCGCCCTTGGTCATCGGTTGGCTGGCCGCTCGGCGCCCGAGCTCGAAGCAGGCGACGACGCGCGCGGCCTTCGACGGCCCGATGCCTGCGCAGGACGACAGCTCCCCGGCGCCCACGCGGGCCAGGCCGTGCAGGCCGCCGAGCTCCTGGAGGATGCGCGCCGCGAGGCTCGAGACCGGCTCTCCACGGCTGCCCGTGCCGAGCACGAGGGCGACGAGTTCGCCATCGGAGAGGCCGTCGAGACCGACGGTGAGCAGGCGCTCCCGGGGACCAGGGAGAGGGACGGTGCGGGACAGTGCGGCGTTCATGGGCTGGTTCAAAGCAGGACGCGTGCCGTCAATCGAGATCGAATGAATTCAGGTGCTTACACCGATCCAGGTGGCCGACTGGCGGCGAAACCGCCGATTCCGCCCGGCGGCCGCCAGGCGAGCGCACGAAACGTCCGAGTCAACGCGCTCCGATCCCGCCGGATTGGCTGGCCGCGCCCTTGGTCGAATGCTAGGTCGGCTGAACCTTGAATCGTCGCCGAATCATGTTGATCGCGATGTGGACCTCGGCCGTGGTCGCGGCCGTCCTGATCCATCGGGCCCAGCGCGAGGACGTGCCGGAGCGCGCGGCGCCTGCGGCTCCCGGCGCACCCGTGCACGCCGCCGCCGACGCAGCGAACGATCCGCGTGGCGCCTTGCCGCTG
>JAADHO010000026.1 GCA_013151775.1 Deltaproteobacteria bacterium | reverse complement strand
CGCGGATGTGAAAGCTGTAGAGATCGTCGCGAGGGTAGACGACCTGCGCGGCACCGGCGGAGCGCAGCGTGACCCGGAGGCTCGGAGGCGACCCGACGTGCAGCGTGCTCGGACGCAGGCTCAGGCGAATCGGACCGTCGACGGGGAGCTCTGCGGCCAGGGGCGCCAGGGTGAATTGCGCCAGGTCGAGGCGATGGATGGGTGGTCCCTGCTCGGGCTTGACCACCCAGCGATGGCTGCCGCGACGTCGAAAGCCATAGCGGGCGTCGACCGGAGCGCCCGCGCGCAACGCCGCGAGGGCACGGCCCGTGCAGTACATCCTGAGGTCGAGCCACTCGGCGACCCGGCTCGAGCTGGAGTCGAGGTGCACGACGCGCGACGAGAGCACACGCGAGGGAGCCGCCGGATGGCGACATGTCAGGGGTCGACGGCGACCCTCCGCGTGGACGCGCAACGTCAGCAGCCGCCGATCGAAGACCACGTCCACGGGGCTGCCATCCGAGACCAGCTCGAGCACGAAGCGGTAGGGCGCGCCGACACGGTCGGGCCTGAGGTTGGCCTGCACCTGCGCCGTCGCAGGGGCGGCGAGCAGCGAGAGGCTCAGCCCTAGAAGTGAAGCGGCGATACGAACGTTCATAACAGGATCCCTTGCATGGCCGAGCGCACCTCGGCGCGCACCTCGGCGGGGAAGATCAAGCGCGGTCGATCGATGCGGGCGTTCTTGAGGTGGCCAAGCAAGAACGACGCCTCGCCGAGGCGACGCAGGGGTTGATGGCGAATGCGCACCCAGAGGCCCTCCGGACCGTCGCCTTCGGGCTCGGAGTAGGGAGTGTCGTGGGGGACGTCGAGCCAGACGCTGAGGTCGGGGCGCAGGCCGGCGTCGCGCGCCACCTGCTCCACGCGCGCGTGGGCTCGGCCCCAGACGCTGGGATCCTTCGCGGGCAAGGGCAGCGTCTTGGGCAGGTCACGGGCACGGAAACGACGGGCCAGGTCGGATAGGATGGGATCCTGGGCGTGCTCCCAGTCGGCCAGGCAGGAGAGGATGCGCACGTCGTCGAGGGAGAGGTAGTCGCCGAGGGCGATCTCTTCGCCATGCGTGGCGGCTCGAATCGCGACGGGCGTGCGCACGGGCTCGTCTCCCTGGAGGATCAGCTCCGAGAGACGCACGAAGAGGGCACGGATCAGCGCCTCGGCCGCTCGGGTGGCCTTGTGGTGGTAGACTTGGTCGTACATGAACTGGCGCCCGAGGAAGAAGCTCTCGATGGGCGGCAGGCCCTTGCGACCGTCGATGGCCAGCACCCACTCTCCGTTGGCGGGCGCTTGGGCAAAGGCCAGAGCGCGCAGCAGCCAGTCGAGATCGTAGAGTCCGTAGCGCACGCCCGTCATGTGGCTGTCGCGCAGGAGGTAGTCCGCCCGGTCGACGTCCAGGGCGCCGCTGACCGCGCGCGCCAGGTAGCCCAAGCGGTGGCGTCCCTCGAGCAGCCCGGCCACGCGCTCGGCCATGCCCTCGGAGTGCGCCTCGAGGGCGGCGTGCACTTCGGTCTCGGGATCCCGCAGGATGCGCCGAGTCCACGCCTCGTGGGAGATGGCGCCGGGGAGGATCTCCTCGAAGAGGTGCGAGAAGGGGCCGTGGCCGAGGTCGTGCAGCATGGCGGCGGCCAGAGCGTCGGCGCGAGCGGAGGCGTCGACGCGCAGCTCCGCGGGCAGCTCGGCCTCGACGTGAGCGACGCGCTCGAGCAGACGCAGCATGACATGCGCCGTGCCCAAGGCGTGACCGAAGCGTGAGTGCTCCGCGCCCAGGAAGACCAGGGAGGTCAAGCCCAGCGCCTTCACGCCGCGCAGGCGCTGCACCTCACGCGTGCGCAACAGGCGCTCCACGAGCACCTCGTCGTCGCCCTCGAAGGCCACCAGACCATGAACCGGGTCACGTAGAATCACGGAGACGGGAGGCTAGTACAGCCAAGCACGCCAGGCGAACCCAACGCATCCTCCTCGCTGTAGGCGCACCCTCCTCCCCGTGGGCGCGACGCACCCTCCTCCCCGTGGGCGCGGGGCCGCGGGGCGCGCAAGCACGCCCCCCACGTTCGCATTCCACAGCGCGCAATGGAGACGCACGCTGCGGATTGGTGTTCAGCCGGCGTTCTTCAGATTCTGAGCCACGAAATCCCAGTTCAGGAGCTTGTCCGTGAAGGCCTCGAGGAAGCCCGCGCGGCCGTTGCGGTAGTCGATGTAGTAGGCGTGCTCCCAGACGTCGCAGGTCAACAGCGGCCTGGCGCTCGTGGTCAGCGGGTTGCCCGCGTTGGCCGTGGTGACGATCTTCGCCTTGCCGTCTTCGAGCACGAGCCAGACCCAGCCCGAGCCGAACTGACCCGCGCCGGCCTTTTGCCACTGCGCGCGGAAGGCGTCGGCGCTGCCGAAGTCACGCTCGATCATGGCGGCCACGTCACCGCTCGGGTTGCCGCCGCCGCCGGGCTTCAGGCTCTGCCAGAAGAAGCTGTGGTTGTAGACCTGCGCCGCGTTGTTGAACAGGCCTCCGCTGGCGCTCCGGATGATGTCCTCGAGGCTCTTGTCGGCCTCCGGCGTGCCCTGGATGGCGGCCTTCAGCTTGGCCATGTAGCCCTGATGGTGCTTGCCGTAGTGATACTCCAGCGTCTCTTGGCTCATGGCCGGGGCGAGAGCGTCGAGGGCGAAGGGCAGCGGGGCGAGTTCGAAATCCATGGGAGCTCCTTGGTGGTGATTGTGTGAGCGGTGAGCTGCGCGGGCCGTGCGGGTACTCTGCGCACGGCGCGGGGCTCACGCGGGCTCCACTTATAGGGTCGCGCTCTCCCAAGCGGAAGTGGGCTCAGTCGGAATACAGGCTGGCGGCGATCGCCCGCACGATGTCGTCGGCGAGCTGCCGGGCGGCGCCGTGGCGGCCGCGCACGCCGTTGGCCAGGAAGCTGAAGCAGACGGCGTCGTCCGGGGTCGGGCCGAGCACATAGCCCGACAGCGCGATGGCGTCGTTGAGGGTGCCCGTCTTGGCCCGCACCATGCGCGCGTGGGGCAGGTCCCTCAGGCGGCGGTGGAGCGTGCCGTCGACGCCGGCGATCGAGAGGTGGGCGACGAACTCGGGGCGCACGGCGGGGTCGAGGTAAGCGGCCCGTAGCGCGCTCACGAGCTGAGCCGGCGCGATCCGGTTGCCCTCGAAGAGGCCGGAGCCGTTGACGATCTCCGCGCCCTCGGGGGCGCCGATGCGCTGCAGGAAGCGCTGCACCACCTGCACACCCGCGGCGGAGCTGCCCGGTCGCCGGACGCCCTCGGCGCCGAGCACCTTCAGCACCATCTCAGCGACGAAGTTGTCACTGTACTTGCCCATCTGCTGCAGCACCCGCGACAGGGGGGCGCTGCGGTGCGAGGCCAGCAGCGGCAGCCCAGAGATGTTGCCGTCGAGGGTCACGGCGCGGCGACCGCGGATGCCGGTGCGGGCCAGCGCCTCCGCCATCGCATAGCCCGCGTGAGCGAGGGGCTCCTCCACGCGCCTCCGATAGCCCACGCCCAGGATGCCGATGGGCACGCTGCCCCTCAGGGTCAGGGCCAGGCGGTGGTCGTCCGTCGGCGCCTGGCTCGCGATCAC
>JAADHO010000370.1 GCA_013151775.1 Deltaproteobacteria bacterium | reverse complement strand
CTCGTCGATCGCCAGCGCCTGCATGGCGTCGTCCAGCGCCGCGTGCACCCGTGGGCCCACCGAGAGCTCCGCCTCGCACGCCTCTCGAATCAGCGCGTGCGTGGGCTCGAGCCGGGCGCCTGCGTGCGTGTGGGAGAGGCGGGCCATGCGCTCTCGCAGCAGCACCGTGACGTCGTGAAAGGGCCGCTCCTGGGTCGTGCTCTCCGGCAGTCTGGCGTAGGCGTTGAGCGCGAGCTCGCGATCGAGGGGACGAGCAGCCGCCACCAAGACGCGCATCAAGGACGTCGCGCCCTGGGGCAGAGCGCTTGCGCGTGCGCGGAGCAGCGGGAGCAGCTCGCTGGAGCTGCTCTCCGCGTGCAGCAGCTCGTTGAGGAAGAGTGGGTGGCCCTCGGCTCGTCGAAGAGCTCGAGCGAGGAGTTTCGGATCTAGCCCGGCGGAGCAGTCGAGGTCGTGGGCGTCGAGGGGCGAGAGCTCGAGCGTCGTACGGGCCGGGTGTCGCTCGTCGAGGGTTCGCGTCAGCGCGCCGGGGTCGACGCCGTCGCGCGTCGCCGTGACGACGAGCCAAGGAGCCTCGACCAGCTGACCGATCAGGCGCCCGCTGTCCTCACCACCCCACTGCACGTCGTCCACTAACAGCAGCGGGCAGCCGTCCGTCGCGCGCGCGCGCAGCAGCCCGCGCAGCGCCTCGGCCGCCAGCGAGAGCGTGTGCACGGGCTCCATCGGGCGCTCCGGCGCAGCCCAGCCGATACCAGGGAAGAGCGTCGCCAGAGCCGCTCGCTGGGCCTCGCTCAGCTGTGTGGCCACGGCGGCCTCGGCGCACGAGGCCTCCACCACCAGATCGAGACCCGCGTAGGCGCTGCCGTCCTGTTCGAAACATCGCAACCAGATCGCCCGGGGATGCGCCGCGGTCCAGGCCTCGAGCAGCGCGCTCTTGCCCATGCCTGGCGCGCCGCGAATGCGCACGTGCTCCACGCGGCCCTCACGCGCTCTGGCGAGCGCCGCGTCCAGAGCTGTCCGCTCCGATCGGCGCCCTACGAAGAGGGTCTTCGGCTGGACCGCGGGAGAGGGCGCGCCCAGCGTGGGGAGCAGCCGCATCGCTTCTGCCAGCCGCTCCACCGGATCGCGCAGCAGCAGCGCGTTGGTCAACTCCGCCAGGGCCGGCTCCGTCGCCGACCTCACCCTTGGGGCGCTCTCCCGCATCTTCCGGGCCAGCACCTGCGCGCCCCGGCCCTCGAAGGGGTCCGCGCCGGTGAGCGCCCGGTAGAGCATCGCGCCCAGGGCGTACCAATCGCTCGCCGGGCCCACCTCGCGTCCGGCGGCCTGCTCCGGGGCGATGCCCATCAGATTGCCCACGAGCTGCCCGGGCTTGCCGCTGCGCCCGAGCACTCCGAAGTCGAGCAACACGGCGCGACCTTCCGGGGTGACCACCAGGTTCTCGGGTTTGAGATCGCGATGCAGATAGCCCGCCCCGTGCAGGGCGTTGAGCCCCTCGGCGATCCCCGGAAGGGCCGCACGCCAGCTCGCCGCGCCCGTGGGTGAGTGGCCACGGACGGGCTCCATCAGCAGCAGCCACTCATCCTGCGTCACGCTCAACTCGTAGAGCGTGACCAGGTTCGGATGGTGCAGCCGGCAGAGCGCTCGGAACTCTTGCTTGAAGCGCTGCACCTGCCGCTCCTCCGGCGCCCGGAGGCGCTTCACGGCCACCTGCGCCCCGCGCGTCCGGTCGGTGGCGAGGTACACGTCGCCGAAGCTGCCGCGCCCGAGCACCTCGTGGACCTCGAAGCGTTCTCCCAGGGCGCTCACTCCGGTGCTTGGCTCCCGTCGTCGCGAACGCCCAGCGTGGTCATGCGGTGGAGCAGCGTGGTGCGCGGCAGCTGGAGTCGGCGCGCTACGCGGCTCACCACGCCCGCCTCTTCTCGGAGGGCGCGCTCGAGCAGGCGACGCTCCCGTGCCGACAGCCGCTCTCGCGCCTCGGCGAGCTGGGACCACTCGGTCTCGATGCTCTCCTCTAGGGTCTGCGTCTGCTCGTCCTCCAGCGTCGCCCTCGGGCTAGCCTTCACGAAGTCCGGGCTGAGGTCGGCGAGGATGATCTCGGAGCCCTCGGGAGAGCGAAGCGCGGCTCGATGGCGGGCGCCCTCGAACACCGCCTCGAGCTCGCGCAGGTTGCCGTCCCAGCTCCGGGAGCCGTTCGTCAGCGCGCGCCTCAGCTCCATGGAGAGGTGCCACGGACGCCCGGGATCGCGCCGACGCATCAGGCTCTCCGCGAGGGCGGAGAGGTCGTCGCGTCGCTCCCGCAGGGCGGGCATGTGGATCGTCACGCCGGCCAGGCGGTAGTAGAGGTCGCGGCGGAAGTGGCCCTCGTCGACGGCCGCGCCGAGGTCTCCTTGGGTCGCGCAGAGCAGCCTCACGCGCGCCTGTCGTGGCTCGGCGCCATCGTAACCGAGGGGGCGATAGTGTCCGAATTGCGTGAAGTCGAGCAGCAGCTGCTGCGCCCCACGCGGGAGGTTCAAGACCTCGTCCAAGATCAAGGTCCCGCCTGCGGCCCGCTCCACCAGGCCTACGCGGCGGCTCGCGGCGCCCGAGAAGGCACCGCGCTCGTGTCCGAAGAGCTCCGAGGTGAGCGTGTTGAGGTCGTCGCTCATGCCCAGCGTCGCGCGCACTACCGGGCCGTCACCCGACGCCCGGGCCATGGCCAGCGCCAGTTCCGTCTTGCCGCAGCCCGACTCCCCGGTGATCAGCACGTTGAGATCCGTGCCCAGCGCCGTGCGCACCGCGTCAGCCGCGCCCTGCATCGAGGGTGAGGCGACCAGGTCGAAGAGGGAGAGGTGGGCTGGGCGCCGCTCCGCGTCTCCGGATCCCTTCGCCGCCGTCGCTCGCTCCAGACGTCTAGCCGAGGTCAGGGCCCCGCTGAGCACCGAGGCGGCCACGCGCAGAAACGAGAGATGCGCCTCGCCGAGGGACTTTCCCGGCTCCCGCACGTCCACATAGAGCACACCCGTGAGGGCTCCACCCTTCTCCGTGAGGGGTGTCGCGGCCGCCGCCAACACGCCCAGATCGGCCAGACTGCCCTCCGTGCCGATGGCGTCGAAGGCGTCCCAGAGCACCGCCTCCCCTCGCTCCCGTGCCTCGCGCACCAGGCTGCGGCTGATCTCCTCCCACTCGTGATCCTCCAGCGCACCCTGCGGGCCTCGGGCACGCATCACGATCTCCGCATGCGGCTCGAACACCAGCAGGGCCGCCCGGTCCGCGCCCACGGCCTCGACCACGGCGTCTAGGGCGGTGTCGAGATCCGCTCCGTCGCGCAGCCCCAACATCACCTGGCTCACGGCTGCCCAGAGGGCTTCTGCGTCAGGTTCGATCTCGGCCGCCAGGGTCATGCGTCGAGTCTAGGTCAGTTGTCGACATTTCGTCATCCCTAGACTGACGAAACTTCGTCGGGCACCGTCCCAGATCGAGGAATAGCACAGACTTTCGCTGGCACGGTTACTGCTGTGGAGGGGAGAACACCCTTACCCAAACTATTGGGGGCAGACAGTGATGCGAAAAGTAGTCTTGATGATCATGGTTGGCGTGCTCAGCGCCGGATGCGGTGACGACACCACGCCCGTGGACGCTGGCGGCGGCACGGACGC
>JAADHO010000213.1 GCA_013151775.1 Deltaproteobacteria bacterium | reverse complement strand
GGTACACTTCGCCTTCCCGACCCAGACGCTGCACATCGAGTCCATGGCCGCGCCAGAGCCCGCCGCGGTCCGGAGCCCCAAGGATCGCGAGACCCTGCTGGCTACCCTGGAGGCCTTCGGCCCCGGCGGCGACAAGGCCCCCCCCGAGGGTCAGCCCCTGTCCAGCCACGGCTTCTTCCCCGGCGCCGCAGCGCGCGCCGGCAGCGAGGACGCCGAGGGCGAGGCGGATGGCTGACGCCTCGGCGGCGCCCGGGCGCTGGGCACGCCTGCGGAGTTGGGGCGCTCAGGCGCTGCTGGTGGTGGCCGTGGTGTGGGGAGTGCGCGCCTATCAGACGCGAGACACCCCTACGGGCTCCGCTCCGGAATTGCGTGCGACCACGCTCGAAGGCGAGCCCGTGAGCCTGGCGCAGATGCGCCGCCAGGGGCCCGTGTTGGTGCACTTCTGGGCCACATGGTGCGGCGTCTGCCAGGCCATGGAGGACAACCTTCAGTCGGCAGCGAACCACGGACAGGTGCTCGCCGTGGCGACCCGCTCGGGCAACCGGGCGCAGGTGCTCGCGGTGCTCGAGCAGCGAGGCGTGGAGCGAGCGCGCATCACCTTCGTCAACGATCCCAACGGAGCGCTCGCCGCGCGCTGGGGAGTGTCCGCCTTCCCCACCTCCTTCTTCGTCGATCGCCAAGGGCAGATCGCGACGACGGAGGTGGGGTATGTGACGGCGCTGGGCCTGTGGACGCGCCAGTGGTGGGCGCGCTAGGGCTACTTGGCGTCGCGCTCTTCGAAACGCGACTCCAGCTCGGACAGGGTCTCCGCGGTCATCTCCAGGGTTCGGGCCGAGGCGCGCAGGGCGGATCGACCGATGCCCAAGCCATGGGCGGCCCATAGCCGGCCCACGGAGAGCAGGTTGTCGAAGGCCTCCGATGCGGTCTCCGAGATGGGGGGCTGCGGATCTGTGGTGGTCTCTTCAGTGTTCATGACTTTTCTTCTCCATTCTTTGGCAAGGCGTCCGATGCGACGAACGCCTTCCTCCCGGGCTCTGGAAAGAGCACGAGATACGCTTCTTCTCCGGCCGCTAGCGTGCGACCCGTGCGCGCGCAGCGGGCCTCGGACGCCAACACCAAGGGCGTGAACCCCAGGGCGCCCTCCAGCGGGTCGGAGTCGGGCTCGCCTCCGCGGGGCGCCTCGTCTTCGCTGGAGTCGGGGGCGTCCTGCGCCGGCCGGCCGCCCATCTTTCGCAGCCGCCGCCGCTCGACCGCCAGCCGCTCGGCCGCTCCGCGTAGCTCTCCCTCGGCGCGGCGGCCGACGATATCCACCGTCTCCACCGCGTCTTCGAGGATCGTGCGGACCACGTTCGAGACCGGCACCCGCCAGCTCTGGGCCAAGCGCTTCAGCTCCTGCTCGAGCACCGCGGGGACGCGGGTGTGGAGCACACGCTCCTTCTTCGACTTGGTCTTCTTGGGAGCCTCCTCGGGAGGAGTCTCGGGGGCGTCGTCGGCATGTTCTTCGTGTGTCACGAAGTGATATGTAACACGGCGTGACACGACGTCAAGAGCGTATCACCATGTGTCACAAAAATATCAGCAGTCGACGGGCTTGTCTTCCGACGAACGTTCGGCTACCGGTAGCGCATGCATCGTCACTTGATACCATGGGCCCAGTGTTCGACGGACTCGCGCCAGGGCCGCCAAAGGAGCGCGCCTCGATGAGCCGCCCGCTGCTGGTTCTGATCGTCTGCGCCGTCTCTGCCGGAGCGCACGCCCAGCAGGGCGCTGCTCAGGAGACCTCCACCGGAGCGCAGGAGACCTCTACCGGAGCGCAGGTACAGGAGACCCCTCCCGGACCGCAGGACGCCTCGGCTGGGGAGCCGGACACGACCCCCAAGACCTTGCAGGAATTGATCGCCACGGCGCTTCGGCAGCGGGCGAACCTTCACGCCAGGCAAGCCGACATCGAGGCCTCCGAGGAGGTCCCCTCTCGGGTCGGGAGCCCGCCTGATCCGACGTTGATGACCAGCGCCTCGAACCTGCGCTTCAACGATCCGGGTCTCGACGCAGCCGCCATGAGCGGGATCACGGTCGGGCTCACGCAGGGTATCCCCTTCCCAGGAAAGCTTCGCCTGCGGGCGCAGGCCGCCCGCGCCACGACCGCCGTGCTCGAGCGCGTGCTCACGAGCGAGCAGGCGCGGGTCGCGCTCAGCGTCGAGCGCGCCTATTGGGATCTCTGGCTCGCCCAAGAGTCGCTGACCATCATCTCCGAGACCGAGCGAGTCCTCGACCAGCTCGCAAACGCCGTGGTCGCGCGCTTCTCGGTGGGAGAGGCGGCGCAGCAGGACGCGCTGCAGGTTCAGGCCGCCCACAGCTCGATCCGCTCCACGCTGATCGAGCTTCGTCAGAGGCTCTTGTCCGCGGCGCGGGCGACGGAGCGCACGGTCGGGCTCGATCCGGCGGGTCAGGTCCGTTCGTCCAGTGAACCTCCCCTAGACGCAGTGGACGCCACGGCTTTGCGCGAGCGGCTCGCGAGGGACAACCCCGAGACGCGTCTGCAGCGCGCGCAGGTCGAGGCACGTCGTGCGCAGCTGACCTCCGCCCACCGGGAGCAGTATCCAGACTTCATGATCGGCGCGGGCTACCGCTTCCGCCGCGAGGTCAACGGCGATCCGACCCAAGGCGCAGATATGTTCAGCGTGTCGCTGGGCATCACTCTCCCCGTGTTTCTGAGTCGCAATCAAGCCGCCCGGGTACGAGAACTCGAGAGTTCCGTCGAAGCCGCCCGTGAGGATCTGGACGACACCATCCTCGACGTGCGCACCGCCCTCGAGCGCGCGCTCGATGCCATAGGGCGTGTCGACGCACAGCTCAGCCTGTATCGAGGCGAGCTCCTGCCAGAGACCGACGCCGCCCTCGGCGCCAGCATCGAAGACTATCAGTTTGGGCGCGTCACCTTGAACACCGTCCTGGAGAACTGGCGGGTCGACTTGACCACCCGCCTAGAATTTGAGCGTCTGCGCGCGTTGCGTGCCAGACAAAGCGCCATACTTCATGCCCTTCTGGGTGAGAACACCAGCGAAAGGCAAGGGCAGTGAACACTATCGCGAACTCCAATGCATGGGCCCTCTTGGGAGCGGCTCTTCTCATGTTGGGTGGGTGCTCCGGCGCCGCTGAGGACACTCCGGCGGCGACTTCGGACGACGGCGAGGGCGCCGTTCTCTTCTATCGTAGTCCGATGAATCCATCCTTCGTGTCGCAGAATCCCGGCAAGGACGCCATGGGGATGGACCTGGTCGCGGTGCACGAAGGTGACCCCGGCGCAGACCTCAACTCGCTGCAGATTGATGGCGCGACCATCCAACGCCTGGGCGTTCGCACACAGGCGTTGACCAAGCAGCGACTGACGCGCGTGATCCGCGCGGTTGGACGCATCGAATTCGACGAGTCTCGTGTCACCACCGTGAACATGAAGTTCGACGGCTGGATCGAACGGCTCTACGTCACTGAAACTGGACAGTATGTGCGCGCTGGCCAGCCGCTCTTCGCGATCTACAGTCCCGAGTTGGTGGCCGGTCAAGAGGAGTACTTGCAGATCTTTCGCGGCACGGCGGGTGGACCCCACTCCGCGCACCTGATTCAGGCGGCGCGTCAGCGCCTCGCGCTCTTCGACGTCCCGAACTCGTTCATCTCACGCATCGAACGCACCGGGCGCGCCCAGCGGCGGATCTCCATACCGGCTCCACGCAGCGGCTACGTGATCCAGAAGTCGGCCTATGAAGGCACCTTCGTCCGCATGGGCGCGAACCTCTTCACCCTCGGAGAGATGGACGCGCTCTGGGTGATGGCCGAGGTGTACGAGTTCGACGCGCCTTGGGTCGCCGCGGGGCAAGAGGCGACCATCGAGTTGACCTATCTCCCGGGCCAGATGCAGACCGCTCGGGTCGACTACGTCTACCCGACCTTGAACGAGCGGACCCGCACACTACAGGTGCGCTTGGTGCTCCCGAATCCTCAGGTCACGTTGCGCCCCGGGATGTTCGCCACGGTGCGCATTCACTCGGAGCCCGTGGGTGAGACGCTCGTCGTGCCGTCGGAGGCTGTGATCCACAGCGGCGAGAGAAACGTCGTCTTCGTGTCCCTCGGCAATGGCCGCTTCGAGCCACGGGACGCATCGCTCGGCGTCTCGGGGCAGCAGGGCTATCAGGTTCTGTCGGGACTCGAAGAGGGCGAAGAGGTCGTGATCAGCGGTCAGTTCCTGCTCGACAGCGAGAGCCGGCTTCGACAGGTTGCGCTCGACATGCTCGGGTCCAACTACACCTCGGGGGCGGACGCAGGAGAGGCCGGGGTCCGGGACGCCGCCGTCCGGGATGGAGGCGACGCGGGGGTTGCCGACGCCGCAGCCGACGCCGCAGCCGACGGGGCCACGGGCCAAGGTCGATGATCGACAGCGCTGAACACGGAGCCCGAGCATGCTCGATCGCATAATTGACGCGTCCATTCGCAACCGCTTCCTGGTCATATGCCTGACCTTGGCGGCCATGGCAGCGGGCGCCTACGCCCTCAGCACGATGCCGCTAGACGCGGTGCCGGATCTCTCCGACGTTCAGGTAGTCGTCTTCACCGAGTACCCCGGACAGGCTCCGCAGGTCGTGGAGGATCAGGTCACCTATCCACTCACGACCACCATGCTCTCGGTCCCCGGGGCCAGCGTGGTGCGTGGCTACTCGTTCTTCGGTCTGTCCTTCGTCTACATCATCTTCGAAGACGGCACGGATATGTACTGGGCACGAAGCCGTGTGCTCGAGTACCTGAACTACGCAAACAGTCAGCTTCCCGATGGAGTCAATCCCGCATTGGGGCCCGATGCAACCGGCGTAGGTTGGGTCTACGAGTACACGCTTCAGAGCGACAATCACGATCTTCAGGAGCTGCGCTCCATTCAAGATTGGCAGCTTCGATACGCGCTACAGCAAGTCAATGGTGTGTCGGAGGTCGCCAGCGTTGGCGGCTTCGTCAAACAGTATCAGGTGACGGTCGATCCTCAGAAGCTCGACGCCTTCGATGTCTCGCTCGAGACCGTTCGTCGGGCGATTCGGCGAAGCAACAACGACACCGGTGGGCGAGTCATCGAGCTCGCCGAGACCGAGTTCATGGTCCGCAGCCGTGGTTACATCAAATCCCTGGACGACCTACGAGGTATCCCGCTCAGCGTCGATGAGAACCATGTCCCCGTACGTCTCGCTGACGTCGCCTCGGTCAGCATCGGACCCGAGCTGCGCCGCGGCCTAGCGGAGTGGAATGGCGAAGGCGAGGTGGTCGGCGGCGTGGTGATCGCGCGCTATGGCGCGAACGCCTATCAGGTCATCGAGGACGTAAAAGCGCGCTTGGCGGAGCTGCAGACGTCATTGCCCGAGGGCGTGAGGATCGTCCCTGCCTACGATCGCTCGGGGCTGATCGAGCGTGCCGTCGATACCTTGGAGGAGAAGATCATCGAGGAGTGCGTGATCGTCGCGCTCGTCTGCATCTTCTTCCTGCTCCACTTCCGGTCTGCCTTGGTGGCGATCCTGCTGCTTCCCGGTGGCATATTGCTGGCGTTCCTGGCCATGCGTGCGCAGGGGATGTCTGCGGACATCATGAGTTTGGGAGGGATAGCGATCGCGATTGGGGCCATGGTCGATGCGGCCATCGTCATGATCGAGAATATGCACAAACATCTCGAGCGTGCGGGGCCGAACCCCGATCGCTGGAAAATTGTTGCGGAGTCAACAAAAGAGGTTGGTCCATCCCTGTTTTTCTCTCTTTTGATCATTGCTATTTCGTTCGTTCCAGTGTTTTCGCTCGAAGCCCAGGAAGGCCGACTGTTCAAGCCCCTGGCCTTCACCAAGACCTACGCGATGATCGCCGCGTCTCTCCTGAGCATCACCATCGTACCTGTGATGATGGGATACTTCATCCGTGGCAAGATCCGCCCGGAGGCGGCCAACCCGATCAACCGGGCCCTGCTCGCGGTCTACCGTCCCGTCCTCGGGCGTCTGATACGCTGGCCTAAGACGACGTTGTTCGTGGCTCTGGCGGTGCTGGTCGCGAGCTGGTTCCCCATGTCGCGTCTCGGCAGTGAGTTCATGCCTCCACTCAACGAGGGAGACTTGCTCTATATGCCGTCTCTCTTGCCGGGGATTTCAATCACCGAAGCGCGCCAGGTCTTGCAGCAGACCGATCAGATCATCGCCGCGTTCCCGGAAGTGGAGAGTGTATTCGGCAAGGTCGGGCGCGCCGAGACGGCCACCGATCCGGCGCCGCTCAACATGGTCGAGACCATCGTCAGGCTCAAGCCCGAGAGCGAGTGGCGCGAGGGCATGACCCAGGCGATCCTCATCAGGGAGCTCGACGAGGCGATCCAGCTTCCGGGGGTGACGAACGCCTGGACGATGCCGATCAAGACCCGCATCGACATGCTCGCCACGGGCATCAAGACGCCGGTGGGGATCAAGATCTTGGGGCCCGACTTGAGCGTCTTGGCCGACTTGGCGGAGCAGATCGAGGGACGCATTCGTCAGGTTCCCGGCACGGCGAGCGTGTACGCCGAACGGGTCACGGGCGGCAATTTCTTGGATGTGGACATCGACCGGGAAGCGGCCGCGCGCTACGGCATTCAAATCGATGACGTTCAGTCGGTGATCATGAGCGCTGTCGGAGGGATCAACGTCAGCGAGACCGTGGAGGGCTTGGAGCGCTATCCGATCAATGTCCGATACCCTCGTGAATTGCGCGAGTCGCTCGACGGGATTCGCAGCGTCTTGGTGCATTCGCCCATGGGACACTCTGTACCCCTGGGACAGATCGCACATGTGAGTTTCTCCAAGGGTCCTCCGGTCGTGAAAACGGAGGGCGCCGTCCCAACGGCCTGGATCTACGTAGACGTGATCGGCAGCGACATCGGCGGCTACGTGGAGCGCGCGCAGGAAGCCGTGCGCACCGAGATCAACCTGCCTCCGGGATACTCCATCGTATGGAGTGGGCAGTTCGAGTACATGCAGCGCGCATCGGAGAAGCTGAGTAAGATCGTCCCGATTACACTCCTGCTCGTGTTCTTCATGCTGTATTTGAACTTCCGCACCTTCAAGGAGGCCGGGCTGGTCATGGGCCTGCTTCCCTTCGCATTGATCGGAGGTGTGTGGCTGCTGTATGTCCTCAACTACGATCTCAGCGTCGCCGTTGGGGTGGGCTTTATCGCCTTGGCGGGTGTGGCATCGGAGACGGGCGTGGTGATGGTGCTCTACTTGAGACACGCCATGCAGGACATCGAGAGACACGGGGGAACCGTGCAAGGGGCGATCGTGGACGGAGCATCCGAGCGCGTACGTCCCATCGTGATGACGGTCTGCGCGATCATCTTCGGATTGCTGCCGATCATGTGGAGCTCGGGAGCCGGCGCCGACGTGATGAAGCGCATCGCCGCGCCGATGATCGGAGGCATGGTCTCTACGACCCTGCTCACCCTGTTGGTGTTGCCCGTGCTGTACTCGGTGATCACGCGTCATCCGACGAAGTCCGACGAGCCCGGGCCGGAGGACTCCGGCTTGGAGCAGGCGGATTCGCAGGACTCCGGCTCGGAGGCCCCGGACTCGGAGCTTGCGGAGCCGGCGAGCGCGTGATTGACCGACCGTCCGCGGCTGGTAGCATCCGCGCTCCCCGATGACTCACGCTGCAGACACTCGCCGTACGAACAAGGCCCTCTTGCTCGCGCTCCTCGCCACCGCGACGCTGGTGGGCGCCGACCTCGGCAGCAAGTCCTGGGCGCTGTCGGAGCTGTCCGAGGCGCGTGTGGGAGAGCCGCCTCCCCTCTGCGAGTCAGACGACCTCGGGCGCATCTCCTTTCAGCGCGCTCGCAAGCCGCCGGTGGTGCTCGTGGACGACTACCTCGAGCTTCGCTACGCCGAGAACTGTGGCGCGGCCTTCGGTCTGATGCGCGGCTCGAGCGCGGTCGCGCGCTCGGCGGTCTTCGGCGTGGCGGCCCTAGGCGCGGTGATCTTCCTGGGCCTGATGTTCGTTCGCGGGCGTGGCGGGCGGGCGTTCGCCGCCGCCGTGCCCTTTGTCATCTCGGGCGCTGCGGGCAACATCCACGATCGCCTGCGCTACGGCTACGTGGTGGACTTCGTGCGCTTTCACCTACCGAGCGGTTGGGAGTGGCCCACCTTCAACGTAGCGGACGCGGCCATCGTGGTCGGCGTCGGCCTGCTGCTGATCGACGGCATGCTGGACACCAAGCGGCAGAAACGAGCCGAAGCCCAGGCTAAGGTTCGCGACAAGGCCTGACGCCTCGGCTCAGCCTGCGCTACAACCACAGCGCTCGAGCGAGCGTCCCTGACCATGCACTCCCGCCTCTTCGATCTCTTTGGCGAGCCCGTCCCCGCCTACTTCACGATGCTCATGCTGGGCTTCGCCCTGGCAACCTTGGTGGGCTCGCGTTGGGCCAAGCGCAGCGGCTTCGATCACAACACCGTCATCGACCTGGGCCTCTACGCGCTGATCTTCGGTGTCGGCGGCGCGCGCATCCTGCACGTCATCGCCGACGGCTACTTCTGGGACTACGTCCACCTCTGCACCGATCCCTCGAAGGTGGGTTGGCAGATCACGCACGCGGAGTGCAGCGCGGTGGAGGGCTTGTGGGATGCGGCGGCGAACGTCTGCCGACCTGCGGCCCGCGACTGCTTCGCCTGGGCCGAGTTCTGGAACGGCGGCCTCGCGTACTATGGAGGCCTGGTCGCGGCGACGATATTCGGCGTCTACTTCTTGAAGAAGGAGCGCTTCCCCCTGCTCAAGGGCGCCGACATGGTGGGCATGGTGGTCCCCCTCGGGCTCTTCTTCGGACGCCTCGGCTGCTTCCTCGGTGGCTGCTGCTTCGGTCAGCCCGTGCACGAGGGTGTGCTCTCCGTGGTCTTCCCCGGAGGCTCGCCGGCGAGCGAGGCCGAGTGGAAGCTCGGACTCCTCAGCTCGCCCAACCTCGCCTCCTTGCCCGTCTACCCAACGCAACTCTACGAGTCGCTTGGCAGCCTGGCCATCGCGGCCTTCTGCATGCTTTGGGTGCACCCGCGCAAGCGCTTCGACGGGCAGGTGATGCTCGTCTTCCTCGCCCTCTACGCCATCCTGCGCTTCGTGCTCGAGTTCTATCGCGCAGACGACCGCGGCGGGCTCTTCGGCATGAGCACGTCGCAGCTCATAGGCGTCGGCATCCTCGGCGTCGTGGCCTACCTCTGGGGCGAGCTGAAGAAGAGGGCGACGCCTCCCGCGGCTACTCCCGAGGCGTGATCCAGAGGCGCAGCTCGGCGCCGTCAACCTTCACCTCGATGGCGTGCGTGCCGCCGCCCTCGTGCACGAGGGACTCCGCGAGCGTCTGCTCCGAGATGAAGCTCGACTCGGCCTCGATGGCTTCGGCGAGGGCCGCGTCCGCGGTCTGGTAGCGCAGGTCGATGCGCGCCTCGAAGGCGAGCTCGAGCTCTTTGCGAGCGCGCTGCACGCGGTTCACGACCTCGCGCGCGAGCCCGGCGCGCTTGAGCTCCGGCGTGATCTCCGTGTCGAGCAAGAGCACGCGCTCGCCCTCGGCGGCCGCTGCGAAGCCGGGCTTGGCCGTGAGCCGCACCTCCACCTCTTCGGGGCCGAGCTCGAGCGTCTCCCCCTCGACGTCCAGCGTCACCTTCCCGTGCGCGCTCATCTCGGCGTGCAGGGCGGAGCCATCCGCCGCGGAGAGCGCCGCCTTCACCGCCGGTACGCGTCGACCCACGCGTGGCCCGAGGACGCGGAAGTTGGGCACGAGCACGTACTCGACGTAGCGCTCGGGCTCATTCGTGAACTCGAGTTCGCGCACGTTCAGCTCCTCACGGATCGCCTGTGCGAAGCGAGCAATGGCCGCGCGTTCGGCCTCGCCGTGCGTGACGACGATGGCGCGACTCAGGGGCTGACGCACCTTGAGCCGGGTCTCGTTGCGCACGCGCTGACCCAAAGCGACCACGTCGCGTGTGGCCTCCACGGCCTCTCGCAGCGAGTCGTCTCGGCGCTCCTCGCGCGCCTCCGGGAAGCCTTCGAGGTGCACGGAGACCTCCGCGTCATCCCGCTGTGCGCGCACCAAGTTCTGGAACATCTCCTCGGCCATGAAGGGCACGAAGGGCGCGAGCAGCAGGCTGGTCTCCGAGAGCACCTCGTAGAGCGTCGCGAAGGCGGCTCGCTTGTCGACGCTGTCTCCCTCGGCCCAGAAGCGGGCGCGGCTGCGGCGCACGTACCAGTTGGACAGCGCGTCGACGAAGTCGCCGAGGGCCCGCGCGGCGAGGTGGCTGCGGTATTGGTCGAGCTCTTCGCGCACGCGCCGGATGGTGTGATCCAGCTCCGCGAGGATGTAGCGGTCCATGTCGCTGCGCTCGCTCGGATCGGGCGCGTCGGCGCTCGGCTCGAAGCCGTCGATGCGCGCGTAGGTGACGAAGAAGCTGTAGACGTTCCAGAGCTTGAGCAAGAACTCCCGCGCCGCGCCCTCGGCGGCGGCCTTGCCGAAGCGCGTGTTCTGGCCGGGCACCGTGCCCGTGTAGAGGGACCAGCGCATGGCGTCGGCGCCGACCTCGTCCATCAGCACCAGCGGATCCGTGTAGTTCTTGTCCCGCTTGCTGAGCTTCTTGCCCTTGGCGTCCGTGACCAAGCCCATCACGAAGCAGTTCTTGAAGGGATGCGGCAGCTCCGCGTCAGGGAACATCAAGGTGCTGATGGTCATCAGCGAGTAGAACCAGCCGCGCGTCTGATCCACGGCCTCGGTGATGAAATCCGCCGGGAAGGCCGCCTCGAACTTGTCCTTGTTCTGATGCGGATAGCCCCATTGGGCGAAGGGCATGCAGCCCGAGTCGAACCAGCAGTCGATCACCTCGGGCACGCGTCGATAGGTGCCGGGCTCCCCGGGCTTGGTCCAGGTGACGTTGTCGATCCAAGGCTTATGGACGCGCAGGTGCTCGGAGAGTTCGGGATTGTCCGCCTTGGCGGCGTCGAACTCGGCGAAGGCGTCCGCGTTCTTCTCGAGGATCGCGTCCACCGAGCCCACAGCCTCGACTGTGCCCGTCTCGTCGTTGACCCAGATCGGCAGGGGCGTGCCCCAGAAGCGCTCGCGGGAGAGGGCCCAGTCGACGTTGCCCTCGAGGAATTGGCCGAAGCGCCCGTCCTTGATGTGGGCGGGCTCCCAATGCACGGCTTGGTTGTTGGCCTTCACGCGTTCGATCTCGCGCGTGGTCTTGATGAACCACGAGCGCCGCGCGTACTGGATCAAGGGGTCGTCCATCTTGCGCCAGCAGAAGGGGTAGTCGTGGCGATAGGTCTCCTGCGCGAAGAGCAGACCGCGCTCGTCGAGCAGCTTCACGATGTCGCGGTCGGCGTCCTTGACGAAGCGCCCGGCGAAGTCCGTGACCTCCTCGGGGAAGATGCCATCGGGTCTGACGAGCTGCAGGAAGCCGAGCCCCTGCGCCTTGCAGACGCGGAAGTCGTCCTCGCCGAAGGCGGGAGCCAGATGCACCATGCCCGTGCCCGTGTCGAGGGTGACGAAGTCCGCGACGATCACCTGATGGGCGGGACCTCCCTGGGGCTCGGCGTAGTGGAAGGGGGAGTCGTAGCGCAGGCCCACCAGCTCGGCGCCCGTCTTGGTCGCGACGACCTCGTACTCTCGCTCGCCGAGCACGGCCTCGATGCGCGCGGCGGCCAGCCACACGCGCTCACCATCCTCGAGCCTCGCGCAGGCGTAGTCGAGCTTCGGATCCACCGCGAGGGCGATGTTCGACGGCAGGGTCCAGGGCGTGGTCGTCCACGCGAGCAGGCTCGTGCGCTCCTCCCCGACGACGCGGAAGCGCACCACCACGCTCGGGTCGTCGACCTGCTTGTAGCCCTGTCCGACCTCGCCTGCGGACAGCGCCGTGCCGCCTTGGGGCCACCACCACACGACCTTGTAGCCCTTGTAGAGCATGCCCTGCTCGAAGAGCTGCGACAGGGCCCACCACACGCTCTCGACGTAGGAGCGGTGGAAGGTGACGTAGGCGTCGTCGAGGTCGACCCAGAAGCCGATGCGCGTGGTCATGCGCCGCCACTCGTCGATGTAGCGGAAGACGGAGTCGATGCAGGCCTGGCTGAAGGCCTCGACGCCATACTCGGCGATGGCGTCCTTGCCGTTGATGCCGAGGGCCTTCTCGACCTCGACCTCGACGGGCAGCCCGTGCGTATCCCAACCGGCGCGCCGCGGCACGTGGTAGCCGCACATGGAGCGGTAGCGCAGGAAGACGTCCTTCATCACGCGCGTCAGCACGTGACCCGGATGCGGCATGCCGTTGGCCGTGGGCGGCCCCTCGTAGAAGACGAAGCTCGGCTTGCCCTCGCCGCGCGCGACGGTCTTGGCGAAGACGTCCTGCTCCTTCCAGAGCGTGAGGCAACGCTCGTCGAGGGCGGGGAAGGAGACCTGAGGAGAGACGGGCTCGAACATGGCCCGCTATGTACCACGCCGCGCGCGGGAGGCATCTGGCCCGGTGCCTGAGCCCACTGCTGGCGAAGACACGCTCAGCGTCGTGCCGCGCTCAGAACCCGAGCAGGGTCGGCGGTAGGCCGCAGTCGGCGATGGCGCGTCGGCAGCGGGCGCGGGAGTCGGCGATGGCGCAGTCGACGTAGGGCTGCATCACGTCGCCGCAGGCGAGGGCGGTGCAGACGTTGAGGATCTCGTCGACGCGTTCGAGGGAGCACATGTTGACGACGCAGCAGGAGACCGCCGGGTAGAGCGGGGCGCAGGGCGTGCTGTTGAAGCAGGCGAGGGCGTTGCGCACGGCGCAGGCTTGGCAGGTCGGGTCGCGTCTCAGACAGATCACGATGCAGGCCTGGTTGGTTCCGCAGCGGGTGATGCAGGCGCCCGTCTCGGGCCGGCACACGTCGCTCTCGGGGTAGGCCTCGACGGGCAGCACGCAGTCGCCCGCGTCGCGCGGCGTGCCCGAATCGAGGACGCCCGTGTCCGGTCTCCCGGTGTCGCGCCTGCCCGAGTCGCGCACACGCGAATCGAGGATGTTGGAGTCGCCTCGCGCGTCGCGCACGCCCGTGTCCCTCGGAGGCGACGGGGCGTCGATGCTCGAGTCCGACATCAGCCCTGCGTCGCGCGAGTCTTCGCCGATACCGTGGGAGAGGTAGCAGCCCCCACAGCACAGCAACATCAGCCACAGGATCCCCCGCATGCGCCAATGATAGCACTCGAGGCTCTGATTGACAGTCCGCCTGGGTTCAGACCTGATTGGGGAGTGAGGGCAGACAGGTCGCGATCCGTCCGCGCTCCTCGTGGAGTCCTGCCCGCCCGCTGAAACACGCCGGGTTCGCCCCTCCGCGCCCGCCACGACCTTTATTTCCCGTTCGGTCCGGCTTGCCCGATCGAGGGTCTCGCCGCTCGCCTACATCTCCAGGTCCCAGCTCGCGAGCAAATCGGCCGTTCGCCGGTAGCCCGTGCGCATCAGAATCGTGGCCACGTGCTTCCGGTAGGTGCTCCGAGTCACGTCTAGTTGTGCGCAGACCTGTCGCCCTGCCATCCCCTGGGCGAGAAGATCGAGGACGTCGGCCTGACGGCGGGTGAGGTCGAGTTCAGCCGCGCGCGCGGCTACGACGGTCCGTTGGGCATCGATGGCTTCCGCGCGTAGCCGGGCAGCGGCGTTGGAGGCTAGCGCGGCCAAAGTCATCGAATCTGCCGGGCTGGGACTGTAAAGCGCAAGCCGCTGCGCACAGGCCCGAACCAGCCCGTGGTCCGAAATCGGTCCGATGAGCATGGACAGCGCCGCGTTGTGGTGGAGCCTCACCGCGTCGATCACCTCGAGCGCCTCCTGGGTCCCCACGGTCGCGGCGCATACCAGTCCTGCACACCGAGGTCCGCGGGTGAGTTTGTCCCGCGCCCATGTCGCGGTGGCTCCCGCCTCAACGGAGAGCGCTGCCCGGCCTCGATGCTTGCTCAGCCCGTTGCTCAGGCCAGCCTCGAGGGCACTGCGGCTGGTTTCGTTCGGGTCCACCACCAGCAGGAACGCGTGCGAGCAGTCGGCGGAGCCCCGTGGCGGGTTCGTTCCGTGAGCGACATGGTGCGGAGAGGGGACTTGCGCGAAATTCATGTGCTGTGGCCGATCGGGTAGGGGAGCTGACGCGTGATCTTCACGTCAGCCTGCTTTTCGGCCAGCGAGCTTGGCGGTTGCGTCATTTCCTCGATTCCCCACATTTTTGGCTCCTCTCCTCCGACTGTCAGGGCGCATGCGGCTTGCGTTGAGCTTGCGCAACTAAACGCAGATTTATTGCTGCCGCTGTCGCAGGAAAAGTGTTCAAATATCGAAATCTATCGCATGCAGCGATGCACCTTCGCGCCGAAAAGCAGGCTATGCGTCTCCGGGATGCAGTGCAACTGAACACTTGTAGCTCCCAGATCGATCCCATACACAGCCGCCTCAGTCTGTGCTTGGGTAGGCGCCGTGTCGAACTACGCTCACCGATCGGTCGCGCCTGGCCGCCCAAGTTGCCCACTCGGCGACGCGAGACTCTCGAAGTGTGGTTACGGGGCCGGCATCATCGCGCCTAGCCGGGTGCGCTGGCTGGCCCCCTCAGGGGGAGTTGCGTGAGGCGGCTGAGGGGAAAACTCGTCGCGGCGGCTCTCGTGCTCATCTCCCTCCTGGGCGTCGCGATCGGAGCATTTCCTCGCGCCCATGCGGCCCTCGACATTCGCGTCAGCGGGCTGCTCGTATCGGGGCAGGATCGGACGAGCTACGTCGTTCGGGTCGCAGATTGCACCAGTCTGGTCTCGGTCGTGATCGGCTCAGGTTCCGCCGCGGAGACGCGCGGCGTGGAGGACGCGAGTTCGACCTCGGACAACGCTGCTTGCGAGTTCACCTTCGAAGCGACTGGTGCGTCACGCCTCACACCTACCGTCACGGCTCACTACGCTGATGGCACGTTCGAAACGCACACCGAGACCTTTGCGGTGGACGAGGAGCCGCCATCTCTCACGCTGGAGGGCGTCAGCTTCGCTAAGCTCGGTGGCCGGCAACACTTGGTAGTGAGCCTCCAGGCTGCCGACGACACGGACATCTCCTATGTGGCTGTGTCCGTCGTCGGTCTGCGGGCGTCCCAGCTGCGGGCAGCCGGTGGCATCGTAGACCAGGCGCGCCAGGGCGCTTTCGCCGACACCGGCGGTTTCCTTCGACTCCCGCCCACCGACGGTAGTGGCGCGTTCGAGTTGGTGGTGCCGGTCGGCACTCTCACGGCGGCTGGAGACGTGATCGGGGAGCTCGATCCCGACGCCATCTCCTCGGACGGGCTCGTGCTGGTCGAGGCCCATGCTGTCGACGCGTCAGGGAATCAGACGTCGTTGTCCAAGATCGTGCTCACGGGGGGCGACCTCGACGAGGCGGTGAGTAGTCTCAGCACACTCCCGGACCGCATCCTCTTCACGAATCTGCTCGAGATGGCCACCATCGTTCCAACGGTGGACTTTCAGTTCCGGGGGCCCACGCCCCTGCCAGGTTCCGGGAGCGGCGTGCGCTATACGTCGAACCACCCGGAGATCGTAGCGGTCACGTCATCAGGTCTTGTCTACCCGCTGGCCGAGACCGCCGTCGTGGACGTTCGCATCACGGCTTCCTACGGTACGTTCTCGGATGACGTTCCGGTCGAGGTCAACACCAGCAAGTCGCTCGTGGGTCTTCGCATGGATGGTCTCGATACGGCGGGGCGCTGGGTCCTCCCGAGCTTGAATCGGCGCTACCCGATCCATTCCGTGATTGGGATCTTCGACGACGGCACGGAGGCGGCTGTCGGGAGCCAGTTCGCGCTCGACGTAGTCGTCGACCCTGCCGGTGCAGGCATCGTGGACCTCGACGCAGAGACGGGCGTGCTGTCCATGGCGGCCATCGGCGATGGAGCGCCCGTCGACGTGACGATCTCTCTCCACAGCTCGCCGACGGTGGCAACGACCGTTCCCCTCGTTGCCCGTGACGCGTTGCCGACGGTGAGCCTCTCGTTGGCGTCCACCATCGGCGTTGGTGAGACCCTGGACATCGCCCCGACCGTACGCGACGACGTGGGCATCGCGGAGGTTCGATTCTTCCTGAACGGCGAACTCATCGGCGTCCGCAACGCCGCTCCCTTCTCGGTCTCTTTGGATATCGACGAGTCCATGCGGAATAGTGAGCTGCGAATTCGGGCTGAAGCGACCGACACCGCAGGCGGAGTCGCAGACCCCGACGAGTCCGTCGTTCGTGTCAGCGACACCAGCCACATCACCGTGCCGGCCGTCACCATCGATGTGCCTGAGCTCATGGAGCGTTACATCGAGGGCAGCGCCATCCGCTACCAGGCGTCCAGCCCGGTGGGTGCTGAGCCGAGTCGAACCACGGTCGCCTTCGTGGAGTTCATTGTCGATGGCGCTCCCGTCGGCGAGTCGCGCTATCCGATATTCGAGAACCGATGCTCCGTAGAGGTCCCATGCTATTTTGAAGTGTGGCGTGTGACGGGGCTCGTCGGAGACGTGTCCACGGGAGAGACAACGCGTGTCCTTCAGGCTGTATCGCACGGCTTTGGCGGGACCTCCACTCCGGGGACCGGTCGCCCCTTCGTCGTGGCTGCGAATCAGGAGCCGTTGGCGGTGGTCTTGTCACCCGCCACGGGTGATTCGATCACGGCAGGGGAGCGCCTCGCGGTCGAAGTCGAGGTTGCCGATGACACGCTTGGAGCGGGCGTCGACGTTGACCTGCTGCTCGATGGCGTCGCCAATCAGTCATTCCGCGTGGGCGACTCCAGCGGTGGCACGCGTGGATCACGAGTCCTCGCTCGCGCGCGTCACACTTTTTTCCTTACGGTGCCCGCCTCCAGGTTGGGGACGACGCTAACGCTCCAGGCGCGGGCGACGGACTTCCACTCCGAGCGCGCGCTTTCAGGCGAAGTGCGCTTGCTCGTCCAGGAAGACCAGCCTCCCACCGTCTCCGTCTCCCACCCCGTCGCCGGCAGCCGCGTCGTCTCCGGTAGCTTGGTCGAACTTCGCGCGGATGCGGTCGACGACATCAGCGTCAACCGGGTCGACTTCTTTGTGGATGGGTCGCTCGTCGGGGCGGATTCGAGCGCTCCATATTCCTACTTCTTCCGCAGCCCGGGTGGCGTCGTGGACGAGCAGCCGCTGACCATCCACGCTGTTGCGACCGACAGCGTCGGCCACAGCGCGCGCAGCGCCGACGTCACCGTGACGCTCGGTCGGGACGACCAGCCCCCGGTTGTGAACCTCGTCTCTCCCACGATCACCCGGACGGAGGCCGGCGCGGACATTGCTGACGTTACAGAAGAGACCGACGTGACGCTGCGCATCACGGGCTACGACAAAGCGCCTACAGCTCCGGGGGGTTGTCCGTGGTGCTGCGGGCTACGTGCTGACAGGCGACCTCGCAGACGAGCTCCCCGAGGCCGAGCTGACACCCGATCCGATACCGGGAGCGCTGCACGCGTTCTCGGCCATCAAGCTGTTGACGATTCCCGTGTTCAGCGGCGCGGCAGCCGTGCCTGACGAGCGCTATCCCCTCGAGGTTGTCGCAACGGACGGAGCTGGAAATAGCTCCACCACCTCGGTGACCGTGGCCGTCAAACGCGACGTCGCGCCGCGGGTCGGCGTCATCGACGTCGCCCGCGACCTCTACTTCCCAAGGGACGACGTGGTGCTCGCGGTCCAAGGCATCGATGATGTTGGCGTTGCTTCGATGACCGTGTCGTATTTCGTCGACGCGGCGGGCTCACCGGCCAGCCAGGAGACGTTCACGCCTTCGCCAGCTGCGGCCAACGTCACCCACACCTTCCACCTCGACCTCGCGGCTTTGGCCCTGACGAACGCGCCCCACGCCATCCGGGCCGAGGTAGTCGTGCGAGACACGCGCGGTCAGAGCTCGACGGACGCCGCGCCGGTTACGACGCAGGCGATCGCGGTGGCGGCCGACTCCAACGCTCCCCACGCAGCGATCACATCACCCATCGCCGGCACTGAGCTCTATTCGGGAACGACTGCGACCTTCGAGTGGCGCGCCAACGACGAATCGCCTCTCGAGCACGTCGAGGTGTCTGACGGAACCCGCGTTGTCTTCACGCAGGACCTCACGCTGCGGGAGGCCAGCGGTGCGTTCGGACTGCCCGTGCCGAGTGGGGCTACGGAGCTCAGGCTGTCGCTCACCGCGCGCGACTCGTTCGGGCAGGAGCGCACGACCGAGTGGGTCTATCCGGTGAGCGTAGACGCAGGACCGGAGGTGACGATCACATCCCCGCCAGCGGGGCAGCGCCTCGCGGAGGGTGAGACCTTCACGGCGACCGCTCAGATCAGTGACGACCGGGCCGTGACGGGTGTTCGCTTCTTCGTCGAGCGAGGCGGTGTGCCGATCGACGAGTTTGCGTTTACGGGCGCGACCGTGGCGGGTGGAATGGCCGCAGGCGGTCGATTCTCCCATTCGATTCGGGTCCCGCGCAAATCCGAAGGTCCAGAAGATCCGGTTCGTATCGGCGTTCGAGCGACGGATAGCGGCGGCTCCGAAACCGAAGCGCTCGTCGAGTTGACGATCCTAGAGGATCTCGAACCTCCCCGCATTACTCTGAACGAGCCGTCAGGACCGCAAGAGCTCCGAGTCGGCGACCCCCTGCGAATCGTCGGTGAGGCCTCCGACGATCGCTACGTCGATGCGCTCACCGCCGTATTTGTGGCGTCGGACGGAACGCGCACTGAGGTCCCGTGGGCCTCTCTCCGCCGCGAAGATCGCGTTGAGACGACGAGTGTGCCGAGCCCGGGCGGATTCGGATCTGAGGTCACTGCGCAGCGCTTCGCCACGACTTTCACCGGTACCTTGGAGATGCCCACGGCGTTCGCTGTGGGTGGAACGTACGACCTCGTCATCGAGGTTCGAGACCGCGGCGTCAACAGCGCCGAGTCCTCGCCGGTCGCCGTTACCGTGGTCGGAGACGAGGTGTCGCCGACCATAAGCTTCGTGCAGCCGGGACCGATGGTGGTCGAGCGGCAAGACCTTCTCGCAAGGGTGCGCTTCTCCGATGACATCGAGTTGGCCCACGTACGTGTGTTCTTGCAGGGCGATGCGGTCGACCTCGTCGATCAAGCCGTGACCGGCTCCGACTCTGCTGCGCCGACGTTTACGCTGCCCATCGGGGCATACAACGCCACCGATCCCGCGGCGAACGAGTTCGTCTTGGTCGCCGAGGCGACGGACGCTGCAGGCAATGACGCCCGTAGCTCGACCAGCGTCCGGATCGTCTCCGATGACGCCCCCGAGGTTCGGCTCGTCGATCCTGTCCCCGAGACCGAGGTCGCCCGGGGCGGGCTGGCGTTTCACGGTCTCCGCGTCACCGATGATTTCATTGGGCCGGCAGATCCACTTCGATACTTTTCCGTCTACACTTCGCTCGACGGTATCGCGGATTCGGCGACGCGATCGGCGACAGGGGAGGGCGTGGATACGGCGTCAGGCGTCGTGCCGGTCTTGACCGCGGGCTATCCAGAGGCCGGTGGCGCGGTCAGTCAGCTCTTCGTTCACGGGCACGTCTACCTCGAGACCACGGGCGACGGAAACCTCCGCGTGCACCCGGTCTCCACGTCGTCGGATGGCACCTCTCTGCGTTTCGCCGTGCCCACCGGGTACACCGTGGCGTACGATGTCACCCAGCGTCGCACGTGTGCGGGGTGCGGCTGCTCGGACTCGGTGTCGACCTCGACTGTGACCGACGCGGCTGGAGTCGACTTGGCGCCACTGGAAGCCGACGAGCGGCTCGTCTACGCCGACGTAGCGATCCGAGTCCTGGATGGTAGCGGAGTGGAGGTCGACTGGTATCTGCAGTCGCTCCGACTCTACTTCCACGCTCTCGACCGACCCACGACCTATGAGGCTGTTGACGGAACTCGCTCGCTCGGCTTACCCGAACTCCAGATCGCCGCCCTGGTGCGTGACGACGCCCGCAGCGGACTATCGGTTGTCGGCGCCCATGCTGTCAGGGAGGTGTCCGGCGGTAGCGAACACAGCTCATTTTACGCCGTCCCCGTTCCTGGAAACTACGACGTCCAGGAGCTCAGTGTCCTGGCTGTGGCCGTCGATCGGTTCTCGCCGGAGCGCCCGCCTCGGGCGTTGGACGTATTGTCTCAACGAATCGTCCAGGCGGAGGGAAGCGCGCCGCGCGTCGACGTGGTCTCACCCGAGGGTGGCACGGAGGTCGTACCTGGCCAGCGGCTCCTCCTGGACGTTCGCGTCATCGAGGACACGGGCGCACTCGACACGCTCTCGCTGGTTGGCGACGACGGCACGGTCCTAGACGTCACCCACCCCGGCTTCACCGTAGGACAGCACACCTTCGTGTACGACGTTCCCGCGGCGTTCACTGGCGGGCAGCTGAGGCTCTCTGTGGTCGCGCGGAACTTCGCCGGTGCGAGTGGCAGCACCACGGTGGCCTATCCGATTCACCCCAACGCTCCACCCCAACTCTCGTTCGAGAGCTTCGCCTCCGGCCCACTCGGGGCTGCCGACTCCATCATCACCTCGCCCACGCGGCTCGACCGATCCGAGTTCTGGGCTCGCCAAGGTGCTGAGCTGCGGCTCGCGGTGGACGCCTCCGACGACGCCGCGCTAGCCGGAGTGCAGGTGTTCCAGCTCGACGCGCTGGGGACGCGTGTGGGGGGGGCGATCTTCACGCGGGACTTCCTCACACCGTGTCCCGAAGCGAATCGGCGCCGTGCGTTGATCACCGCTCAGTTCGTCTTCGACCGGCTCGACGCGACGCAGTATGAGGCTGTTGTCAGCGATTCGTTGGGTCAGGAGACGGGACGGCGATTCTTGGTGCATCCGGTCGCCAACTTGGCGCCGGAGCTGCGCATCACTACGCCCTCGGACGCTGCGCTGGTGGCAGCGGGAACGTTCCACATACAGGTCGGTGTGGTCGCGACCGACGACGCTTCCTTCTCGTCGAGTGACATCACCATCTACGCGAATGGCGTGCGCCTCGAGCCCATAGCTGGCGTTGGCACATTTGCTTCACCAGATGCTGCCGCCGTGACCCAAGCGCTGGGCGAGATCCATGACGCGCTCGAGGCCAAGTACGATCCCGACGTGGCGGCTAGGCTCTCTGCCCCTGACTATGAGCACCTGACGCGGTTCGTACTGCCCTACGCCATGCCCTCGGATCTCGTGACCGGCAGCGAGGAGATCACCCTCGTGGCGGTGGTCGAGGACGCTGAAGGAGTGATCGGGCGCGATGAAGTTCATTTCTTCAGCGCTCCGGACGACATCAACCCCGAGGTCGCCTTCTTGGAGCCAGCTCTCGGCTTCGCGCCCCACGAGAACACGACTTTCCCCGTGCGGTTCCGGGGCTACGACAACGTGAAGGTCGAGCGGATGGAGCTTTCTCGGACCTTTGCCATCCGGTCGCCTGACGGCAGCTACGTCCAGCAGGCCTACGGCGCTCCGATTCGCACGGTTGCGGCTATCGAGAGCGCCGACTTCGAGCCCTTGTCGACCATAAACATCGACACGCCCGAGTACACGCAGAACGTCCCTGTGCCGCGTCTGGCCGAGCTCGCCGCGCTGTTCCCGACGATCCCCGTGGAGACTGGCACCCGCTTCGACGTGTGGTTGCGCCTCACCGCCGTCGATGCGTCTGGCAACCGCCGGGAGCGCCAGGTCAGCTTCCCGATCCGGGTCGATGAGCGCCCCGTGATCGACGTCGTCTCACCTCTCCCCGGTGCAACGACCGTGGAGGGCAGCGGGCTGTCGGTGCTCGTACACGCCTTCGACGACGTTGCCGTGGACAACGTGCGGCTCGTGGCGACGCATGGCGTGTCAGGGACCGAGATCGCCAATCTCACTCTGCGGACGGCGCCCTATCAATTTCGCTTGGACGTGCCCGCGTTCGACGCTGCCGCCCCAGAGAACAACATCGTGGTCGTCTCGGTCGAGGCGGTTGACTCCTATGGCGTCGTCACGGGCGATCTCGACGCTCATCGAGCCCTCGAGACCGTCAGCGTCGAGATCGTGCGCGACGAAGCCCCCACGGTCCGCATCGGCAGACCCGCCAACGACTCCTTCATCACCGAGGGCGAGTACCTTTTGGTGCAAGCCAACGCCATCGACGACGTCGGCATCAATCGCGTCGCGCTGAACGTGGCGGGGCTCATCACCGGTGATCGCACCTTCGTCGATACGACCTATCCCTTCGAGTTCCTGGTCCCAGTGCCCTACGGTCAGGCCGGTGCCGATCTCTCGTTGACCGCGGGTGCGACGGAGTCGAGTGGGCTCGGCGATGGGCGTACCTCGATGACGAGCTCTGCCGTGGTGGTGCACGTGGAACTGGATGACCAGGCCCCCACACTGACGGTGCTGGCTCCGGCTGCGACCGGTGCGACGGCGGTCGAGCAGCGCGAGCTGCGCTTTGCGGCGGAGGTGCTGGACAACGTGCGCGTGTCGACCTTCCAGGCCGTGCTCTACGTCGACGCAAATGAGGATGGCAATTTCACGCCGGACGAAGAGGTGGCACGTCGCTTCCTCACGGAGCCTCCCTACGCGGGTACGTTCCGCGTAGATACCTTCGAGAACTACCTTGGAGCGGAGAATACGTCCTCCACGGCTGCCATGCGCGTGGAGATGTCGGCTCGGGACGGCGCGGGCAATACCGTCACCGCCCGGCGTCCCGTGACTCTCGTGCGGAATCAGCCTCCCGAGGTGACGGACATGCAAGTCCTCGACTCGCGGGGATTCAACCTTGGCTCCTCGGTCGCTGAGATCACGGAGGGGCGTGGCATCGTCGTGAACGTCGTGGCGCGTGACTTGGAGGTCGGCGTCGATGCGGTTCGGCTCTTCATCGCGCTCGGCGATGACGTGCCCATCGACTCGTTCACCCTGCAAGGTGAGGATGTCGCCGCGCCCTTCCAGTTCCACTACACGGTCCCTGCCGGCCGCGTCGGCGAGGCCTTGCGCTTCTGGGCCGAGGCGACGGATGTCGATGGCAAGGTGTCCGCGCCATCCATCGTGAAGCGGCTGATGATCACTGCCGACCAACCGCCCACGGCCTCGATCATACTGCCCGCCGCGACCGAGTCGGCGCTGATCGAGGGCGAAGACCTGCGCATCGTGGTGGACGCGCGCGATGACCTCGGCGCCGAGGGCATCGATCGCGTGGTCTTCTACTTGGCTGGGACGCCGATCTACACCGCCTACGATCCGGCCAGCGTGACCTCCGGGTTGGCGACGCAGGAGAGTTGGTACGAGGCAGACATCTTCCCCCCAGATGGGGTGGGTGGCTTCGAGATCTACGCTGTCGCTTACGACCGCCTGGGTCAATCGGGACGGTCACAGACGATCACCGTCGGGACTGTCGAAGACACCGTCGTGCCGGATTCAGGTTCTCTCCCCTGCCGACGGGGCGATCCTGACCTCCGGCGAGGCCGTCACCTTGCGCATCGGTGTACGGGACGTGGGTGTGCTCGCCGAGCGCGTCGTGTCTTCGCACCTCGTTCGCGAGTTCCAGGACGACAGCACTGGGGAGTGGGTGCAACTCGCTGCGACCGACGTGCCGGCGCTCGCGTTGGACGGCGCCGCGAGTGATCCTGACAATTTCTACTACGAGTACTCAGGCCTACTCGCGGATGGGTCCCTCTTCGTGCGCGAGGGTATGCGCAACGAGCGCGTGCGCATTACGACTCGCGTGACGACCGAGGCCCACACCGTGGAAGAGGTGACCACGCACGAGATAGGCATGCCGGTCGCGACCCACGTCTATTGGGCGGCTGGAGATCCTGCCTTTCCCGAAATCCAGGATGCCGCTCGTCACGTCTACTACGGCGCCGCCGACCAAGACCGCGCACCCGCTCGAACAGGCGCGCTTGTCGGGGCCTGGTCGACGCAGGATCCGATGCGCCTAGAGAGTGGCCTCGGCAATCTCACGACCGCGGAGCAGGACGTGCTCCGCGTCGCGCCGGCTCAACGGGTGGCGCCCGTCACGGGCCTGCTCCTGGCCGAGGCGAGCAGCGCGACTGTCACGGACGGCGCGGGCAACAGCTATCTCGATTCGGCCGACGCCTTGAGCGACATCTTCGTGGGCACCATCACCGAGCTTTACTCCGACGAAAACTTCGTGCTGGCGTCCAAGAGCGGTGTGTTGCCTGGGGCGCCCCGTTCGGCCGTGTCCCCTTACGTCAGCCAGATGCAGATACTGGTCGACGGGAACGCCGCCGCATCCGCGCATCTATTGAACGATTCGGGAGAGCTGCTCGTCTTTACCCATCAGGATGGCCCCGGCTCTTTCGGTGTTGCTTACCTGCTGCGCGGGCGCATCGACATGCCGTACCCGGATGTCTACGGCGTCGCTCGCAAGGATGATCTGGCGCTGGTCGCGAACGGCAATGGTGGCGTTCAGGTCATCGGCCTCAGCGACCTCTCCTCGCCCTACCATGTCGGCTTCATCAAGCCCTTTGGATTCGCTCGAGACGTCGTCGTGCACGGCGACTACGCCGTCATCGCAGCCTCGTCTGAGGGCGTCGTCATCGCGGATCTTCGCACTCCGTCCATGCCCATCATTGCGAGTGTTGACACGCTGGGCATCGCCAATCGCATCAGCATCGAGGGCAACCTCGCGTTCGTCACGGACATGGCGGGCGCCGGGCGCGTGTCCCAGGTCAGCGTGATCGACCTGACGGATCCCTTCCGCCCTGAGCTTCTACGCACCATCGACGTACGTCCGGCGCGTCCCGACTACGTGGCTGATGGGGCGTACGACGTGCTCGTCAGCGGCGGCAAGGCCTACGTCACGGTTCACTACTCGGATCAAGAGGACCAACCCTCCCAATCCGTGCTCGAGGTGATCGACCTCGTCGGCAGTGAGGATCCGACGTTGGATGCGAGCGAGCCGGGCCTCGTGCACGAGGCCGCGACGGCCGAGGACTTTGGCGCTCGTGGCATCGTATTGGCGCGCGGCGGCGCCTACGTGGCGGGTGGGCGGCAGGGGCTTGCGCGATTCGAGCTGCCCAGCCTGACTGTGCTTTCCACCGATCCGGGAGCGAGTGAAGACGGCATTTCGACTGCACTCGACGGCGTCACCATCGAACTTTCCGGTGCCCTGCCCGACGCTACGACGTTGCGGGACTGGGTCATGGTTCAGGAGATCGACCCGACGCTCGGAGAGGACGTGACCGACCTCTTCTTCGATGTCGCGTTCCTGCAGCGGGCTGGATCGCCCGACCGGCGCTTCATCGAGTTGCGTCGCAAACCGGGCATCGAACTCGAATCGAACATGCAGTACTTCGTGACGCTGCGCGGTGGGCTCGCTCCTCTCACCGGCCTGCCGCTCGCCAACGACTACGTCTTCAATTTCATCAGCTCTCGCGCCGGCAGCGCTGTTCAGCCCGACATCATCAGCGTGTCGCCGGCCTCTGGCAGTGTCGCCGGTGGCACTTCTGTCGTTGTGTGCGGACACGACTTCGGACCGGACCCCGATTTGACGATTGGCGGGCAGCGTCACCGCATCGACCAGATCGTCCCCGCAGGCAGCGAGGGCCCTGGGGTCCCTGCCTGCGACGAACTCCACGTCTCGACCCTGCCGAACGAGGCCGGGCCCGCAGCCGTGCAAGTCACCACGGCCGCGGGACTCACGGACACCGCACTTGGCGCCTTCGTGTACGCGGATCTACTGGAGATCTCGTTCCTCGATCCAGCGGTTGTCAGCGTCGCTCAACTCGGTGCCGGAGACACCGTCGATGTGGTCGGCTACGGCTTCACGCCGGGAACCTCCCTGCGGGCTTGGAAGTCGGGCCAGCCTGATACCTACCTCGAGTTCACGGCCGGCGATGGGCTCTCGCTCTTTAGCGGGGAGCGGATGGCGTGGACGGTGCCGGACTTCGGCGGTTCCTACCGTGGCTTCGTCGACGTCGAGATTCGAGATCTGGAGGGGGGGCGATTCCTTCGTCCCAACGCGCTCTTCTACGGGCGGCTGGTCATCGATCGCGTCATCGACGAGGAGCCAGACGAGGCGTTCATCGCCGGTTGGGTGCCGGACGCCAATCGGCTGCCGCCTGGACAAATCATGGATGTCGAGGTCGATTCGGACCTGGGGCTGGTCTACGTCCTCGCTCAGGGGCCAGAGCCTGGGTTCCCGGGCTACCTCACCCTCGTTCAGTACGATCCGGCTGTCCTGGGGAACGCGGCCCCGCGCCACGCCCTGGGCTACTACAACACGCCCGTCGAGCTGGCGCCGACCGCCATGACCCTCGGAGCGTCGCACGTGTACGTGGGCGCCCGGGGCCAGGACCTAGACGACATCTCCACGCCGATGGAGGGACGCACCTGGATTCTAACGTACGATAGAGAGACCGACACGGCGGTGCCTGGAGGAGAAGACAGGCAGTTCATCGACGCCCTCCCGCTGAGCTTTGCGGAGGCTCCCACGGACCTGGTCGTGAAGGACGACTTGCTCTTCGCGGCGGATCCCGGCGAGGGCCTCGCGGTCATCAGCTTGGCGGATCCTGCCCGACCGGCCGTGATCCGGGTGATCCGGGACATTCTGCTCGACGGTCGCCGGCAGAGCCTCTCCCCACTCAGTCTGGACGTGCACGGATCGCTGCTTCACGTGGGCCGTGTTGGCAACACGAACCACGTGGTCTTCGACATCAGTCGCCCGACGATGCCGCTTGTGGCCACCGCGACTTTGGGGGCCTCGGACCGGGCGACCGCGCAGGCCCTCGTGCGCGATCAGGATGTCGTCGTGAGCGCGGGGCGCGTGCCCAGCCTGTCGCTAGAAGAGGTCCAACCCCCGGCGGGGGGGAGGCCACTTGGGGAGTTCCAGCCCCGCGGCTTCGCGCTTGCTCGGCCTGCCCATGCGCTCGAGATCGTCACCCTCCGTGGCCTCTCTGCGACGGTGTCGTCGGATCCCGGGTCTGGACCCCCGTCCTACGTCACGCTCTTTGGCATCGGCGATCCGGCGGAGCCCCAGTTCCTCGACGCCGTGCGCATCGAAGCGGGAGCGTCTGGCGCCGATGTCCTGCGTGCGTCGGACTTGAGCGACGACGGTGTCTTCGTGGGCGCGACAGATGACCGCGTGCTCTTCGTCGACACGCTGATTCAGGACCTCGCCGGATCGAGCCCCGCTCCGGGAGACGTCGGCGTCCCGACGACCGATCCCGTTCGCCTGCAGTTCACGCGCCCCCTCGATCCAGGCGACCTCTCTCCGGTCACGTCCTACATCGACTTCATCCGCGATGACGGCACGCCTGCTGGCGTCGCAGTGGCCCACACCGTCGAGGTCGATCCCGCCGACAGCAGAGTCCTCGTCGTGACGCCATCGAGCACGCTGCTCGCGAGCGAGACCTATGAACTCCGCCTGCGGCCAGAGCCCGCGAGTCGCCGCGCCGCGGGCTTGTTCAGCCATCGCATCGCCTTCACCACGGCGACGGACGCTTCGCCCCGGCCCGAGATCGTCGGCGTTTCGCCCAGCGCTATTCCTGTCACCGGCGGCACGGCATTCGTCGAGGTTCGCAACGCCGACGCATCCCCTGTGTTCCTCGTGGCCGGCGTGGATGCGCCCGTGGTCGCCTCGACTGATCTTGGAGCTGGCGCCACGCGCTTCGAACTGGCGGTCCCGGCGAACCTCGCCGGCCCGGCGGCTGTCAGCGTCTTGAACCCGAATGGTGGGCGTGCGGACCGCTTGGGCGCGCTCCGCTACATGGCCCCCCTGAGGCTGGCATCCCTTGCGCCCGAGCGCGGATCCGTCAACGGCGGCTTGCTCGTGACCATTCATGGCGAGGGTTTCCGCGGGACTGTTGGCGAGGTCAGCGTGAGCTTCGGTGCCTTCTCGGTGCCCCCGGAGGATATCCACGTCATCGACGGCGAGACGCTCGAGGTCCTGACGCCCCCCGGCATCCTCGGAACGGTCGACGTCACGGTCCAGCTGACGAGCGGACAGGTTGGTGTGTTGCCCAATGCGTTCCAGTTCCAGGAGCCTCTCCAGAGCTCCATTCACGGAGCCGGTGGGCGCGTCTACGACATGGTGGTCGATCCCAGCGGCGCCTACTTGGTCACCGCGTCCGGCGCCGCGGGCGTCGTGATCTGGGATATCGATCCGTCGAGCCACCCCTTGGCAACCGAGGAGGATCGGCGCACCTTCATCGACGAAGACGGGGACCACAAAGACGATCGGATCGTTGCCGAAGTGTCCGTGCCGGGGATGGCGGCCTATGGCGTGGACACGTACTTCGAGCGCGGCGTGGATCGCGTGATCGTTGCCGGTGCCGCAGGTGGCCCCGGACGCGAGGCCGGTGGTCGTCTCGCTGTTCTGGCGTTTGACCCTCTCGACATCACCCGCACCAGCGTCGTGGACAGTCTCGCTCTCGATGGGACGTTCGCTCGCGGCGTGGACGCGGACAACGGACGCGCCCTCGTGGCCATGGGCGACGCGGGCGTTGGCCTGGTCGACATCCACTTGCCCGGCGAAGCTTATCTCACCAGCCACACTCCCTTGCCCGCTGGTCACCATGCCCTCGACGTCGTGCGCCTGGACACGCCCGCAGGAACGCGGGAGCGCTACGCGGCCACCAGCGGCGGCTTCGACTTCGAGGCCAATGCTCTGGTCGGCGAGCTCGACCCATCCACCGGCGCGTTCTATCTGCTCGAGCATGGGCCGGGTGCTGGCTTTGTCGTGACCGGATCCGTTCCCGTACCCGCGAGCCGGGTGGCCATCGGCGGAGATTTCGCCTACCTCGCCGCCGGCCTGGCCGGTCTCGTGGTGGTCGACATCAGCGATGTGACGCAGCCCGTCATCGTGCGCCGCCTGGATGATCTTGGCGCCATCTACGACGTCGCGCTCAATGGCGACACGCTCTACGTGGCCCTCGGCGCGGGCGGCATCGTGACCCTCGACGTCACGGACCCAGCCCGGCCGAGCGTGATTGGGGGCATGGAGTCGGTGGGCAACGATGTTCGGGCGGTGGCTGCGGGTGACTACGCTGCGATCGGCGGAGGCGACGGAGCGGTCCAGGTCAGCCCCGATGTGGTGCTCAAGGTGTTCCGCGTCGACCCCACGAATCGCATCGTAGACCGCGACGCGCTCGACCGTGAGCGAGTGATCGTGCGCTTCAACAAGGCGATCGATGATTGGCCCGCGAACATCCCGCGCTTCCATCTGCTCGACGCCGCAGGCGCCGCGGTCTCGGCCACGGTCGAGATCATCAACAACGACGCCATCCTCACGCTCGACAGTGGCCACGCTCTCCACGTTGGCGATGCGCTTCAGGTCGTAGTCGATGCCGGAGTCGAGTCGGTCAAGCTGATCAGCCCGACCGAGCACATCACGCTCTACACCCTGCCCCAGGCTCAGCAGTTCGAGCTGACCTATCGTGGCGCGCGACCGACTCCGCTGGTCGTCGACTCCGTCGTGCCCCGGCGCGTGTTGCGCGGTCATAGGGCACTGGTTTCCATATCGGCCGCAGGCCTGCCGCTCGACGCCTCGGCTATTCGCGTCTTTGTCGGCGCCGTGGAGGCGAGCGTGAGGCATGTGGAGTCCACGTCGACCGGGACGGGCAGCGCTGTACTCGTCGCGGACTTGCCCGCGCTGCCCACGGCGGGTCAATACGACGTCACCGTGCGCGCCTTGCACGCTGGAGTCTGGGAAGAGGACACGCTCTCGGGTGGGCTCGTGGTGGACGCCCCGCTGCATTTTGGCTCCATCACGCCAGCGTGGGGACCGCAGCGTGGGGGCACGGTGGCCACCATTCTCGGAGAGGGATTCGACCCGGGGACGACCGTCTCCGAGGCCCTCGACATCTTGATCGGCGATACACCGGTGCGCAGCGTTCGCGTGCTGTCTACCACCCGCCTTCAAGTCGAGACTCCAGGCGGTAGGGTGGGTCGAAACGCGGTGCGTGGCAGCGACCGCTACGGCAACGAAGCCGAGTTGAGCGTAGGGGAGGGCTTTGGCTATGGCCTGCGGGCGCTCGGCCAACTCAGCTTGCCCTTCGCGCCGAATGACATCGTAGTCGACCAGCAGGCGGGCGTGGCCGTGACGAGCGGCGGCAGTCTGGAGGCGCAGGGCCTGAGGGTGGGGGTTGATGCCGAAGGTAACTTCCTATTCCCAAGCGGATTCAGCGCAGCGACGATTGACGTTCAAGATCCGCTCAGGCCGCTCTTCGTGGGAGCGGCGGGCATGCTGCGCAAGACGCCTGAGGAGCTAGCGGCGTTGGAGGTGGATCTGGACAACACCGAGGTGCTCTATGGGGACTCCGTGGGCGTCTTGCCGTACACGGAGATCGAGGACGGGGTGCCGCGTCAGCGCCTCTACGTGGCCAGCGGCAATCAGGGCGTCGTTCGGCTGAACCTCGATGAGGCCAATGGTCTGCGTTTCCTGTCTAGCGCTCTCGGTGGAGGGCCCATGGTGGGTGATCTGGACCGCAGTGGCGACCTGCTCCTCGCAGCCGAAGGCTCCAACCTGGGGTCTTGCCGTATCGAGCGTTCCTGCGAAATCTGCGGGAATCCCGTGCTGACAGCACGCGTGCGCTATCTGTCCATGCTCGATGCGGACGACCCTGTCCTCCTGCCCGACTTCCGAGATGCCGACGATCAGACCATCGCCGGCTCGACGGCCGTACGTGTCCTCGGCGATTGGGCCTATGCAGGCGGCACAAACGCGGGGTGGAACCGCAACAACAATGGTGCGTGTGCCTACCATCCGTCGCCATCCCTCCATCCCGATGCCGCAGCCGGACTCTCAGGTTCGCTTCAGGCCATCAACCTCTTCGAGCCGGACTTCCGGCGCGAGTATTCGTTTGGCGCGGGCAACGTGTTGGACCTCGTTCCCTATGGCGACTATCTGATCGTCGCACTCGGCGCCGAGGGCCTCGTCGTCGTGCGCCGCGACGATCCTTCGGTGCGAGCCCAGGTCGGACTCACGCCTGCCATTCAGGCCAACGCGGGGCCGATAGTTCGCCTGCGCCTGCTCGGGAGCACGCTCTTCGCATCCTCGCTCGGCGGAAGTTTCGCCGTCTACGACCTCAGCGATCCGCTTGCGCCCCGCCTCGTATCTGCGGGCAACACCGAACAGGTTCAAGGGCTCGACTACTTCAACGGTCGTCTGCTGACGGTATCCGGCGACGGGCTGACGACCCTCGATCTTCCCGGCGCGTTCGTGGCCGACCGCTCCATCCCCGAGCGTGGATTCATGGACGAGGCCGAGGCCTACGAACTCACCTTCAGTGAGGCCGTGACCGAGGCGTCGCTGGCTGAGCCAGGTGCCGTCACTGTGCGACGCCTCGACACGGATGAGGACGTGGCGTTCTCCCTCGTGCCTCTCGATTCGACCAGCGGATCCGCTCAGCGCTTCTCCCTCGACTTCGCTCGCGAGGGACTCGTCGAGTACGAGATACGGGTCACCGCCGCGCGCACCCTGCGCAGCGGCTCGCTCTGGGTTCCCTTCTTGGGTCACGTGCGAGCGGCCACTCCCGCAGCCCAACGTCCAGTCATCCATCGGGCCGTGCCCGCCGTGACGCATCGTGGCGACAACGCAGCGATCAACATCGAGGGTGCGGGCTTCCGCGACTCCCCCGATGTCCACGTCTTCGTAGATGGACTCGAGCTCTCCTATGTCTGGGTCGACGCGAACACCTTGACTCTGCCCGCTGGCGCCTTCGACCTCCTGGAGCCGGGGGCGCATCACCTGCGAGTAGTCGACCAAGAGCTGGTGGCGCGGCGCGCCGGGGCCGTGGTCGTGGGCGAGGATCCGTCTGCGGTCGAGTTCTCCCTGCCCACGGACTCCGGGCCGGTCGAGGGTGGCGTTCGCGTGTCCATCGAGGCCAGCGGTCCGGCCATTCTGCCCGGCGCAAAGGTCATCCTGCGCGCCCACTCGAGCGCCCTCGAGCTACGCACGGAGTTCGCTTCGGCCGGGACGTTCATCCGCAACCTCGAAGACGACGTCGAGTCGTTGACGAGCTTCTCGTTCCTCCTCCCCGGCGTCGCCGAACCCGATCTTTTCGACGTCTTCCTCTCCATGGCGGGCAAGGAGGTGCCCGTCGGTAGCTTCTCTTACGCGCTGTCGGAGGGGCGCAGCATCGACCTGCCGAACTACCCCCCCATGACCATCGGCGCAGCCGAACTCTCCGGCGACTTGCTCTACGTAGGAGTGAAGTCCGGCGCCGCGCCTACGTCGTCGAACCGCTTCCTGATGCAGGCTGGCCTCGAGATCTACGACGTGTCCATATGGGACCGTCCGCTGCGCCTCGCCCAACTGCCGATGGAGTACCCCGTGACGGGCATCGCGGTTGACGGGCCGATGGTGTACTTGGCCAGCGGCGCCGACGGCTTGGTGGTGGTCGCGGCGCACGACGTCACGCGTCCCTTGCGCATTGCGAATTTCGCCGTTCCAGGAGGGTCGGCCACGGACCTCGCGTTCGACCGAGGATCGGACATCATCGCACTCTCCGTGGTCGACGGTGTGGGCGGTGGCTTCGTCCGGTTCTTCGACTCCAGCAACCCCGCGTTCGATCCACCGATGGGGTACGGCACCATATCGTTCTCGAGCGGAGATCTCGCGGGCCAGCCCGTCGATGTCGCCTGGCTCGACGGGGAACTCTATGTCCTCTTCGTGGATGGTGCTGGGGCGCTGCGCTTGGCCGTGTTCAGTGGCTTCCCGGGGACGCCCGGCCATGCGCTCTACGAGGTGAGCCACGCGGGCCGCGTCAGCGTGGACGCCTCGGGCGACTTCTCCATGCTGGTTCAGCACGGCCAAATCGTGATCACATCCAGCCATGTCACGCCTGACGGCGCGCAGCAGAGCTTGGTCGTGCTCGAGCGCAACGCGGATGGCGGCTACGACGAAGTCTACTGGCGCGATCAGGTTCTGCCGTCGTCTTCGCCCTTGGCGGAGCTCATCGCCCAGGAGGGCGCCGCCTTCATTGCCGATGCTGGCGGGATGCACGCCATCCCCACACCGAACCTCGTCGTCACTCGTGTGAGCCCGCCGTCCGGGACGACGTTGGTGGCTGGCGAGACCATTCGGGTGCGCTTCAATCAGCTGATCGACACGAGTCCGGGGCGCGTCGCGGCAGGTGTCCAGCTCCTCGACTCGTCAGACGCCCCCCTCCCCGCGACCGAGTACACACTCGACGCCAACAACACCCTCGAAGGTGGCTACGTCGACGTCGCGTTGAGTGACTCCATCGCCTACCGAGGGCCGCTGCGTCTCGCGGTCACTTCGGAGATGAAGAGGCTCACCGGCGAGCCGCTGCATCAGCCCGTGTACGCGAACTACGAGGTCACCGATGGCGTCCGTCCCAGCCTCACGGCCGTGTTGCGGGATGGCGCCGTGCCGCTCTTCCACGCCGACGGCTCGGAGACCGCGGTGGCTCTCGGCGCGAACTTCGGCGCGGATGCATCGGCGCTCTCGATCGTCGTCGGTGATGTCCTGGTTCCGTCCGCGTCCCTGGCGCTCGTATCTGACGCGGAGCTGCACTTCACCATGCCGGCGATGAGTCTGGCGCTGCGGACCACTGTGCTGGACGTGACCATTCTGCGTGATGGCGTGCCGGCGACCTTGGATGGAGCCGTCATCATTCAGCCGGCGGCGCTATTGCAGGTCGTGAATCCCGCGACCGGACCGCCCACGGGGGGCAACCGCGTGGACCTCTTCGGTGAGGGGCTGAGCGACAACGTGCGAGTCACGTTCGGAGGCGCCGTCGCCGGCGACCTCGAGGCGCTCAGCGCTGGACACCTTCGAGTTCGTGCGCCAGCGGGCTCCCTCGGCGCCGTGGATGTCGCCTTGGAGAGCACGCTCTTCGAGGGCGAAGGGAGCGTGCTCCCAGGGGCCTACTTCTACACGAACCCCGAGACAGGATCGGTGGACACGCCGGACGGCAGCCCCGTTGCAGCCATCGCAGTTCGCAATCAGCTGCTCTTCGCCGTGACGGGCGGTAGCTACGAGGTTCGGAACACCGCCGGAGAGGTGGTCCAGACCCTGACGACTACCACGGCCCGCCTGGTGTTGAGTGATCTCTCCGACCCCGTCCGCCCGACGCTCGTCGAAGACACGCGAGGCGACTCGCCCAAGCCCTACCACTTGGAGGTGCCGCTGGCGCCCGACGGGTTCCGCGCGCTTTCCCTGGCCGGCGATCATCTCTACCTCCTCGGAGGAAGCCATCTCTTCAACATCGACATCACGGTGCCCACGGCGCCGACGGTCATCGAGGAGACAAGCCTCTTCCTGACAGACAGCGGCACGCCCGACGTGGGCACGGGGCTGCTTGCCTCGGGCGACCTCCTCTTCGTGTCCGCCGGTCGGGGCGTCCGCATCTACCGCCTCGGCCCCGAAGCGCGTCTCGAGCAGCTTGCGCTCGTTCCAGCCGACAGCCTCGGGGGTGTCCCTGGCCAGCTGGCGCTCAGCGGTGATGTGCTTTGGGCCGCCGTGCCAGAGGCCAACCAGATGGTCGCCATCGACCTGGTCGACGGTGATTTCGGCATCGTGGAGAGGGTGGCCACGACCGATCGCGCTGGGAATCCGATTCGACCGAGTCACCTGGTGGCGCGCGACGACCTGCTGCTCGTGTCGAGCGGGCAGGGCGCGTCCGTCGTCGCCTTCCAGCGTCGCCCGGGCTCGCCCACAGTCCCCGTCGCCCAGCTTGCCTTGGTCTTCCTCACCGCGGGCACGGACATCAACGCAGGACAGCTCGAACTGACCGGGCAGACGCTCTACGTGGCGAGCGGTGATGGCGACGTGCAGGTCTTCGACGTGAGCCCGTGGCTCGCCGACGATTTCGCCACAGCCCCCACGTTGCGCAACTACTTCGCCGTCCCCGGCGCCGTCCACGCGCTCGCCCTCGGGCGCGGTGCCGTCTATGCGGGCACCACCTACGTGGTGGCGGGTACGGACCCGACGCCGCGCGAGAACCCGTTGTCCTGTGCGAGCGGGGACTCGTGCGCGAGCGGTATCGATGGGGCGATCGTCACGCTTGGGGATACGGAGTTGGCCATCGTGGACCAGAGCCCCAGCCCTGGCGCAGCCATCTCACCAGATGGGACGGTGGAGGTTCAGTTCAACCGCATCCTCGACCCCGACATGGTCAGCCTCCGGGGCGACGAGCTCTTCGTGGTCAGTCGCGGGGACGTACCCATCGCCGGGTTCGTGTCGGGCCGCGTGACGCCTGAGGGGACGCGCCTCGTCTTCCGGCCGGCCTCGGCCTTCGCCGTGGGGGCGTATTCCGTGCGTGTGTCTGAGGCGCTCGCCGACCTGCGGGGAGACCGCCTGTCTGCCGACTACACCTTCCCCTTCCGCGTGGTGCTCGACGCCACCCCCGTCCTCGACGAAGTGACGCCCCGCTTCGGTTCCTGGCGAGGCGGTGAAGAGGTCATCCTCTCCGGCAGTGGCTTCGGTGCGGGTACCACGGCGTCCATCGGCGGCGTGCCGGTGGCGGAGGTGCGAGGCTTCACGTCCAACAGCCTGACGGTAGTGACCCCGGAGTTCGCTTCGGCAGAGGCTGCGGACCGCCTCGTCGGCGTCGAGGTGAGCAATGGCGAGCAGAGCGACTTCGCGCCCGCTGCCTTCACCTATGTCTCGGATCCGCTCATTCACACCGTCGGTGTCTACGATTCGAGCCTGTCCTACTTCCGCCGTTGGCGTCGCACCGTTCGCTACAATGGCGGTGAGCTGATTGGCCTCGAGGGCGAGGGCTTCGGTCCGCTGACCACGGTCGCGGTGAACGGTCATGCGGCTTCCGATGTGGCCCTGGTCCGACCCGATCTCCTGGTCTTCTCGACGCCGGGCCAGACCATCGGCTCCTTGACCATCGAGGTCTCGAACGGCGCCGGCGCGGTCGCCGAGAATCGCGAGATGCAGGTCGTCTTCGAGCCCGATTGGGAGGCGACGGCCTGTGGCTTGATCGCGCGCGACGGGGGGTTGGTCGTCACCGGGTCGGGAGCGTCCCTCGACTTGGCCTCGGCGCGTGACTCGGAGTTGCCATCGCTGCTCGCACATATCGACCTTCCCGGCCTGGCACGGGAGGTCGCGCTCCAGGGGGGGTACCTCGTTGCGCGGCTCGAGGGGGAGGAGCTGGTCGTCTACGACCTGACGGACCTCTACGCGCCCGAGCAAGTCAACCGCGTGGTCAACGCGTTTGCCACCCCGCAGCTTGGCCTGGTGCTCTCGGGCACGACCTTCGTCACCCGAGGCACCGACGAGATCCATGTCGGCTCAATCCTCGGTGCGGGCTGGGAGACCCTGGCCGTGCCCGGGCTCATCGACCATGCGGTCGAAGGAGACGTGCTCTACTTGCTGCTCGCCGACGGAACATTGGAAGCACGTGATCTGCATGATCCGTCGACCTCCATAGCTCTTCCGGTGACGCTCGACATCGTGAACGCGAAGGCACTGAGCGTGTCGCCTCAGCGCCTGGTCGTCATGGGTGAGGCGGCTGTGCAGATCTTCCTCACCGGTAACCTCGCAGCGGGCGGACAGCTCTCGCCCCTCGGCACCGCGTCCGGATTCACCGGCCTGGTTGACGCTTCCATGTCCGGGGAGCTGCTCGCGACGATCGAAGAGGGTGGTGGACAGCTCCAACTCTACGACGTCAATCGTGGCGCAAGCTCCGTGAGCCTAGAGCCCGTCGCGCGCTTGGACTCCTACAATGCCTCTGAAGTCCACATGACGGGGGGCTGGCTGAGCTGGCGCACTCCGACGGTCTGCAAGAGCCTGTCGCTGCCTCTCTCCTTCGTGCATGAGGTGACGCCCACGCGTATTCAGTCGCCGACCGGCAGAGTGCGCGCGCGCCTTGCTGGCGATCGAACGGCCTTCGCAGGCGCCACTCTCTCTGTGCGTGAGGTCTCCATGGATCACGTCGTGTCTGGGAGCGCGACCCTCGGGGCAGACAGCCTGGATTTCGCGCCGGTCGGAGAGAGCTTCGAGCGCGACGCGACCTACGAAGTTACCGTGGGTACGCCTCCCACTTCGCGGATCGATGGAGGCACGCTGACGCACGACTTGTCTTGGATCGTGCGCAGCGCGCCCTTGTTCGGAGTCGCCGACCTCGAGGTTGCCACTCTCAGCCCTGCCACGGTGGTTCAGGGCGCACCCACCTCCCTCACCATGCGAGGCGTAGGCCTGGACGCCGTCACCGCGGTGGACATCGGAGGCGTATCCCCGGCCAGCTTCGCGCTCAACGCCGACGCTACGGAGATCAGCTTCGTCGTCACCATGCCGACGCTTGGCGTGTTCACCGCAACCGTCTCGGGTGGGGCCGAACTCGTCCACCTACCGGCGGCGCTGGTGGTGACGGCTCCGGTTGCCATCTCCTCCATCACGACGGACAGCCCCGCCGGTCCCCGGGTGATCAGCGACGCCGGCGGCACCCAGGTGAGCGTGGCGGGCGCGGGCATCGAAGGACAGCTCGAACTCTACCTGCCGATCACGGGGTCGTCACCGTCGGCGATCAACCGCGTCGCCGAGTTTACGCCGCTCTCGGATGGCCTCCGCTTCGCCTCTCCTCCTTGCATTGCCGGCGCGACCTACGACGTCGTCGTGAACCGTGTGGCAACCGGCGACTCGGTGTCCGAGCTGGCCGCCATCACCTGTCAGGACGACTCTCCGCCGAGGCTGATCGAGCAGACCGCATTCCGTCCCACATGGCCCCTCTCGCTGCGCTATGACGAACTCGTCGCTGGCGCATCCCTCGCGGTGAGTGCGCTCAACCAAGACTATCTCCCGGCCGCTCCCCAGGATGTCACGTCGCGCTTCGCGTTGACCGAGGCCGGGGACACTGTCCGTGTGGCCCTGCGGCCCGGCGAGTTGGTCGAGGACAACCACCTCTACACCTTCACCGTCGCTGGGGTCGCCGATCTGGCCGGCAACCTGGCCAACAGTGGGACACCCATCGTCACGACCTATCAAGGGCGAGACACGCTGCCGCCGCGCGACGTGGGATTGACCGACCTTGGTGTTCGCGTTGGGCCGGGGCAGCCCGTGTCGAGCCTGGTCGTGGGTCGTCACTACGACCTCGTCGCCACCGCGAACGAGAATCTGGGAGGACCCGTCGCCTTCAGCGTCCGTGTATCGCGGGACCTCGGTCTGTCCTTCGGTCCGCCGAGCACTTCGGGCACGCTGAGCGTGGACGTCGTGGAATCGGACGTGGGCTTTGTCTTCCGCGTCGAGGCGCGCGATGCGGCCGGCAACGTCGCCAGTCAGGATGTGTCATTGCCCGTATCGGCGCCGGACATCTCGGTCGCAGCTCTCGGCACTGACCCGGCTGCGGTCGAGGAGCGCACGCGCACGACGCTCACGTACCGAGCGACCGGTTCCGACGTGAATCTGGTGACCCGGGCGGAGATGCGGATCTTCTCGCACACCTATGCTGCTCAGGTCACCACGGTCGATCCGGCGACCCGGGACTACTGGCTTCGTTATGAGGTGCCCACGCTGGCCGACGTCCAAGCCGCGACCCTGGGCAGCAGTGACATTCCTGTCACCGTCACGCTCTTCCACGGTTCATCGGGAACCCTCACCCGGAGCGACACTTTCACCGTTCATCTCGACACGACGCCTCCCACGGTCGCGGTGGTCTCTCCTGTGGATGGCGCTGCGGTGCCAGTGGGTGAGCGCGTGGACCTGCGCGTTCGCACATTCGATGCCTATGGGGTCGACCGGGTCGAGGTGGCCGTGGATGGTGCGGCGCCCGTCGTCCTGAGCGATCCGACGCTCTTCGCCTTCACGCCGGCGACGACCACTCCGGTCAGCATCGAGGTCGCCGCCTACGATCCAGCCGGCAATCGCGGCAGCACCACCATCACCCTCTCGCCCTTCGACGGCGACGGCGAGGCGCCGAGGTTGGCGATCCTCTCCCCCGGCGACGGCGATACGCTGCGCGAGCGTCAGAGCGTTCAGGTGGAGGTCGAGCTGTCGGCCATCCTCGACGCGGAGCTCGCCCTGGATCTCGGTGGCGACGAAGCGAATCCACTGAACCCCGCGCCCATCTCGTTGAGCCGTCTCGATACCGATCCCGAGCGCATGCTCGTGCCCGTGACGCTCCCGAGCGTCCCGACCGATGGCACCCTCGTGCTTCGACTGACCTACGTTCCGGGTTCAGGTCCACCCATTGTCGCGCGGCGACTGGTCAACATCCTGAATGACGAGAGCGTGTCGGAGGCCATGGCGTTGACCGTGACTCCGGCCGCGACGGTTCTCGGAGGGAGCGAGCTGTGGGTGGCCGCCACGGCTCCCGACGGGATGGAGGACTTCTCGGACGCTTCCACTGTGCAGGTGGAGGACCCCGCTGGGACATCGATGCCCAGCTCCGTGGCCATCGGCGTCGGGCTTCAGCAGATCGACCTCGCGCCCGGCGCCGCCACCGTCGACGTTGTGGCGACGCTCCGAGACCTTTCTGGCAACGAGAACGTCACGACCGAGTCGTTGACCAAGTTGGCCTATCTTGCGGGGGCCACGACGACCGTCACCTCGCCTGATGTCGGTGAGCGAGTCATCGGTGCCGTCACGGTGCCCGCAGTCGTCTCGGGTGATGAGGCCGTCTGGGCCACGCAGCGAATCGCTGGCGGTTGGGACCTCCTCGGAGAATCCGGCGCCATCGACTCGGCCCCCACGGGATCCATCGCGCGCCTCTCCTTCACTGGCTCCGGGCTCCTCGCCGAAGTGGACGACGGCTCGGGCGGGACGACCCTTTGCTACTGGCCCATGACGGCGAGCGGCTTCGGTCCTGCGCGCACTACGCCCTTCGATGGCGAACTCCTGGGAGGCAGCGGGAGCGTGGCGTTCACCCGGCACGGCCACGTCGTGGACGGAGTGGACTTCGGAGCGGTCTCGCCAGTCGCGCTCGCTGGCGCCGCACTCGCCGCGGAGCCCGGGAGTCTCTGGGTCGACGGCGATCGGCTCTTCGTGCTCTCGACGCTCGGCGGTCTGTCAGCGTTCTCGGTGTCCTTCACCGATGTCCCTCACCTCGAGCCGATCTTCCACAGCCACCTCGGAACGGCCACCGGGTTCCGCGTCTCGGGCGAGCAGCTCGTGTCATTCAGTGGTGGCACGCTGCGTCGCTTCCGCTTGCTGACGGCAGCGGGCGGCGGAGCCGAGGGAGAGCTCCTCGACCTCGGGAGCGTGGAGCTTGGCGGCACCATTCGGGACGCCTTCTTCGACGGCGACCTGCTCTGGGTCCGGATTCAGGCCGCCAGCGGCAGCAACACTTGGCACGTGCTGCGCGGCGACGAGCTCGTGGCGCTTCGCAGCGGCGCCGGTGATCTTCTGGTGTGGGGAGCCCAGCGTCAGCTGGAGCGAACGCCGACCGGCGATCTGGTCGCCCACTCGCTCGCCGCGCAATCGTCTGGAGACGCACTCTCGATCATTCCAGAGGAGCACGCCCACGGTGTGGCCGTCGTCGTCGAGACGCCGGGCGCGACCCTCGGCGGAGACTTTTACGCCCTGCGTGCTCCGGACGGCTCGCGCCTGCCGGCAGCGCCCGTGTGGACGCCGAGCGGTGCCGAGTGGTTCGTGACGCGAGCCGTCCTCTCTGGAGGCCAGATCCTGGTCGATCGACATGACCGCGGCGGGATCCGGGAGACGGCGACGACGCCCTACGACACTTCCTCCGTGACCTCACCCGTCACAGTCACCCCGGCGCCAGGCGAGACCCTCGCGCAGGGGGCCCTCGCGCCGGTGCACGTCGTGTTCGGGCCCGCTACGCGAGTGACCGATGCTCAGGCGAGCTTCGACGGATCCGCGCCATCCACGATGGCTCTAGCGCCGGAGGATGCGGCGATGTGGTTCGACGTGCCGGCCGCCTCCTCATCCGCGGCGCTGGCGGTCACGGCGGATGGCGTGGTGGTGGCCTCGGGCGCCGTCACGGTGGCGCCCAACGCTCCGGGATCCGGCGTCGTTCTCCTCGACCAGCCGACCATCGCGCAGGAGTTCGTCGAGGGTGCGCCCATCCGCGTGGACTTCCACGCGCCCGCGGCAGCCGTCGGTCCCTTCCGCTTCGCAGAGGTCCGGCTGACGGATTCCGCTGGCGCCGTGGTGGCGCGCCACCTGGTCACCTCCCCCGCTGCACTCCTCAGCTTCTCCGCTCCGCCCGTGGTGGCCGCGGAAGCTTATGGCGTCAGCGTGCGGGCCTACTACGGGCCGCGCCTCGACTGGCTGGAGTCGGTTCCCGTGCCGGTTCAGGTGCGACCTGGGGACAGGCTACCCGAGCCCGCGATTGGTGGCGTGGCTGACCGCGTGATGCTGGGCTCTCGGCTGGTTCCGGTCGTGCTCAATCCGCCGGCTGCCGCCTTCTCGCGTATCGAAGTGCGCGACGACACGGGCGTGCTCCTCGCCACCGGGGAGACCTCCGCACCCTTCGTGGTTCCTGCCACCACGGCAGACATTCGGGTCACCGCGACCTTCTTCGATGGGCTCGGCGCGACCCGATCGGCCGAGCGGCGCGTCGAGGTCGTGCCTGCGCTAACGCTTGCGCCTGATCCCACAGCGCTACCCTTCACCTCCGCGCTGCCGGGTGTGGGCGGCACCTACTTCGCCCAAGGGCGGAGCCTCTTCCTGTCGGACGGTGCAGGCGTCGTGACCGAGGTGGCACGGCTCGACGCCGACATCACTGCGTTGGCCTACCTCGGGGGGAGGGTCGCCGTCGGCCTGGGTCCTCTCGGTCTCGTCATCCTCGACCCGCAGGATGGTCACCGTGTGGTCTCCGAGCAGTCCGTTGGCAACGTCACCGCGATGGTCGTCCGGGAAGAGGAGCTGCTGCTCGAAGTCGACGGTGTCATCGTCCACCGCGATGTCTTGGGCATGGCTCTCGGCGCCGCGAGCGCGCCGCTCTCGGTGTATGGGAGCGCGCTGACAGGGTTACGCGGGGGCGCGAGCTGGTATCAGTACGGCACCCTTCCGGACACCCGCTACGAGGGCTTCGCCCTGCTCACCGATCAGGGTCTGTTCTTCTATCAGGACTATACGGAGCCCGATTCGGGTCTGTGGAGACCTCGGATCTTCCCTCTCACCGATCGGGTCGTGACGGCGTTCGCCGTGGAGCGCGACGCGCTCTTCGCGCTCACGGCCGACGGCGATCTTCTGCGCTTCAGTCACACGCCCGCCAATTGGTACGGAGCGAACCACGCAGTGCCGTTCCAGACAGTTCCCCTTGGAGTCACTGGGGAGCGCCTGCTGACCCTGGCGGGCGATCTCTTGGCGTTGGACCCCGCTGGAGAGGCGACACTGATCGACACGCGAGACGCCCACGCGCCGACCGTCGAGGGACGCTTCCCCATCGACTTGGGCGGGGACGTCTCGCAC
>JAADHO010000064.1 GCA_013151775.1 Deltaproteobacteria bacterium | reverse complement strand
CCATCACTTCGACGGGCTGCGCCATCAACGGATGCGTCGCTCCGAGCGCACGCAAGCCGTCGTCGTCATCGCGCACTTCGACGTGTCGCGGGTGAAGCCCGAGGCGGCGACCGAGATGCTCCTTCACCGCCACGTCGTGGCTCAGGTCCGTGCCGCTCGAGGCGTAGACGCGCTGCACCGTGCCGGGCAGCCAATCGCTCGCGAGCACGTCTGCGCGTTCGAGCAGCGTGGCGTCGCCCTCCGTGCGGCTGAGCCCGAGATCTTCCACGTACTCGCCCGCCTCGAGGAAGCGTCGACGATCCTCCGGCGCCGCCATCCCGAGGGGACCCTTGGGCATCAGGATCTCGACCAGGCGCATGTCTGCGAAGATGTGCTCGCCATCTTTGAGCTGCAATCGGAACACGGGGAAGCGCGCGTCGTCGTCTTCGAAGCCCACGAAGCGAGCTTCGACCTTCACCTCACCCGAGGTCGGCGCCTCACCCTCGAAGCGCACGTCGAGCCGTCGCGGATAGCCCACCACGTCTTCCCCGATGCGCTCGCTCCACTCGCTCAGGCGATCGTGGGGAATCACATGGGTCGCGGCGTCGAGCAGCGCTTGGTGCATGAAGCCGTGGGGCACGTCACCGGCGCCCGCGTCGATCACACCTCGGCTCGCGCCGTGCCCGCGCTCGAGTGACGTCAGCAGCTGAAAGGCCGGCCCGTGGAAGAGCTCGCCGCTCGCGTAGGGCAGCGCCACGGGCGTGGTCTCGGCTGGCACCAAGCATTCGAGGTCTGTCGGCGCGCCGATCTTCGCGCTCGCCGCCAGCTCGAAGCGAGAGAGCTTCTCGTTCGCGGCGTCGCGCCACACCAGGAGCCGCACGTCGTGGCTTCCGTCATCGTTCTGAACCAGCTCCGTGCGCAGGCGCGTGGGCTCGTCGACGACGACCCAGCGATGCACCTCCACGTCGGTCAGGCCGGCGACGTGCTCGCCGAGCTGGGCGCGCGCGGCGCCCATCATGCGATCCACCAAGCTCATCAGCGGCATCGCGGGCAGCGTGTAGGTGGGGCAGTGGTCGCGGAGCCAGGTGTCGGACCCGTCGGGCTCCAACAGCTCTTCCCCCGCGCTCGGCTTGCGCTTGCGACGTGGGGTCGGCGTCCGCACGACGCGCATGCCGAGCTTCTTGGCCTCGTAGATGCGTTTGCCGTCCACCCACAGGTGACAGTCGGCGAGGATGTAGGCGCCCTTCGCGTCTTCGCCCTCTTCCACGATCTCGAGCGTCGTGCTGATGAGCGCGTTCTTGGGCACCACCTGTCCGCGGTACTTCCAGATGTGCTCGCGATCGGTGGCGATGGCTTCGAAGCGCGCGTCGTCGCCCTCGGCGAGGCCCTTCTCGATCATGGCGAACTGCATGGCCTGCAGCATGGCCTCGATGCCGAGGCTTCCGGGCTGCACAGGATCTTGGAAGAAGTGGGCCTTGAAGAACCACTCATCCGTGTTGACGTCCTTCTCAGCGCGCACGCTGCCGAGCCCTTGGGCGCCGCCCGCGGGATCGAAGTGCACGACTCGGTCGATCATCAAGAGCATCGGATCGGAGAGTCGCGCCGCGCCGCCGCAGTACTTCACGGGTGCCGTCGTCAGGTCGACGCGGAAGTCGCCCTCGACGTCGTAGAGGGCCTGCTGCGCTTCGTCCGCGCCGAGCCCCGGCTGATCGTCGAAGGCGGAGGGGGGGAAGAAACCGAAGACGGTATCGAGCTCGTAGACCTCGACGTCGTCGACGCTGCAGTGCACCTCGAAGGATTCGATGATCATGCCCGCCGATTGCGAGATGCTCTTCACCTTCACCGTCGTCTTCAACGTGTCTCCGGGCAGGACCTCGCCCTTGATCGTTCCCTTGCCGTCCAGGTTTCGGAACATCAGGTCGCCGGGCACGGTCAGGGCGCTACCGACGTAGCTCGCTGTCCACCCGCAGGGCTGCAGCGCCGCCTCGAGCAGCACGGCGAAGGGCATCACGCGGCAGCCGTTCTCGTCGAAGTACCAGACGTCTTCGGGCACGTCGTACTCGAACTCGAAGACGCCGCCGGAGACGAGCTCGCCGATTTCGGAGCCGGTCTTCAGCACGCGCGTCATGAAGTGGTAGGGCGGTCCCGGCAGGCGCGCCGTGCGCCGCACACCGTCGAAGCGCTCGTACATCGGACCGAAGGCTTCGCTCGGCTTGCCCCACGCGCAGGCGAGCAGCGAGGCGTAGTCGAAGTGGAAGGGCGCACCGCCCTGATAGCTCTCGACGGCGCAGGGCTTGGTCTCGATGTGGTTGGCGAGCAGATCGCGCTTGGTGTCGAGGGGCCAACCCGGCACGAGCTTCAGCGCCAGGCGACGCGCGTGGAAGGCGCCGAGTCCGTCGGCTTCGCAGATCAGATCGGCGTAGAGCGTGGGCTCCGGGCCGTCGTGGATCTCCTCCACGAAGACCTCGTAGGTGAGCTCCTTGCTGCTCGGGATCACCTGCCCGCGGCAGCGCAGAGGGAAGCTCTGATCTTGCACCAGCTCGAAGCGCCAACCGTCCTTGTCGGCCGTGTAGCCGAGGCCGGCGAGGTAGAAGGACATGGCCTGCACGCAGCCCTCGAACATCAAGGTGCCGGGCATGCACGGGTCGTTGTGGAAGTGGCCGTCGAAGAACCAATCATCCGGTGAGATGTGCTGCACGGCGCGCAGGTAGCCGCGTCCCCAAGGCCCGCCCTTCGGGTCGAAGTGCGTCACCTCGTCGAGGAAGAGCATGTCGCCGCCTTGGATATGTGGCGTGCGCGTGTGTGTCTGCGTGTTCCAGAAGGCGTCCCCGAAGCAGGAGACGACGTCGCCGGCGGCGAAGGCCTCGATGGCCTCGCGGGTGAAGCTCGTGCGCTCCATCGCTAGCTTGGGCGCGTCGACGCGCGCATTGGGCGCGAGCTCCTGCTCTTCCGGAGTCCACAGGATGCCCGCCGACTCGGCCAGCTCCCCGGGCGTGAAGAAGCCCGCCTGTCCTCCGCGCACCTTCAGCGCCGGGCGGATGCTTCCGTCGGCGCGCCTGACCCAGCAGTCGTAGTGGAAGAAGAAGAGGCGCACGTCACCGTGCTTGGCGTGGCCGTCGACGTGGATGTCGTAGACCAAGGTCTCGCCCACCTTCGGCAGCGGCCCGAGCCAGGTCAGGTCGCATCCGAGCAGGCGGTAGGCGCGCTCTCCCATGTTGCCGAAGTCCGCGCCCAGGTAGCTGATCAACATCAGGTCCGCTTGGCCCGACTCGATGTGGATGCCCGTGGGCATGTAGCCGTCGTTCAGCCACCACGAGTCCTCGCGCACGTCGGTCTCGGTCCAGCACGTGCCCTTGGTCATGGAGCCGGGCTCGGCGTCCATGCCCATCATGCGATCCGCGAGCAGGAGCTTGCCCAAGGGCATGCGCACCTGCACCTCGTAGTCGTCCTGCTGCGCGAAGAGCGGACCGTAGATCTCGGAGATCTTCCCGCCCGCGTGGATGGCGAGCTGAGCCTTGTCGAAGCGCGGTCCCGTGGGCCGGAAGGCGAGGGGCAACTCGCTCTGCGCGTCTACCGTGACCTGCCGCGCTGCGTTCGTGGCGGGCGTGCTTGCGCGCCCCGCGAGCGTCACCTGCGTCTCGCCAGCCTGCACGTCCGGTGTCGCTGCGTTCGCCTGCACGTCCGGTGTCGCTGC
>JAADHO010000025.1 GCA_013151775.1 Deltaproteobacteria bacterium | reverse complement strand
CGGAATCGCCTGGGCGGCGCTTTCCTGCGTCTGCAGACACGAGCGTGGGGCGAGATGCGGGCCCAACGACCTCCTTGACGCGGCTGATAGGTGCGGGAGGGCAGGTTGCGGTCGCTGTCAAACGTCTGAGTGCCCCTCCCGACCAACAACGCGCTGCGGCTCCGGGTCACACCTCGGCTTGCCTGGCGGCTTCGGGTCGCACCTCGGCTTGCCTGGCCGGGGGGCTTGCCTGGCCGGGGCTTGCCTGGCCGGCTTGGCTTGCTTGGCCGGCTTTCCCTGGATGAGCCATTCCGATCCTTGACCCTCGGCTCGGGCCGTGGTCCCTTGCCTGAGCGCGGTTCTGATTTCCCCCGCTACATCCCGGAGCATCCATGAAGATCTTCATCGACACCGCTGACATTGACGAGATCCGCGACGCTGCGGCCATGGGCCTTGTCGACGGCGTGACCACGAATCCGTCACTCATCGCGAAGACCGGGCGCACGCTCGAGGAGTGCATTCGCGACATCTGCGAGATCGTGGACGGTCCGATCAGCGCCGAGGTGCTCGCCACCGACGCCGAGGGCATCGTCACCGAAGGCCGCAAGCTCGCGGCCATTCACGAGAACATCGTGGTCAAGGTGCCGCTGATCGCCGAGGGCCTCAAGGCCGTGCAGGTCTTCGCGGCGGAGGGCATCAAGACCAACGTCACCCTCTGCTTCAGCCCCACGCAGGCGCTCTTCGCGGCCAAGGCTGGCGCCACCTACGTCTCGCCCTTCATCGGTCGCATCGACGACATCAGCGGCGAAGGCATGGAGCTGATCGAGCAGATCGTGACCATCTACTCCAACTACGGCTTCCAGACCGAGGTGCTCGCCGCATCCATTCGTCACCCCGTGCACGTCGTCCAGGCCGCGCTCCTGGGCGCCCACGCGGCCACGATCCCCCACAAGATCATCCACCAGCTCCTGAAGCATCCGCTCACCGACGCAGGCCTCGCGCGCTTCCTCGAAGACGCCAAGAAGACCCCGGCTGGCTGAGGCGCGATGCGTCTCTTCGTTCCCACGGCCGACCGCGCTGCCCCGATCGATCTCACGCGAGCGCTTGATGTCGATCTCGCCTGGCCTCGGGACCACGCTCTACGCCGGGCTCTCGGCACGCACGGTGCACCATGACGAACGAGTGGCAGCTTCCAGATCTCGAGGTCGAGATCGAGCGCGACGAGAGTCCGCCCGCCGACGGAGGCTTTTTGCGCCTCCGGCGTCTCGTGCTGAAAAATCACTATCCTGCCGGCGAAGAGAGTCGCCCCTACACATACGACGTGGTCGAGCGCGACGCACTCGACGCGGTGGCGATCGTTCTCATCACCGACGAGTCGCCACTCCGAGTCTGTCTCCGCTCCGCCACGCGCCCCCCGCTGCTGCTCAGACGTACCGCTCGCCTTCCCCTGCCGGCCGACGACGCGCTCTCGCTGTGGGAGGTGCCCGCAGGTCTCGTCGAGGTCCGCGAACGCGGTGAGGCCGGGCTGCGCGAATGCGCGAGCCGCGAGACACTCGAGGAGACCGGACTCGCGGTCCCACCGGACGCCTTCGAGCGCCTCGGTCGTCCACTCTTCCTGTCGCCGGGTGTGCTCGCCGAGCAGGTGCATTTTCTGGTCGCCACCGTCGATCCAGCTCGCGCTCAGAAGCCGACCGAAGATGGCTCGCCCGTCGAGGAGCGCGCCCGCGTGCGCTTCGTGAGCTTGCGGGAGGCCTTCGAGGCCCTGGGCGCGGGCATCCTGCGCGACGCAAAGACCGAGGTCGCCCTGAGTCGCCTCCGTGCGCGTCGCCCGGTGCCCTCATGACCCACGGCGCCGCCAACGCCGCGCCCCGCGTTCTCGTCATCTACAAGAAGACCGCCTTCCAGCGCACGGGCCGCCGAGCCCGCGTGCAGCGCCTCTTGGCCGACTCGGATCCCAGCGTCGCGCGCATGATGGACGCGCACACCCAACACCTCGAGACCCTCGGTCTCGCCAAGCAGGCGCTCGCGGACCTCGGCGCCAAGGCGACCTTCCGCCACCGCCATCAGCAGACGGATCGGCGATGGGATCTGGTCGTCACCCTAGGGGGTGATGGCACGTTGCTCTGGGCTTCGCATATGGTCGGCCGCGGCACGCCCATGGTCGCCATCAATAGCGCCCCGGAGCACTCCGTGGGCTATTTCTGCGCGGGTGAGCGCAAGAACGTGCACGAGACGCTCGAGCAGGCCCTCGCGGGGTCGCTACGCGAGAGTTCCCTGACCCGCATGCGTGTGCGCGTCGATGACGTCACAGTCTCCACCCGGGTGCTCAACGATGTGCTCTTCTGTCACAGCTGCCCCGCCGCCACCTCGCGCTACATCTTGCGCAGCGGTGGGCGCGAAGAGGAGCAGACCTCGAGCGGCGTCTGGATCGGCCCCGCGGCTGGCTCCACCGCGGCTCAGCACTCCGCCGGTGGTCGCGTCCTCGCCCTTGGCAGCACACGCCTGCAGTACGTGGTCCGCGAACCGTACTGCGGCCCTGGGGCACGCCTGGCCCTGACCCGCGGCCTCGTGCGTCCAGGCGCGCGCCTCGAGCTGCGCTCCAAGATGCGCGAGGGCATGCTCTTCGTCGACGGCGCCCACCGCACCCACGGCGTCGACATCGGCGCCGTCCTACGCCTCGACCGTTCCGACGAGCCCCTTACCCTCCTCGGCATCCGTCACCGCTGAGCCCCTCGCCCCGACGCCTCCTTCGACGTCGCCAGCCGAACACACCGAAGCCCAAGGCGAGGGCCCAGCACACAGGCGTCGTCAGGTCGCCCACGCGCACGAAGACGCTCTCCCCATCGAGCACGCGGACGTTCGCGACGAAGCTCGCTCGCTCGAAGACTGCGGTATGCACCACATCTTCTCCGGTAGCGGTCACGTGGGCGCTGACGCCCGTGTTGACGGCCCGCACCAGGTCGCGGCGCGTCTCGACCGCGCGCAGGCGCGCCACCATCTGGTGCAGGTGGGGTTCACTCGTGTCTCCGAACCATGCGTCGTTGGTGACGTTGAGGAGCCAGCTCGGGCCGCCGCTCACCAGCGTTCGCGCGTAGTCGCTCGGCACGTCCTCGAAGCAGTTCAAGACGTCCACCTCGGCTCCGCCGAACCGCAACCTGCCGGGCCGCTCCCCCGCCCTCAGGCCGGGACACGGAAAGTAGCGATGGAGCGGCGTCAACCACGACCACAGCGGGATGAATTCCCCGAAGGCCAAGAGCCGCACCTTGTCCGCCACGCCCGTGACGCGCCCGTCGGCCGTCAGCGCCACCACGGAGTTGTAGCGTTCGCAGCGACCGCGCATGGTCAGCGCGCCGAAGATCACAGGACCGCGCACGCCGCCCCGGTGAATCGCCGTTGGCCCGGAAGGCTCCCGCTCGAGCCCGCGGTGCAGGGGAAAAGGATACGCCGACTCCGGCCACACGACGAGCTCGGCTCCCTGCGATTCGAGCGCCGCCGTCGCCGCCCGCAGCGCCCGCAGCTGTGGATGAAAGTTCGCTGGATCGTGCTTCTCGAAGATGCCCACGTTGGGCTGCACCACGCCCACCCGCAGGAGCGGCGCCGAGGCGCGCGCAGCCTCCACCTGCGGCATGCGAATCGCGCCGTAGACAGGCGGCAAGGCCAGCACCACGAGCGCAAGCAGGGCAGGGCGTAGACGTCGT
>JAADHO010000357.1 GCA_013151775.1 Deltaproteobacteria bacterium | reverse complement strand
CGAGCGCCGCCTTCAGCTCACACAGGGGCGCGCGCCGATTCACGGGTATCAGCCTGCTGCGCAGCGCGTCGTTGGCCGCGTTCAGACTGACGGAGAGGTTCAGGCGCTTGTAGGACGCCTCGCTGCGCCTTCTACCGATCCGCTGCCCCGGTGCTCATATGCTCGCTCGCGCGACGCAGAATCCCAGCGACCTGATGCTTGTCGGCGTGCCCCTCCGCCACCGCCAATGTCAGCTCCAAGAGCAGCTCGGAGTCGCGTTCGATTCGGATGCCGTTGATATCCAAGAACACCAGCGCCGCCAGCAGTCCCACTCGCTTGTTGCCATCGACGAACGCGTGATTGGCCACGAGGTGAAAGAGATAGGCGGCGCCCATCGCAAATAAGTCGACGTGCACGAACTCACCGCCGAAGGTCATCTGCGGCTGAGCCACAGCCGACTCCAGCAAGCCACGGTCCCTCAGCCCGTCTGATCCTCCAAAGCGCTCGAGTTGCGACTCGTGGATCTCGATCACGTCCTCGACGGTGAGGAACTCGGGCCTCATTCAGCGAGCGTGCGCAGCGTCTCGTCGTGTCGCTCCATCATGCGCTCGGTGGCGCGGCGCACTCGCGTCTCGTGACCTTCGGGAGCCGGGCGGATGATGAGCGCCTCCCCGTCGGTCCGCAGTTCGAGCGGCGTGTCCCGGTCGATGCGCAGCAGATCGAGGATCGGCCGATCGATGATCAGGCCGAGGCTGTTTCCGATAGTGGTGAGCTTCTTGATCATGGTGTCGCCGTTCGTACGAAGTTCTAACATTGGTATAACGCTCGACGGTGCGTATGGCAAGGCGACGAACGAAGTCAACGCGCGCGCCCCCGACGCAGATCGACGTTGCCGAGCTGACCGCAGGCGGCCATGACGTCGCGGCCCTTGGTGACGCGGCGGCGCACGGGCAGGCCCTGTTCGCGCAGCCAAGCGACGAAGCGCTCGACCTCCGGCTCCTCGGGCGCGCGGGTCAGGGGATCGCCGCCCGGGTTGTAGGGGATCAGCTGCACGAGCACGCGGCCGAGTCCGTCGCAGAAGCGCGCCACGTCGCGGGCGTCCTCGCGCGTGTCGTTGAGCCCTGGCATCAGGCAGTAGTGCACGCCGAGGGCGAAGTTCCTGCGCGGGCGATAGGCCACGAGGGCGGCTTTCAGCTCACGCAGGGGCGCGCGCCGATTCACGGGCATCAAGCGGCTGCGCAGCGCGTCGTTGGCCGCGTTCAGGCTGACGGAGAGGTTCAGGCGCTTGTAGCCCGCCTCTCCGAGTCGACGGATGCCGTCCAAGTGGCCCACCGTGCAGACCGTCATGTGCTCTTGCGTGATGGCTAGCCCGCCGGGATCGTTCAGCACCTGAAGCGCGCCGAGCAGTCCGTCCATGTTGTCGAGGGGCTCGCCCATGCCCATGAAGACGATGTTCTTCACGCTCAGCCCGAGGCCGTGGCGCACGGCCAAGAGCTGCACCACGATCTCGGCGACGCTGAGCTGACGCAACAGCCCCATGCGCCCCGTCTCGCAGAAGGCGCAGCCCATCTTGCAGCCCACCTGCGTGGACACGCACAGGGAGAAGCGCTCGCGCCCCATGGGGATGCGCACGCACTCCAGCTCGAGGCCGTCCGCGAGACGCAGCGCGAGCTTGGTCGTCGGACCGCGAGGCCCCGCGGACTCGAGCACGCGCACGCGCTCCGGCAGCGCGAAAGAGAAGTGCGCGCGATACGCTCGGCAGGCCTCGGCGCCGAGCCCCACTCGCTCGGGCTCGAACACGCCTTCGCGTAGGGCGAGGCGATACAGCTCGCGCGCCTTGCCCGCGCCACGAAAGCCGAGCTCGCGGCAGCGTTCGGCAAAAGCCGTGGAGCTGAAGCCATGGATGGCCTCAGTCACGTCGCAGGTCTTCGGGTGGCACGAGCAGGAGATGCACGGTGGCGGCCGCGACCGGGTGGGCCGCGTCGTCTTGAAAGGCGATGGTGCGCACGGTGGCCACGCGCCGACCGTGTTGGATCACCTCGGCGCGGGAGAAGGTGTCCTTGGCGCGCGCCGTGCGCAGGTACTCGATGCTGACGTTGATGGTCTTGGGCAGCGTCGCCGTGTCGCCGCGGTAGAGCAGCTCGAAGACGGCCACGGACTCGAGGAACGCGCCGATGGCGCCGCCGTGAAGCGCAGGGATGCGGAAGTTTCCGACGTTGGACTCCGCGAAGGGCAGTCGCCCCACGAGGTGATCGCCCTCCACGCGCATCTCGAGCCCGAGAAAACGCGAGTACGGAATGGCGCGCACGAGCGCGTCGAGTTCTCCGCGTTCACGCGCGTCGTGGAGCAGCTCGAAGAACTCGCTCTCGGCGCTCAAGGCTCGACCTCGGCGCTCGGCGCGAAGACCTCAAGGGCGCTCTTCTGACCGGGAAAGATCATGAAGCTGCCGACGGCGGAGGCGATGGGATCATCCGCATCGCCGAGGTGCGCGATGGCCCGAGTGAAGGCCACGGAGCGCGTGCGTTTGTAGCAGCTCGCGTGGCAGTGGACGGCGCGGCCGGGCGCCGCACGCTTCAGATAGTCGATGCGCAGATCCAAGGTGGCGATGCGCACGGGCCGTCCCATGGCCAGGAAGATGGCGGCGCCGCAGGTTGCGTCCATCAACGCCGTGATGGCGCCGCCGTGCAGCACGCCCGACTCGGGATCGCCCACCAGGCGTGGATCGTAGGGCAGCTCCGAGGTGCAGCCTCCAGCGTCGAGCTCGACGATGCGCATACCGAGGGCGCGGTTGTGGGGCACGGCTTGGGCGAAGCCCCGATCGAAGCGCGCGACCAAGGCGGCCTTCTCGGCGGGCGAGAGGCGGGTCAGATCGAGGGTGGCGAGGTCGGCGTCGGGCACATCTCTCTCGTAGACCGACGGGGGCGCCCTGGCTACTCGAAGCGCGCGGCGAGCTGACGCAGGCGAGCGTCGGAGAAGAGCGCGAGGGCGCCCAACGCCGCTCCATAGCTCGCGATGGCGACGCCCGGGGAGACGGGCCCCGAGGCGGCGATGGCGAGGCCCGCGGAGAAGAGCGCGGCGCTGACGTAGTAAGGCAAGCGCGCGGGCTCGATGCGTGGCGTGCGCAGACGGGCGCTGCGCTCGAGGCGCTCGATCAGGCGCTCCACGGCGGGCTCCGCGGCTGTGGCGGGACGCTGGCCATCGCCGAAGGAGTCCCAGAGCGGTAGCTCGCAGCGCGCGCAGCCGCCGCGGATCTCGAAGCTGTCTTCACAGCGAGGGCAGCGGTAGCGACTCGGGCGCGTGACCGCCGGAGGCGCCTCAGGCGCCGCCGAGGCCCGTGGAGGACCGAGGCGCAGGCGCTCGTAGGCCGCCACCACCCGCATCAGCCTGCGCGTGGCGCCCGCGTCCCCTGGGTGTCTGTCGGGGTGGGTGTCGAGCACGCGCCTGCGAAAGGCCCGACGCAGCTCGCGAGGGCGAGCCCCTCTGGGGACGCGGAGGACGGCACGCGCCTCATGCTCTGTGATCATGGGGGTGAGACAGCTGGCGAGCGGAAAGGTTCCGAGTCGACGCGCCGCCTCGACGACGCCTCAGAGGCAGCGCTGGATACGCAGGCGAGTCGAATGTGTGCGGGGCCGACTCAGTTCGCTGGGGAGGTCGGGCCAGCGGGCGGCGCGGGGGCTGACTCGGCCTCGACGGGCGCCTGCGCGCCGACCACCGCGGCCGCGTCGCGAG
>JAADHO010000059.1 GCA_013151775.1 Deltaproteobacteria bacterium | reverse complement strand
CCTTCCTTGAGCGTGCAGCCGTCGCTGGTGGACGCGGTCAGCCTTCCTCACCCTTCCAGGGCTCACCGGGCAGCTGCGCCACGAGGTTCGCGAGAACAGCATCCATTGCCGTATCGAAGTCCCACTTGAAGCCGGGGCGCAGGATCGGCCGCATGTCGTCGCGGAAGTCGGGCTGCCTTCGCTTGGCTGTGAGGTTCGCCTCGAACTGAGCCCTGGTGATCGCGTGCCCCTCCTCCGCCATGTAGCGGTCGAAGCAGCGGAGAAGTGTTGGAGGGTCGATGCGGCCTTGGTCCATCGCGTTCCAGATATCGAAGAGGTCGCGTCCCTTCTTCCGTTGATAGAGCGCCCTCAGCTTGGTGCACAGCAACTCGTCGATGGCGTACGTCGAGACCGCTGCGGATCCGCTGAACCACGGGCTGTCGATCTCGAAGGGCACGCGTCTGAGGCCGAGCTCGGTGAAGTGCTCGCGGGTGTTGATCTCGACCTTGAGTCGGAGCCTCAGCGGCGGCGCGTCCTCGGACTCGAAGCGGTACACCAGGTTGACCCGGCCCTTCTTGAACACGCGACGGGGCACCCCGAGCCAGGGGTCCAGCGCGGCGCGCACGTGGTCGAGCGTCTCGCCGATGCTTTCGGCTCGAACTTGGACCAGATCGATATCCTCCGAGTAGCGGGCCGCAGGCGTGAGATAGAGCTTGTACAGCGCTGTGCCGCCGCGAAAGACGAGGCTATTCGCCAACTCGGGCACGGAGAAGAGATCAACGATGGCGCGGCTGATGACGAGGTCCTGCTCCACCTGAGCATCGAGGCGCCAGGGTGCATGGGCTCGCCACGCTGTGATGTAGTCCTTGGGGATCATTCGTCTGGCTCCACCTCGACGTTCACGATCAGCTTCCAGCGCGGGTCTCGCTCTCCGCCCGCGACGTCCGCCGCGCGCCGCAAGGGCGTGTAGCTTCGCGCGTTGTTCGTCACGAAGGGATGGAGCGCCGCGGCCATGGCATCTTGGCCCACGAGCTCCAGCAGGTAGCCCAGGCGCTGTGACCAGCTCACGGGGCAGAGCTTCGCGACGTCGAGCAGTTCATCGCCGGCCATCTCCTCGGCGAGCTCGGCCAAGACCGTGGCGACGTTGTTCAGTCCGCCGGCGTGGCCCGGGTAGCCGACCAGCTCGAGCGCTGTCACCTCCGGGGTCGAGTATCGCAGCACACCTCGTGGCGTGTTGACCCCCGTGACGGGCATCCTGTCGAGGTCCCCACGGGCGACGAACTCGATACGAACCATCCCGCAGTCGATGTTCTTCCGGTTCTTGCGCACCATGACTTGGGTGGCTTGAGGTCGCTGGTGCGCCGCGCCATGGCGCTCGGCTGCGCTCAACAGACAGACGTAATAGGGCTCGTCCCAGACCCGTGCGAGCTCATCGATGAAGTGCTCCGCGGGCGGGCATCCGAGGCGTCTGTACTCCGGCGGAACGATGACGTGGAAGCTTCGGACGGGCTCCGCGATCAGCAGCTGTCGTTTCAGCCGGCGCAGCTGGGCGCGCACCGCGGGCGCGTTGCCCTCGATGGCCTCGATCGCGTCGCCGGTGGTGAAGTGGTAGGTTCCGTTCGCCGCCAGGTTCCGGATGTACTCGCTGGCTCGCATGTCGCAGTGCCTCTCCACGGAGAAAACCGGCCCGAAATGCGAGACGATTCTTGCCGAAGATAACCGCAGTCGTTGTGTCTGGCAAGAATCGTATCGGAGTTGGCTAGTGTCCACGTCCAGGGCGCCGTCACTCCGCTCGCAGCACGAGCGCCGGCAGCTGGTGATGCCGCCGGGATCGCCACACCTTGCGCAGCCCTCTTGAGGGCGTCTGTCGCTTGCCGACCGAGGCTGCGCATTTCTCTACTCACGGTTTAGTTCTGGGCGAGCCCCTGTTGCGCAAAACTAAACCCAGCGTTTACTATGTGGTTGTCATGGACCGTGAGATCGAGATGCGTGGCGGGCCTCGTTGGAGCCAACTCTACGAGACCGCGGCGGCCCAGGAGGGGCACTTTACCACCGCTCAGGCGGGCGAAGCGGGCTACTACCCGCAGCTGCTCACGAAGTACCTCAACAACGGCAAGGTCGTCCGGGTGCGTCGCGGGGTGTACCGGCTCGTGCACTTCCCGCCCGGTGAGCACGAGGACCTGGCCGTCATCTGGCTCTGGTCCCGGCGAAGCGGTGTCTTCAGCCATGAGACCGCGCTGGCGCTGCATCAACTCTCGGATGCGCTCCCAGCAGAGGCACACCTGACGCTCCCGGCCGCCTGGCAATCGAGCCGGTCCCGGCCGCCGGCAGGCGTGGTGCTGCACTTCGCGGACGTCCCACCCAGCGACACCGCCTGGGCCGGCGCGGTTCAGGTCACGACGCCGACGCGCACGGTGATCGACTGCGCGACCGACCAAGTGTCCCCGACGCTGGTGAGGCAGGCGCTTGACGAGGGTCTGCAGCGGGGCCTGTTCACCGCGGCCATGATCGAGCCGGCTTTCGAATACCTACGAGCGTTCGAGGGCGACGCGGCGTGACACCCCGAAGCTACGCAAGCCCCCTCGCATTCAAGACCGCCATCGAGCAGCGGCTTCGCAACGAGGCGGAGACCTCGGGGATGGACCTGCAGCGTAGACGCCAGCTCTTCGTCTTTGATCGCTTCTTGGCGCGCCTCTTCCAAGTCCTCGGGGACGCGGTCGTTCTCAAAGGCGGGCTGGTGATCGAGCTACGTCTCGAGCGAGCCCGCACCACGAAGGACATCGACCTGCGGATGACGGGCAGTCCCGATGGCCTGCTCCCTCGCCTCCAAGAGGCCGGTCGGCTCGATCTGCAAGACTACCTGCAGTTTGAGGTCGGGGCCGACCCGCGACACCCAGAGATTCAGGCCGACGGAATGGCCTATCAGGGCCTGCGCTACCGCGTCGAGGCGCGTCTCGCAGCGAAGATCTACGGCGTGCCCTTCGGGGTCGATGTGGCCTTCGCCGAGCCGATGCACGGCTCTCCCGAGGAAGTCGAGGGCAGCTCCTTCCTCGACTTCGCAGGCGTCGAGCCCGGACGCTACCGCATCTACCCGCTGGAGACTCACATCGCCGAGAAGCTCCACGCCTACACCCTGCCACGCAAGCGCCCCAACTCACGCGTGAAGGATCTTCCAGACATCGCGCTGCTCGCCACCGTGCGAGACATCGATGGCGCCGCGCTGCGTGCCGCGATCGAAGAGACGTTCGAGCATCGTGCTACGCACGCAGTGCCGGGCACTGTTCCCGCACCGCCCGCCGCTTGGGCACCCATCTATGCGCGGATCGCGGCGAACGACGGGCTCAGATGGCGCACGTTGGAGGAAGCCAGAGCGGCCGTTGCCTCTTTCCTCGACCCGGTTCTCCGACATTCGTCGGGGACCTGGGCAGCCGACGACTGGGCTTGGCGACCGTCCCACGTCTGAGAATGGCATTTGAACATGGCAACCTCATGCCCGTTGCCGTGAGGTTGCCATGAAGATGTGAAAATAGGTGATCTCGCGTGACGTTCCGTGATGCAGCGATGATTGTCTAAGTTCCTGTAAAGGTTGATTTATTATGTGATATCGGTGTGTTGCGAGATGTGTCAGACAGGGGTCAGTCGCTCCTCATAACCCGAAGGTCGTCGGTTCAAATCCGGCCCCCGCAACCAGTGATCAGGGGCGACTCCTAGCGGAGCCGCCCCTTTTCCATTGGGG
>JAADHO010000340.1 GCA_013151775.1 Deltaproteobacteria bacterium | reverse complement strand
GTTCATTTTCCCGATCTTGGTGCTCACGATGCCCCGATATCGGCGCTCACGATGATGTGATCTTGGTGCTCACGATCACGCGATATCCGCAGAAGCCACCCGAAGGTACAGAAGGACCTTCTCCCCCGGAGCTGTCCCTGTCAGCGGAGCCGCAAGATGGCTCTGGTCAGCCTTTCCATCGCATTGTGTGCCTGCGGTTCAGGGTCACCCGGTACTGCCGACGCGGCCGCCGGGCCGGATCCAGATGCTAGCCTGCGCGATGGTGCTGCTCCGGATCGGCTCATGCCCGGGGATGCAGCCTTGCTCGACGCGGGACCCCGACGCGACGCCTCCGCCCCGGTGGATGCGGCGGTGGATGCCATGCCACCGGCGGGCGACGCTGGAGGTTGCCCACGAGGTCGAATCGGCGTGGGCTGCACGGATGTGGACTGGAACGATCCACCGTCAGATTTGTTCGATTCCGACACGGTCGTCTCCGATGGCATGACTGACATGACGATCAAGAATCTGCGGATCACGGGTGCCGCCAGATCAGGTATCTTTCTCAAGAATTGTCGCAACATAGTCATTCAAAATGTAGAAATCGCGGATGCTGGAGATGATGGCATCCGTTTGGAAAAATGTAGCAACGTGACGATTCGAAATTCATATATACATGATGCAAATAGAAACGTGAATCTTCATAGCGGATATGCTGTGTTCCTGCGGCAGACGGGTGACTCCGTTCATATCGTCGGGAACTGGTTCGAGAATTCAGCCGGCGGAGTCAGAGTAAGTGGTGCAGACGATGCCGACGACTTGCTCGTGAGCAACAACTGGCACAAGAACGCGCAGCGTCCTGATGGCGGGAGCTCGGGGCAGTTGATCATCTTCGCCGAGACCGCGCGACTTACGAATGCGAGGGTCGTGGAGAACGTCAGCCTGGCGGTCCCGGGCGTTGCCCGCAACGAGGATCACATCAACTTCTATCGGTCTGGTGGCACTGCCGCGAGCCCTGTGCTGGTGAGCCGAAACCGAATTCGTGGTTCGGGTGAGAGTCGCTCCGATTGCGGAATCATCGTGGGCGATACGGGGCGGACACCCACGGCCCCTGCCTCGGCCTATGTGACGGTGGACGGGAACATTTTGGTCGATCCGGCACAGTGTGGGATCGGGGTCACGGGTGGCCACGACCACATCATCATCAACAACCGCGTGTTCAGCTCGAGAAATTACGAGAATATCGGCAAGGTCAACGTAGGGATCGTTCCGTGGCGTCAGCGTGGCGAGCCTGGAACCATGTTCGGCAACACCATCGGCGGCGTCGGGCAGGAGAACTGGGTTCTGTGGTGGTCTGCGTTTCGGGACCCGACACCCTCCAAGAACCCTCGCTGGTTTTCCAATACCGGAGCGGACGGCATTTCGCCAAATCACGGCACGCTCGCCGAAGGCAATGTGCCGCCGACAGGATGGAATGACAATGATTTTGACCATACAGCGTGGGACGCTGACGGCGGAAATGCTGGCTATGCGGAGTTGTGGGAGCCGGCGTGGGACGCTTGGGCGTATTACCCGGGGACTTGAGCGTGGCTTCGGGACTGTTGTTGGGCGCCCCTGCTCAGGGGAGCACGAGTCCGTCGGGCGTGATTACCCCGTCGGCGCAGGACTCGATCCTCACTAGATCGAATTCGGATTCGGCTCCCCAACCCACCAGGGTTGCGGCAGGCTTGCCAGACGTGCCCTCGAGCACGGGGTAGTCATAGGGCGTCTGGGGCACTCCCTCTAGCCACAGGGTGAGCTTGTTGCCGACCGGATCCAGCAAGAGCCAGAGATCGACGAAGCGCGCGGGCAGGCCAACGAAACGGTCGAGCAGGGTGTTGCTGCTGCCCGTAGAGGTTCCCGTGCGACCGAAGAGCTGCAGTTCTTGCCGGCCATCGGTCTGGAGCGCTAGGTCCGCGTGAATCGAAGCGTAGCTCGTGTCGGTGTTGTCGGCGTTGATCCAAAAGACGGCGCCCTTGTCGCCGATTTGGGTGTTGCGGAAGCGGAGGTGGACCGACGTGGGGATGTCGAAGGCGTAGTCCGGACTCGTGTCGAGGGTGGTGCCACTCGTACGCCAGACGCCGCCGTCTAGCTCTCCTTCGGGAAAAGGATCGCCACTGCGGGTGCGCCAGTCGGGGAGAAAGTCGCCGTTGATGTCCACGGTCGTGGGGTCGCTGCCGAAATCGAGCTCCCACCAGCGACCGCCGACGCAACGACAGGCTCCGCCATCGTCGACGATTCCCTCACAGGCTCCGGCGTCCACACCCGCATCTCCTGGGCCCGCATCTCCGCCATCCAGGGCGGCGTCGACGCCGGCGTCAGCCGCCGCGGCGCAGGGGATCGGTGTGCTGGAGGATGGGTCGCCCCGTACGCTCAGCTCGAAGCAGGCCGGCTCGCAGCGTCCCGCCACGCAGGTGGTGCCCTGGGTGCAGCTTCCACCGCAGGAAGTGCTGAGAAAAAGCCGCAGCTCGCGTGACTTGTCCGGAACGAAACGCGCCCTGGCTCGCGCCACGGCTACGCGGGTCGTGCCGTCGAGCAGCTCGGCCTCGAAGGCGAACTCCTGACGTGCGCTCGAACCGGTTCGATGCACGGGCATCGTGGCCGGCCAGGCGAAGTCGGCGGCATCGAGACACGTTTCACCATCGAGGCTTCCGTCTATGGGGTCACGCACGCGCATGCAGAGGCGGTAGTCACCCGCCTTCAAGGTGTCGTCTGCGTCGACGCGGACCAGCGCCTCTGTCACACTTTGGCAAGCAGACAGTTCGAGCAGGCAGATGCATGCAGTCAAGATTGCGCTTGGCTTCATGGCGCGAGCCTAGCCTCCCTAGCCCGAGCAGGCCACCTGATGTGTCACAGGGCTGATGAAGGGCCGGAATGCCGTCACCCTCGGGCATGCGAGCCGGTCCACGTTGGAATGGCGTGGATGGATAGTGCCGCAGTCCGTGCGTAGTCCGCGCAACGGCGGTGAGCGCGAGGCGTGTGGTCGCGAGCTACACTCCAGCCGAGCGGGACGGCGCCGTGGACGGCGCCGCCGTCAGTCCGGGCGCCGGCGGCGGCTGCGGCTGTCGCGTCACCCGCACAGCCCATGCAGGCCACGCCGGCTGGTTCGCGCTCGTGTGGCTGCTCGCGTGTTTGAAGCTGCGGTCTCGCAGGAGGTCGAGACTCGGCTGACCCGACGCAACGTGATTCGAGTGCTACGCCGACAGTCGTGGTCGGCTCGGCCTGAAGGCGTTAGGGTGAACGCAGTGGCCTCGCGAATTCTGATCCTCAGCCTGATCTGGCTCCCGACTCTCGTCGGGTGCTACCCGAGGCCGACCGAGGCCATTGTTCGGGTCGACGTCGACGAGGCACTGGCCGCGGGGGCGTATCGTCTGTGCATGCGCGTTCGCGATCCCGTGGATGGAAGTCTCGATGGTGAAACGTGTCTCGATGCGGGCGAGTATACTTGGCCCGCGACGTTGCCCATTCATGCCCGCCCTGGCGTCGAGCAGCGGGCCTTCGCGTTCGAGGCCGAGCTGCTCGACGGCGACACGCGTGTCGCTATCACGCGCGCACGCGCAGTGTTCGTCCCACATCGCAGTCGCGAGCTGCGCCTGCGCCTGACGGCTGCCTGCGCGGGCTCGTGCGCCGGTGTCACGACTTGCGTCGGGGGCAGCTGCGTCCCTGCGTGTTTCGAGCTGACGGCCTCGGGCGATGTCGTGCTGAGCGTGCCGATGGCGTGTTCGCCGGATCTGGACGCGGGCTCTGCGGACGCGGGAGAAGATGGCGGTCTGGACGGCGGCGGTCTGGATGGCGGTCTGGACGGCGGCGGTCTGGACGGCGGCGTCACGGATGGCGGCGTCACGGACGCTGGCCCCGAGCCCATTGTCGAGCTGCCCTTCACGAGCGAACCGGTAGTCGTAGACGGAACGCTGGACGCCCACTTCGCGCTCGCGTCCACCCAAGCGATCACGCGTCTGGTCGACGGCACTGTCGCCAATTCGGCGGATCTCTCCGGCGTCTTTCAGGCGCTCTGGGATCGCGACAATCTTTACCTCTTCATCGCCGTGAGGGACGACTTGAAATCGGTGGACAGCCCGAGCGCGGTCTACGCCGACGACGGAGTCGAGATCTACATCGACGCGAATTGGGATAGACGCTCGACCTATGGTCCTGACGACCATCACTACCTGTTCCGGCGCGACGATTCCACCGTCTACGAACTTCAGCACGGTAGGACCGAGGGAGTCGTGATGGCTCAACTCGAGGTCTCGGACGGCTACGCGCTCGAGGTCTCCATCCCATGGGCCACGCTGGGGCAGCGGCCTCCGCTGTCGAACGGAGTCTTCGGTTTGGACATTCAACTCAACGACGACGACGACGGCGGCGCGCGTGACGGCGCGGTCGAATGGTATGATCCAGAAGGCAATTCCTATCGAGATCCCAGGCGCCTCGCCATGGCGCGACTGATCGGCGGGTAGTCGCGCTCGCGCCAGATGGCGCGAAGTTCAGCCTCTCACCGTCGCGTCCTCGTCGGCCAGCGGATTGCGCTGCGTGGGTTCGTGGAAGGTCGTGTCTTCCACCACGTAGGCGATGCGGCGGCCGTCGCGTAGCGAGCTGCAGACGCCTTCGTCCACCAGCTCGCGCAGCATGGCCTGCACCGAGCGCAGCGGCAGCTCGAGCTCGTCGGCGATGCGCCGTGCGCTGATTCGCGGGACCGTCGCAAGGAAGCGCAAGACGCGGTCGCGCGTGCCGAGGGAGCAGCGCGGATCGGGAAGGATCAATGTGCCTTCATGGGTCAAACGCACGCGGCCGTCTTCTCGAAGCAGGCTCCCGGCGCGGCCCAGCACGCCGCGGGCGCGATGCAGCACGGTGTTGAAGGTCCCGCGGTGGATCTCGGACTTGTAGTGGAAGCCGTAGACCTGTCGGAACAGCTCCTGCTCTTCGAGGCCTCGCCCGCCTGCCAGAGCGACGGCCGCCAGCACGCTGACGGAGCGCAGCTGCGCTCCGGCCTCGCTTCCGATGAGGATGGCTCCGCGAACGATCAGCAGAGGCGAGGCGCGCTCGAGCAACCGGTAGGCGCGGCCGGGCTCGGAGACCACGATGGACACGCTGTCGAGTTGCGCTCGGTCTCCGAGGCACAAGCCGGCCAGTCCGTGGGGTACGACGTCGCTCACGCCCGCCTGCCAGCTCTCCAAGGCCGCGTCGCCCAGGCTCTCAGCGGAGCTCGGCAGCAGCGCCGCCCGCAACCTCGAGACGTCGGCGCGCACCAGGCCGCAGGCGTGCGCCTTCAAGGCGTCCAGGCGCTCGCTGACTCGCTCGTGGTCGCCCACCGCGCAGGCGCGCAAGGCCTCGCTCAGCTCACGCGCCTCGCGTCCTGCGTCGGCCGGTAGCTCCGCGTGGTCGCCCGTGGCCAGTACGAGCTCCCAGTCGATCCAGGGTCGAAAACTGCTGGGGGCGAAGCGTCGCAGGGAGGACGCGATGCGCGCTGCCAGATAGGGCGAGCCGTCGAGCCTGCGTACGCGCGCCAAGATCAGGTTCGCGAGGATCGCGGGCTGCGGCAGCTCCTCGGTGCGCGCCATGCGTGAGGCGACGCGTGCCAGGCGCATTCCCTGCTCGATGTCGCCGGCCTGCGCCTGCGCGAGCGCCCCGAGAGCCGTCAACTCCACCACCTGCTCCGACCGCCCGTGGGCGCGCGCTCGTTGCGTGAGCGCGTCGACTCGTGCTGACGTGAACCCTGGCTCGCCCGCCATCAACAAGGTCCAGAGCTCGAGCGTGTCGCGCTCGTGGCGCTCGGCCAAGCGCTCGGGATCGAGCCGCTGCTCGAGCTGCTTCAGCGACACCCGGGCGCGGCCTGGGCGCAGCTCGAGCAGCGCCAGTCGACAGCGAAAGCTGGCCGCGAGGTAGTCCGCTCGCCGGTCGGGTGCGGCGCTCGCGGGCTCGGGCCGAGCGAGGGGAGGCCAGCTCCCCGTCTCCTTCCAGCCCAGCAGGCGTCCCGCCGCCAGAGTCGCCTCGAACCAGCTCGGCGTGATCGAACCCGGTGTGGCCAAGCAGCTCGCCAGGGGACCGGGATGTCCGAGTTCGAACGCTTTTCGAATCCGTTGCTCGTCGGGAGATATCATGGCATCGCAGGCCCGGAGCCTAGCAGAGATGGTCTCGAGCGAGCCATCGGCGCAAGCGAGGTGAGCGCGCTGGCGGGTCGCCGGATCCATGCTGGCCGCGGAGGTCTTTCCATGGGCGAAGCGTCCTCAGCTAACACCAGCGGTAGCGATGCTTTACACTCGGGCAGGATGTCCCAGCCGTCGCTTCAGTCGACCCTCGAGTCCGAGCGCTACGAGGTGGTGCTGCCCCTGGCGAAGGGGGGCATGGGCACGGTCGAGCTGGTGGTGCGGCGTACCGAGGGCTTCGAGCGACTCTACGCCCTGAAGCGCCTGCATCCGCACCTCCGCGAGGACGACGAGCTGGTCAAGATGTTCCTCGACGAGGCTCGCCTCGGAGGGCTCGTGCGTCACGCGAACGTGGTGAGCGTGCTGGACGTCGGGCGCGACCTGCAGGGCCCCTACTTCGTGATGGAGTACATCGAGGGCCGCTCGCTGCGTGACGTGCTGAAGACCGTCATCCGCTCTGAGCGCCGGATTCCCGTTCAGGTCTGCGTCCGCATCGCCGCGCAGGTGGCCGCGGGCCTGCACGCAGCGCACGAGCTGCGGGATGGCGCGGGGCGCGCGCTGAACCTCGTCCATCGGGACGTCTCGCCCCAGAACATCATCGTGGGGTTCGACGGCGTGAGTCGCCTGACCGACTTCGGCATCGCCAAGGTGTGGGGCGCCTCCACCCAGACGAGGACGGGCGTTCTCAAGGGCAAGAAGGGCTATACCTCACCGGAGCAGCTGCGGCTCGAGCGCGTCGACAGGCGCTCGGATCTCTTCTCCTTGGGCATCGTGCTCTTCGAGACCCTGAGCGGGCGCAGGCTGTATTCCGGGGACTACGACACCGTCATCCAGAGCATCCTCTACGATCCGCCGCCCGACATCGGTGAGCTTCGCCGAGACATCCCCTCCGCTCTCTCCGAGCTGCTCTTTCGGCTCTTGGCCAAGGATCGTGAGCATCGCCCGCCTCTGGCGGCCGAGGTGGTCGACTCGCTTCAGGACGTGCTGGCCGATCTGATCGCGGAGGAGGGCGCGGTGACCGTGGCCGACTTCATGCAAGAGACGTTTTCAGGCGCTCGCGACGACGATCACGCCAAGATCCGGGTCGGCATGGACGAGATGGTGCGGGTTCAGCAGAAGGCCTCACACCTGCCCAACGCGTCCAGGCGCAGGCTGGTGATCGGGGTCGGCATCGCCGCCGTGTCCCTCGCTCTGGGCGTGGCCTTGACCGTGGCCGTGGTCGGTGGTCGCGAGCCTCTGGCGCAGCAGGCTCCGGCGCCTAGCGTCACGGTCGCCGCTCCACCGCCCCCTGTGGCGGTGACCGAGGAGCCCGCGACGGCCGCGCCCGCGACGCAGGCTGAGGAGTCGGCGGCTGCGAACTCTGCTCCTCCAGCCTCGATGCTGGCCGGGGCGCACACGACCAAGAGACGAGGCGGAGCCAAGGGTCGAGGTCATCGTCGCCGTCCGCCTCGAAGTGGCTCGGGCGTGTCCCCGAGCGCCATGTCCCCGAGCGCCATGTCCGGCAGCCCGTCTCCATGGATGTGGCCCGGCCGCTGAGCTGCGGGTGTCCGCGAGGCGAGCGCCGATGGCTGGCTGATCGCGGTGGCTCAGTTCAGGTCGATCCGGCCCCACGTGGGATCGGTGGTCGGGCGGGGACGCGAGGCCACGCGCCAGGCGATCAGCGCGCCCACGGCCAACACGGCGAGGATGGCCGCGGCGATCCCCAGCCGCCGGGGCCAGCGGCTCGGCGCCTCGATGCTCATGTCCACGCGCAGCGTCTGGTTCGCGCTCAGCGAGGCGCTCGAGCGCCGCTCCAGATCACCCAGGCTGCTGCGCAGTTCGTACTCTCCGGGCCGCAGCTGACGCCGCAGGAGCGTGCCTCGAATGGATCCCACGCCGACGATCTCCAGTGTGGTGTCGGAGTCGCCCGCGCGCAGCTCGAGCCAGCCCCGCGGGCGCAACAGCTCGATGGTCTCGGAGAGACTCGCACCGGGGCGGACCTCGAGGTCGAGGTGGCGAGGCTCGAAGCCCTCGGCGGAGATCACCAGGCGTTGATGCCCGACGTTGAGCGGCAGCTGAACCACCGTGCCCGCCTCGTAGCGCGTGTCCCCGACCTGGAACGGGACGTCCGGTGAGACGGTGACGCGCAGGCTCCCCATATGGGCTGAGATCTCGTCCAGCAATGCCAGTACCTGTTGGCGCTGCTCCGCGGCCAGCTCACCCTCGAGCAGTCGTCGCAGCAAGCTGGCTGCTGCCACGTCGTCCCCCATGCCTCGCAGGGCGATGGCGAGGTTGAATGTGGTCGCCGGCACTTGGCACAGCTCCAGCGACCGACGTAAGGCGTCCACCCCTTCAGCGTAGCGGCCTTGATCGATGGCCCTGGCGCCGGTTTGAAAGAGCCGACGAGCCCGTTCCGCTGCTTGCGGTTGGGCCGCTCCGTCCTGATTGGCGCCCTGCTGATTCACGCATTGTGCGGACGCAGAAGACGCACACAACACGAGGCCCAGAGCGCATACAGCGCTGACCACTCGCAGGCTCCAAGGATTCCATGGCGGCTCGTTGGGCATCGCCTACGATGCTAGATGCCCGCCGCATGACTTGCAATGAAATCGGGTACTCTCCATGCAGCTCCGGGCGCCCCCGGGCGCCCGATGGGCATCGACAGGAGCGCGGATCTGGGGCTACCGTGGCGCGCATGCGGAGCGAGGCGATCAAGCAGCTGATCTGGGGCTATGGCCGGGCGGAGCTCGCCCTCGAGCGTGGAAAGGTCGCGGGTCGTCGCTTCCTGCAGGGGCTCGCGTCGGTGGCCCTGAGCGCGGCCGAGCGTGAGGAGATCGGGCTGCGGATCTACGATCGGGGGTTCCGACCCGATCGAGTCGAGCGCGGGCTCTACGACTGGGAGCGGCCGTGGTTTGCCGAGGTCCTTCCGCCGCCGCCCGCGAGAATCTTGTTGGGCGGTGCCGGAGAGGGACGGGAGGTCGTGTCACTGCTCGCGCAGGGCTATCGGGTGACCGCCTTCGAGCCGGGGCCGCGGTCCGCTGCTCACTGCGCTCAGCGGGCTGGCGCGCGCGGCGTCGTCCTGTGCGGGCGCTACGCGGACCTGACCGACGCGGTCTTGCGCTCACGCTCCACTCCGCTGTCGTGCTTGGCCCATGAACGCTTCGACGCGGTGATCCTGGGCTGGGGCAGCTTCACCCATGTGTTTCCGCGTAGCGCCCGCGGCGAGCTCTTGGAGGCGGCGTGTCGGCTCAGCCCCGACGGTCCCATCCTCGCGAGCTTCTTCATGCGCAGCTCCGGAGCGCCGAAGGTAAGCCGCGCGGAGCGGGCCGGGCAGGCGTTCGGCCGGCTGCTGGATCGACGCGCTGAGCCCAGCGAGCGGCTCGAGTTCGTGCCACACCTCGGCTTCGCCTACTCCTTCACGAGGGAGGAGATCGAAGAGCTCGGAGCAGCGCTCGGCCGTTGCACGGAGTGGGGTCCGAAGGGGGTCTACCCCCACGCAGCGTGGCTGCGACGAAGGGCTAGCGCGACGCGCAGCAGCTGACGCACGCCAGTGCGTACGACCGCGTAGGGCCCCCCGGTCGACAGGGCCATGTGCGCTAGCAGCCGGCCCCGCAGGTCTTCGGGGGACCAGCTGCCGAAGCGCCCCTCGACCCGAACCACCACGTAGGCGACGGCGTCCCGAGGCACGTCCTCCAGGCCGTCCAAGAAGTCGCCACGGATCAGCAGGTCGTGCTCACCTGAGGCGTCGAGGATTCGATGCGCCAGCACGCGCCCGCCCGACCCGGGATAGGCGACGATGGCGCCACGCGTCAGCGCCTCGGGCGTCGCCAGTCGCACGACCAGCTCGTCCCGCGGGAAGATCGCCGGCAGCATGCTCAGCCCCAGCGCCCGGAAGCGCCGCTCCGCGCTCGGCTCGGAGGCGTGGCGTGGACTCAAGGCGTCTGAACCCCGGCGGACGGAACGTCGGCGTCTGTGGAGGCCAGGTTCAGCGGGTACTGCACGGTGCTGCCCATCTGGACGGACAGTATACCAAGGTCACGCAGATCATCGACCACCTCCGCCGCCCCACCCAGCCGTTGCCTGTAGCGTACGCTAGCTGCAAGGACAACCTCGTCTGATGCGTGCGCCGCGCCGCCGCCGGCGTTGACCTGAGCGGCCTTGTCCGCGTAGTTTGGTTCCATGGAGTCCCCCGGCGAAGACGAGGCCAAGGGGCGCGTGGGGGAGGTCTTGGCCGGCCGCTATCGCCTGGATCGTGTCCTCGGCCGTGGCGGATTCGGCGTCGTCTACGAGGCGCAGGACGAGCTCGAGGGCGTGCGCGTCGCGCTCAAGCTCCTGCACGCGCATCTCGCCGACGACCCTGAGGTCGTCACGCGCTTCCGGCGCGAGGCCATGGCCGCCGCGGCCCTCGGCAGCCCGCGTATCGTGCGCGCCCTCGACTCTGGCGAGGCCGAGGATGGCACGCCCTACCTCGTCATGGAGCTGCTCGAGGGTCAGGATCTCTCGAGCCTGCTGGCCTCCGACTCGCCGCTCTCCGTGGGCCGCGCCGCGCGCATCGCCGCGGGCATCGCCGAGGCCCTCGAGGCGGCTCATGACGCGGGCATCGTCCACCGTGACCTCAAGCCAGACAACGTCTTCTTGGTCTCCGGGGCCGAGGGCGCCGCTGACGCTCTGGACCAGGTGAAGCTGCTCGACTTCGGCGTCTCCAAGTTCTTGGAGAAGGTCGACACGGCGTCCTTGATGACCCGCACGGGCACGGCGGTGGGGACTCCCTTCTACATGTCACCGGAGCAGGCGCAGGGCAGCCGCGACCTCGATGGGCGCGCGGACCTCTACGCCCTGGGGGTGATCCTCTTCTTCTCGCTCACGGGCGAGCACCCCTTCGAGGACGACTCCTATCCGATGCTGGTCTTGAAGATCTGCACCGAGCCGCCGCCGCCCTTGACGCGCTATCGCGCGGACGTCCCCGAGGCGCTCTCCGAGCTGGTCGCGCGCATGCTCGCCAAGGAGCGCGACGGGCGGCCCAAGGATGCACGCGAGCTGCGAGCCAGCCTCGAGCCCTTCTTCGATCACGAGGCGACCCCTCGGCGGGTGGCGGGCGTTTCCGTCAAGGGCTTGAAGCCGGGCGTACTCTCGCGTCGCCCGTCTCCCCTGGAGAACGCGCCCACCGCCTTGGCTGCGAACATCGCCCGTCGTGAAGAGGCCATCGAGCCGCCGGACGAGCAGCCGGCTAGGCCGCGATCCGGCCGCCTGCGGGCCTTCGTGCTCGGCCTCGTGCTCGTGCTCGTGGGCGGCGTCGCCGCTGCGCTCTACGGTCGCGAGGGCCCTGGCGCCACTCGCCGGCCCGTCATCAACTTGCCCACTCCGGCTCCTCCGGTCGTGCGTCCCCTCGGGGCGCCCACGCCTCCGGGGCTGAGCTGGCGTTGGGTGAACCCGCGCCCGCGGGCCATGCCCTCGTGGAACGACGTGGCCGTCGGCGCACCCAACCGCGTCGCCATGGTGGGTCCCCATGGCATGGTGGGCCGCTTCGAGTCGGGTCAGCTCTTGCGCTGGCAGAGCGGACTCGATGACGAGCTCTTCGGCGTCGCCTTCACCGGGCGCGAGCAGGCCCTGGTGGTGGGCGATCACGGGGCCATGGCCCTGCTCGATCGCAGCGTCGGCGGGCGCGTGCTGCGCAGCCCGACGGAGGAAGATCTCCACGCCGTCACGCGCGTTGGGCCTCTGCGAGACTCCTCCGCGCCCGAGCCCTTGGCCGCCGGAGACGCTGGAGCCTCTGCGGATCTGCAGCTCAGCATCGCGCGTGGCGCCGACACCCGCGCGGTGGCGGTCGGAGAGGGGGGCACGATGCTGGTCGTCCGCGGCTTCGGGGTGACCGCCGTCGACACCCCCACCGAGATGGATCTGCTCGGGGTTCACGCCACAGCGCAGGCGGTCTACGCCGTGGGCGAGCGTGGCGTGGTGCTCCGGCTCGCGGGCGGGGAGGTCACCCTGGAGCGTCCGGCCGAAGGTCCGACTCTGCGCGCCGTCGGGGGCTGCCCTGGGACCGATCTCTACGCGGTCGGAGACGGGGGCTTGGTGCTCCGGCGTGACGCCGAGGCGCGCTGGCTCCCCGTGGCCGGGGCAGACGGTGAGGGGCTGGTGGACGTGGCCTGCGACGGGGATCGCGCCGTGGCCGCGGGCAAGCGCGGAGGCGTCTTCCTGATCGCGGGGCGCCGCATGGTGCGCCTCGACAGCGGTTCCCCGCGCCCTCTCTCCGGCGTGGGCGGCGCGCCGCGGGCGGCGACCTTCGTCGTCGGCAAGGGCGGGCGCATGATGACCGTGGAGACTGATCACCTGCGCTTGCTCACGGCGGGTCCCATGGGGCAGCTCTTCGACGTGGACTTTCTCGGCGGCGCCCTGGTCGCCGTGGGCGCCTGGGGAGGCATCGTGCGTCAAGGCGTGCGCGGGCTGAGGAGCGCCCGGAGCCCTACGGACGCCGCCTTGTCCGCGCTGACCGCCCTCGATGACGCGACGTTGCTCGCCTTCGGTGACCGGGGCGTCGCCCTGAGCATCACCTGGGACTCGGTGGAGGAGCTCGACACGGGCAGCCGGGCGGGCTTCCGCGACGCCCTCTCGGCACAGGGTCGGGTGCTGGTGGTGGGCACTCGCGGCAGCGTCTTGCGTGGCTCGCCGGGCAGCTTCGTCGAGAGCCGCGTGCCTGATATCGACACCCTGTGGGCCGTGGCCGGAGCTCCCGACGACGCTGTGGCGGTGGGAGACAGGAGCGTCGTCGTGCGCTTCGCGGAGGGCACGGCGCGGGTCTCGCGTTGCGATCCAGAGGTCACCCTCAGGGGTGTCACGAGGCTCCCTCTAGGAGATTTCGCGGTGGGCGACGACGGGCGCATCGCCCGCCTGGGCGTAGACGCTTGCGTGTGGGAGCACGAGGGCGGCCCCGCGCTCTACGGTGTGGGCCTGGGCCCCAACGGCCGGGCCTTCGCGGTGGGGGCCAACGGCGGCGCCTTCGAGCGCACTCCCGAGGGTGCGTGGGAGCCGCGGGACCTCGGCGCGGCGGGTGTCGAGCTGCGGCGCGTCGTGGCCACAGATCGCGACGTTTACGTGGTGGGAGCCGGTGGCGCCATCCTGCGTCACCCGCGCCTCTGAGGCCTCAGCGAGGGGCCAAGGCGGGAGCGGTCCGGCGGATCGAGCGCATGCGCACGATCGCTGGGTCGGGCTGGTCGCTGCGGAGCGTGGCGTGGCGCATGCGATAGCCGGACTTGGCCAGCTCGACGATCCGCTGACCCGAGGAGGGCATGGGGACGCTCAGGGGTGTGTGGCCCAGCAGCTCCCCCATGAAGTAGACGGCGACGCCCGCAGGTGACGTTCGCAGATGAACCTCGGCCACGACGGGGGCGCTGGCCTGATTGCCCGTGGCCTGATCGCCCGTGGCCTGATCGCCCGTGGCCTGATCGCCCGCGTTCGGAGGCTGGATCGGCGTCGCCGGATCAGGGTAGCTCGGCGTGGCTGGGGGCTGTGTGGCTGAGGGCTGTGTGGCTGGGGGCGGCGTGGTTGGGGGCTGTGTATCGGTCGCAGGCCCCGCGTTCGTGGTCAGGTAGAAGCCGCCCGCTAGGGCCAGCAGCAGACCAGCGCCGATCGCCACACGCCAACGGCTCCCGCGCCCCTGGGCCACAGGCTCGTTGGAGGCCGTGCTGAGGGCCGACACACCCGCCAGCGCGTGCGAGGACTCCGTCAGCGAGGCGTCTAAGATCGCGCTCTCGGAGCCGGCCGCCGGGAGCTTGGGGCGCTCACCCGACACCTCGCTGGTCGTCGGCCCATGGGACCACGCCTCGGTGAAGGCCTCGAGGATCTCTTCGGCGTTGGCGAAGCGGTTGCCGGGCTTTTTCTGCAGGCAGCGCAGCACGATGGCGTCGAGCTCGGGCGAGAGCCCCGGTCGGCTGATGCTCGGGGCGTTGGGCGTCTCCGTGGCGTGCTTGACGATGCAGTCGTAGACGCCGTCGGCGATGAAGGGAGGCTGCCCCGTGAGCATCTCGTGCAGGATGCAGCCGAAGGAGTAGAGGTCTGCTCGGGCGTCGACCTGCGCCGTGGACTTGCCCTGCTCCGGCGCCATGTAGAGGGGCGTGCCGAGGATCTGTCCCGTCTGGGTCAGGCTCGGCGCGTCCTCGAGCTGCTTCATCTTGGAGATGCCGAAGTCGACGACCTTCAGCACCAGCTTGCCGCGCTTCTTGGCCAGGAAGAGGTTGTCCGGCTTCAGGTCCCGGTGGACGACCTGCGCCTGATGGGCTGCGGTCAGGGCCGAGAGCAGCTGCGGGACGTAGTGGCCGACCTCCGCGTCGGGTAGCCAGGGCGGGGCCTCACCGCGCGCGGCGAGCGTGCGCTGTGCGAGCATGCGCGCGCCGAGGTCTTCGCCCTCGAGCAACTCCATCACCACGAAGAGCCGCCCGTCGCCCGTCTGGCCGAGGTGGGTGACGGTGACGATGTTCTCGTGCTCGATGGCGCTCAGCGTGCGCGCCTCCGTGCGCAGTCGACGCACGGCGTTGGTGTCGCTGGCGCGCGCCGCGGACACCACCTTGGCCGCGAAGCGCTTGCCGAGCCCGAGGTGCTCGACCACGTACACGGCCCCCATGGCGCCGCGCCCGATGCGTTTCTCCACACGATAGTGCTCACCCAGGATCTGGCCCGCGCTGAGCTCGCCCTCCGCCTCGTCGCTCTCCACGCCCGGCAAGGTCTCCTCCGTGCTCGGATCGCCCGCTAGGGTCGACGCCTGGGAGTCCGCCGCCGCCGAGCGTCGCCGCCGTGGGGCAGAGCTATTCGCGTCGTCCACTGCTCGCGCGCGGTCCGCTTCGTCTGGGCCGGGTACACTGAGCGCACCCCCCTCTCGCTTTCGCTCCGCTTCGTCGTTCACGGGACCCGCGCAGTATATCGAACAATACGCCCACACGGCAATCGCCGCCTGAGGACGTCTCACGAGCATAACGGCGCCTTGGCTCTTGTGTGAGGGGGGTCCATTCGCGAAGATGTCGCTCGTGGTCGGGGGACAAACCAGAATAGCCGCCTTTTCGCTCGTCGCGGCCTGTGCCGTGCTTGCCGGTGCGGCCCCTGTGCGCGCCGACGCCGCCGCCATGAGCCGGTTCTACTACGATCTCGGGACTCGAGAGTACGCCGCGGGGCGCTACGAGCGGGCGCTCCAGGAATTCTTCGACGCCCAGCGTCTGAGCCCCAGCCCACGCACCGTCTACAACGTCGGCCTGTGCTTCCTGCAGCTTCATCGCGACGAGGACGCATTCTTGTTTCTGGCCGAGTACCTGGCCGGCGAGGATGACGCCACCGGCGCCGCGGGCCGACGCGCCTTCGCCGAGCGCACGCTGCATCAGCTCGAGGGGCGCGTGGCTCGCGTGCGGGTGGACAGCTCGCCGCCCGGCGCCCGCATCTTCGTGGACCAAGCGGAGCACGGCGTCTGGGGCACGACCCCACGGGTCTTGGCCTTGCCGGCCGGGCGCCACCGCGTGTGGGTCGAGCTCGACGGTTTTCGGCGCGCGGAGGTCGAGGTCGTGGCGCGCCGTGGGCGCAGCGTGCGGGCCCAGCTGGCTCCGGAGCGCATACGTGGACGGGTCGAGGTCGAGTCGAGTGTGCCGGGGCATGTTCGTGTGCTCGCCTCCAGCGGCGTCGCCGTGGCTGAGGGCGACACCCCCTTCGGCGAGGCGCTCCTCCCCGGCGACTACCGACTCGAGCTCGTGGCTCCTGGTCATCGACCCTTCAGTCGCGCCGTCCGGATCGTGGCGGACGCCACGAGTCACGTAGACGCCGAGCCCGAGCCCCGACCACCTTCCAGATCCTCGCTCACGGTCACGGCCGACGTGGAGAACGCCGTGGTGGAGATCGACGGACTGCCCGCTGGGTTCACGCCTCTGGCCGCACCTGGGCTGAGCGTGCGCACTCACCGGCTGGCGGTGACGGCACCGGGCCGCGTGGCCTGGGAGGGCACGGTCACGACCACGGCGGCGCGGCAGACGTGGGTGCGCGTGCACCTGGCGGAGATACCTCGGACGCGCGGAGGCCTGATCTGGGGCCTGGGCAGCTTCGCTGCGGCGCTGCTCGCCGGAGGCGCGATCGCCGGCGTGGCTGCCCTGCGCGCGCGCGATCGCTTCCAGCACCGGCTGGGCAGCTTAGCGCAGGGAGATCTGCGCGGACTGAGGCAGCGTGGGCGCCGCCTCGGGTTCAGCGCCGACGCGCTGCTTGGCGCGGGCGTGTTGCTCGCCGGGGCCACTCTGCTGCTGCGCTTCAGCTTCGGCGGCGCCGGCACGCATACGTCGAGCGCGGACGTCTCCGAGGGTGCGCGATGAGCGGGTGGCGTTCTCGCGTCGTCGTCTGCTGCGTGTGCGTCTGCTGCGCGGCGATCGCCTCGTGCAGCGTGGTCGCCAGCTTTCCCGACGTGCGCGCCGAGGACGACGCCATGAGCTGTCAGAACCGCCTCGACGACGATCTCAACGGACGCCTCGACTGCGCCGAGCTCAGCTGCGCGGACTTCTGCCCCGTGGCCGACGCCGTGCGCCCGGCGAACCTCGTGCCCTGCTACGAGGACTCGGAGCGCTCGCTGAGCTTCGTGGCTCAGCTCGGCGACCTGACCCAAGACGCGCGCTGCTCGCCCTGGATCCCCAACGCGTCGGGCATCGTGGGGCCACCGTCCTGTCCCGAGGGTGAGCTCTCGTTTCCGGGGGAGAGCGGCTGCGCGCCCCTGGGAGCCGCCTGTCCGGAGGCGGGGACCTGGCCCTCGGACGTGCCGGTCGGCGCGCTCCATGTCCTGTCGGGCGCGCCTCCCGGCGGAAGCGGCGCGGCGGACCGACCTTTCTCGACCTTGGCGGAGGCGCTCGCGGTCGCCCGCGACGGGGACACGCTGATCGTCGGTGAGGGACTCTACATGGAGTCCATCGCGCTGAGTAGGTCGATCACCCTGCGGGGTGTGTGTGCGGACAAGGTGCACATCTCTTCCGAGGGGGAAGGCGTCGTCGTACGTCTGAGCGCGCCGGGCGCCGCGCTGCGCGACGTGACCCTTGGCCTCGACGCCGCAGCTCCTTCGCCGCTCGCGGGCGTCGTTGTCGAGGCCACGGACACGCGCCTCGACTCGCTGGCCATTTCGGGCGTTGCGGGCACAGCTCTGCGCGTGGTCGACGGGGCGAGCGTGGTGGCGGAGCGGCTCGACGTCGCGCAGCTGCGCGGAGCGGACTCCCTGGCGCTGGACGTGGAGGCGGGCGCGAGCGCTCAGATCCACGGCTGGTCCGCGCGCCAGCTCGAGGGAGACGCGCTACGCGTGGCGGGCGTGCTCGAGCTCGAGGCGAGCTGGCTGGCGGACGTCGATGGAGTCGGCCTGCGCGTGATCCCGGGCTCCCAGACGCGGGTCGCGGGCTTCGCCACGCTTCGGACCGCGGGCGGTGTGCTCGACGTGGACTGCGGAGGTCAGGTCGACGCCTGCCTGGTCGCCGAGGACCTCTGGAGTGACGCGGACGGTGGGCCCGGTGTGCTCCTGCGCGGCGGATCCATGGAGCTGCGCCGCGCCTTCATTCAACGCGCCGAGGGCGTGGGCGTGCACGTCCTGGGCGGCATGCTGGTGACGGAAGATCTCGTGGTCACGCAGGTGCGTTCGCGGGGCGTGGTCTCGGGAGCCGCGCTGCGGGTCGAGGCTGCGGGCACGGTGCGCGGCAGCCGCATCCTGCTGCGCCTGAACCTGCTCTACGGCATCGAGGTCTTGGGCGGCTCGCTGCTGATCTCGGACCTGATGGTGGACGGCCGCGTGCCCTCGGGGACCAGCGCCGTGGGCCTGCGGATCGAGGGCGGCACCACCTCCGTGCAGGCCTTCTCCATCGATCAGGCGGGCATCTGCGGGGTCGAGTTGGTCGGGGTGGAGGACGCCGTGCTGCGCCAGGGCGTGGTCTCCAAGAGCCCCCGCGGCGTGTGCGTCGACGGCGGAGATCTGACGCCGGGCGAGCTGATGTCCTTCATCAAGTTCACCTCGGACGTGCAGCGCCCGGTCTTCGTCGAAGGGGAGTGAGCTCTTGCGTCCGGCGCTTGCGAGGCGTCATGCTCCGCCACGTGAAGTGTGCGCTGGGAATCTCGGTCCTTTGCCTCCCGCTGGTGCTCGCCTGCGGCGGAGGCAATACCCCCGCTTGCTTCGAGGGTCCGTCGGTCGATCTCGACATGCGCGCCCAGACCGCTCTGCCGTGGAACGCGCCGCGGCCCGTGGTGTCCGCGGAGGTCTGCGTGGAGGCGCCCTTCGACTGCGGCTGCTTCCCGGTCGACAGCAACGGCTTCGCCACCTTGCCGCTGCCTCCCGACGCCGAGGTGACCACCGTCATTCGCGCCGACGGCTACGTCCCGAACCTCGGCCTGGTGGCCACGGGCACGCGCGACTTCTCCTTGGCCGTCCGGCTCTCCCGCACGGACGAGTTCGACTTCGTCTTCGCCAGCCTCGGCCTGACCATGGACGCCAGCGCCGGTCACGTCGGCGTGGGCCTGCTGCCGGCCACCGGGGGCGACGCCAGCGGTGCGATCATGGTGCTCAGCCGCCTGTCCGACGGAGCGACCTACGACCCCACGTACTTCGTCGCGCGGGTGCCAGCTCCAGCGGCCACGGCGACCGACGCGGACGGCTTGGCCTTGTTCTTCAACGTGCCCCCGGGACGCTACGAGCTCAGCTCGACGGCGCTCACGGGCTGCGGCGCCGTCGAGACGGGCCTGCCGCGCATGGACGCAGACGGCGCCCTGCGCGCGATCGAGGTCGAGGTGCGTGCGGGCATGATCTCCGCCGTTAGCGCGGTTCAATGCGGGCGCTGATCGGCGCGCGCGTGCGGACCCGCTGGCCGAGGCGTGGCCACTTGTCTGAATGGTGATTCAGCGTAGGCTGGGCCGCATGGTGCGTCGCGACGACGAAGGTGAAGAGGTCCAGCTACCCCTGGATTTCGAATCGACGTCTAGCTGCGCTGTTCCTGCGGGTGAAAG